>SLPH01000165.1 GCA_007132095.1 Syntrophomonadaceae bacterium | reverse complement strand
GATCTGGTCTGTCAACTGCAGGAAGCAGGGGCTGAAGGGATCATTGAATTCCCCCTGAATAAAATTATCCCCTAAAGAGGGGGGCCGAGGTGAAATTGGATGGAAAACAGGGCTGAAGTAGCAGTAGATCGCCTGCGCCGGATTCTAACTCCACAAGTATTAATAATCCTGGTCGCAGTGTTACTGGTTGCTGTGATCGTGATGGGAGTAACGCTTGTTCTGGGCAGAGGTAGCGATAGTTCAGCAATGGTAGTCGTCAATGGTGAAACAATCACCCGCGGTGAGACAGCTGAAGCGCTATTTGAGCTGCACGGGGAAAGCGTTCTAGAAATGCTGATAACTGCCAGGCTGATTGAACAGGAGGCCCGCAGGCAAAATATTACTCTAACAGAAGAGGAAATAGACGAAGGGATTGCCGGCTTCGCCATGCAGTCCTTCATGGTTTCCGAGGAAGATTTCTACACTTTCCTCGAAGAACAGGGCCGTTCAGTTGAACTTTTCCGCAGCTTTTTCAGCCCCAGCATGCTGCTTCAAAAATTGGCCATGGCTGAGCTGGATCCGGAAGAAGAAGAGGTTCGGCAGTTTTTTGAGGATAATGCCCGCCTCTTTGGGCAGGTTGAAGAGGTGGAAGCCCGCCATATCCTGGTGGAAACAGAAGAAGAGGCAGCTGAAATCCTGGCCCTGCTCCAGGCCGGCGAAGATTTTGCCCTCCTTGCCGGCGAGCGCTCTCTCGATCTGGGCAGCGGCGCCCAGGGCGGTCAACTGGGCTTCTTCGCCCGCGGGCGGATGGTGCCCGAGTTTGAGGAAGCAGCGTTTAACCTTGAAGTGGGGGAGATAAGCGAACCGGTAGCCACAAATTTCGGCTACCACATTATCCAGCTTCTCGATCGCAGGGCCGCGGTAATGCCCTCTTTTGAAGAGGTTAGCGAAGATGCCAGGGAGATGCTGATCAACTCCAGGCTCGATAGCCGGATGGATCTGATCTTGCAGCAGCTTTTTGAAGAAGCGGATATCGAGCATAAAAACCGGTAGAGGGCTTCAAAGTCAATATAAGGGACTGGAAAGGCAGGGGCTTTATTCCTGCCTTTTTTGATGGAGGGGCAAGAAACTCAGGATTTGCTTTTTAAAGAGCGAGTATTGGCCTTTATAAAAAAGGATCCTTTATATGAAAAACAATCGAGGCTGCGGTTTGGCTGTTCCCGGATTAACCGAAGCGATGCCTTTTAAGCCCTGGTGGAGTGACGCTTATGCTTTTTCGAAGCGGCAATCCTGATTGCTTCCCGGTGAGCCCGCTCTTCCATGCTGTCGTCGAGCTCTTTTAAGCTTACCGGTTTTCCCATGAACTCCAGCGCTTTTTGGAGCAGGTAATCGGTCAGCCAGGGGTTTTTTGGTAAAAGCGAGCCGTGAAGGTAGGTGCCGACTACATTTTTGTAAACGGCGCCTTCTTTTTTATCCTCACCGTTATTGCCGTAACCGCTCAGCACATGCCCAAGCGGCTGCAGGTCTGATCCCAGGTAGGTTTTTCCGGCGTGGTTCTCGAAGCCGACCAGGGTGCGGGCTGGTTCCCACAGCGGGCAGCTGATCACGGCGTTTCCGATCAATCGCTTTGCCCCCGCTTCAGTGTAGAGGTCCAACACTGCCAATCCTTCAATCTTATCGCCCGAGGCAGAGCGGTAGTAGTGTCCCAGCAGCTGGTACGATCCACAGACGGCGAAAAGGGCCAGCCCGGCTTCAATGGCCTCCAGCAGTTCTGCCCGCCTGCGGCTTAAGTCGCGCGCCACCATTACCTGGTCACTGTCCTGGCCGCCGCCCATAAAGAGCAGGCCGCAGCGTCTAAAATCAATCGCTTCACCAGGCTTAACCGGTACCACTTCAGCCTTAAAGCCATGCCACTCAGCCCGCCGGCACAGCGCTAACATATTGCCCCTGTCGCCGTAAAGGTTGAGATGATCGGGATAGAGGTGATAGATAGTAATCGAAGCCATTAGTAATCCTCCTGCAGCGATTTTAAGGCTAACTTTCCCAGTATGGTTTTCCCAGGCCAAGGCGGTTCAGGGCTTTTCGGATCTCCAGCATGACCGTGTAAGAAGGGAGGACGAACAGCGTTTCGCCCGGATCTGTTTTCTCAAGAGCCGCCTTTACCGCTCTTTCAGTCTCCTCGATCACGGTGATCCGATCCGGTTCCAGTCCGGCATATTTAAGGCGCACCGCCATATCCCAGGCCCTGATCCCTGACACCATTGCTGTTCTTAATTTATCCCCGGCTGCTTCCAGCTGTTCAAAATCGACATCCCACAGCCAGGAAACATCCCTGCCGTCGGCAATCTTGTCATTTATAGCGACCAGCAGGTTGATCCTGCCCCGGTGCGTCATCACCGTGCGCAGTACTTCGTTGGCCCCGACAGGGTTTTTAATCAGGGCTAAAGTCAGTTTTTTGCCCTCAAACTCAAACTGCTCCATTCTCCCGAAAGAAGGTTCCGTTTTTTCCAGCGCCCCGGTGATAATTTCCGGTTCTATTTTCAGAGCTGCAGCGCAGGTAAGGGCGGCCAGGACATTATATAGATTATAGGTGCCCGGCAGGGGGCTCTGCAGCTTTAGCTCTATCCGGTCAGGAAGTTGAACTGTCAGAACGGCCCCCTCGCCGGTAGTTCTTTCATCATAAGCGACCAGTTTTACCTCCGGTTCGGGACGGCGGTAATGAGAGCGGGGGCAGCGGTAATGGCCCAGGTGGGCGTAGAAGAGGCGGTCGTAATCCAGCGGATCGCCGCACAATGGGCAGCTTTTTATATCGCGGCCTGTATTCTTGAAGGAACCTTCCGGAAGCTCCAGTTCCATTCCGTAAGTCCAGATTGCGCGTATACTGTCCCGGACCAGCCCGGTTAGCGAAGGTTCATCGGCGTTAATAACCTGGAGGCCATCTTTTCGCTGGGCTTCCAAACCCCTTCCGATCGCCGCCCGGATATAATCTATCTCCCCGTACCGGTCCAGCTGATCCCTGAATACGTTGGTCACCACCAAACAGACCGGGTCCGTCGCCTGAACCATGCCGGGGAAAGCGCCTT
>SLPH01000065.1 GCA_007132095.1 Syntrophomonadaceae bacterium | reverse complement strand
GCGGCTACGGTTAAAACGCCAACCATGCCGAGTAAATCAGGGGCAGCCCAGAAATTCGTTTTCAACAGGTAGTTAAAAGAATATGAATCAAAGGGAAATGCACCGGTAACAGGGCCAACGAGTTCGCGCAGGACCAAAAAGGGGCTTGTACCGATAAAAACAATGATTGCGCCAATGATAATGAAAACCACCCGCTCATTGAATGGTTCCTTGCCCTTAGCCACCAACCCCTCCGGTTTCGGGCCCAGGAAGATGGAGCTAAACAAACGGGCGATATAGCAGGTGGTCATTGCCCCTGTGAGCATGAAGATCCGTTCGGCCATGTAGAGGGCATAGCTTCCGTTGTGCTTAAAGGTTTCTTCAATGGCGTGGTGAAGCAAAACCTTGCTGGTGTATCCGTTCAAGCCGGGAATACCGGCAATGCCCATGGCGCAGATCAGAAATACAACCGTGGTAACGGGGAAATCGCGCCAGAGCCCGCCGAGACGATTAAGTTCAAGCTCGCCGGTGCGAAAATAAACGGCGCCGACCATCATAAACATGCCTGCCTTAAAGAAAGCGTGATTAACAATATGCAGGGTGAAGCCTCCAAAGGCCATGGGGCCTTCGAAACCGAGGTAAGCACAGGCGCCGATACCCATGATTATATAACCCATCTGGCTGACACTGCTGTAGGCCAGCAGCCGCTTGGCGTTGCTTTGGAAAAGAGCCATGAAAGCGGCAAGGAACATGGTCAGAATTCCGAACCAGATTACAACAAAGCCGATACTTTCAGTGAAAGTCCATAAGGCCGAGGTTTCCGCAGACGCGGGGGTGTAGATCATGGTTACAACCCTGATGATGCCATACGCCCCGGTCTTAATCATAATCCCGGACAGCAGGGCGCTGGCCGGTGAAGGCGCCACAGGGTGGGCCAGGGGCAGCCAGATGTGAAGGGGAACCATACCGGCCTTGATCCCGAAACCGATGATCAGCAAAATTAAAATCAGGTAGCGCAGAGGCAGCAGGACCAGATTTTCAAGGGCCGGGGCCAGCAAGACAGAACCGGTAAAATAGTAGATCAGTATTGTCGCCGCCAAAATGCAAAGCCCGCCCCCGATCCCGAGGAATATATAGAGCCGGCCGGCTTTTGCAGCTTCTTCAGTCTGGGTGTGGACAACAAGCAGGTACGAGGCTACAGACATTAATTCAAAAAAGAAAAAGAGGCTGAACAGGTCAGCGGTGATAAAGACACCGAGGCAGCCGCCCAGGGTGATCAGGTAGAAAACATAATACCTGGTTCTTCTCTGCTCATGGGTCATATAGGTCAGGGAGAAGATCGTCGCCAGAAACCAGATAAAAGCAGATAGCAGGTTAAACAGGGCGCCGAGTTTGTCAACCCGGAAATAAAGAGGCAGGTCGCCAAAGCCAACGGAAATAGCATAAATTATGTTTGCATCCCAGCTGAGACGGAACAACTGAACCGAAAGGGCAAATGCTGCTCCGGTAACGGCAAGCACGACCAGATCGCGCAGCTTTTCGCTGTGCCTCGCAGCAGCAAAAGCAAGGGCGGCGCCTAAGATGGGAATTAAAACAATAGCCAATGGCAGGCTACTGGTTATCACATTTTCCACTAGCTCTCCGTTCATCTGCCTGCTGCTCCTTTTTTAGACCAAAGGGAAGAATTAAGCTGCCAACCAACTAAAAGATGACCTGCTGCCATTAGGGGTGTAAATATAGCAAAATACAGGTTGGGGCGTCTATCTTACATGCTAAACAGGGATCTTGCAGCTAACAGGGCCAACTCCCAGGGCCAGTTGACAGGTAAAAGGGCGAATATTACACATCCCACTGCCAGCACTCCCATGGGGAGAACCATGTGCCAGGGAGCTTCAAGGGCCAGTCTGCCGCCGTAGTAGATCCCGCCTCCATGTCCCGGTTGACAATGGAAAGGATCTTCATCTGCCTGTTCTGAGGCAGCCTGAAGATCTGCGGAATGATCCTCCCCGTGCCCATGAGCATGGCTTTCATCTTTCTCTGCGGCAAAGAATGCAGTTATAACAATGGGGAAGTAATAAGCGGCGTTTAACAAGCTGCTGACAATCAAAATAGCGACGAATATGGGCTGATTAGCTGCAAGCGAAGCCAGGGATAGTTCCCATTTGCTGATAAAACCGTTGAAAGGAGGGATACCGACCATTGTTACCGAGGCAATGGTAAAAAACACCATGGTCAGCGGCATCTTCAGGCCAATTCCTTTCATCTGACTTATGTTTCGAATACCGGTCTGAATAATAATGGCCCCGGCGCAAAGAAATAGAAGGCCTTTCATGAAGGCATGAGTAAAGAGGTGGTATAACCCTCCGGCCATGCCCTGCTCGTTCAACAAAAATATACCCAGGACTATGTAGCCGATTTGAGCAATACTGGAGTAGGCCAGCCGCCGTTTCAGGTCATCCTGTAATAAGGCCATTGCCGAGCCCAGTAAAGTGGTGGTTCCAGCCAGCACAAGCATAATTGTATCCCAGTTCAGCGCTTCTATGTATTCAGGACTGAAAACATTAAAAGTAACCCTGATCATGCCGTAAATCCCCGTTTTAAGCATCACCCCCGAGAGCGCTGCGCTAACCGGGGAAGGCGCTGCCGGATGGGCATCAGGCAGCCAGACATGCAGCGGAAAAAGGCCTGCCTTTAACCCAAACCCGATCATGAAACCGATAAAAGCGGCAGTGGCTAAAGGAGAAACCTCTGTAATCAGGCCGGGCCGCGTAAATGTAACCGAGCCTGTAAGGTAAAACATGGTCAAGAGGCCGAAGAATACCGCAAGCCCGCCGCCAACGGTCATGTAGAGATACTTGGCGCCGGCAAACATGGTAATGGGGGTTTCTTCATGGGCAATTAATACATAGGTGGTCAGGGCCATGAATTCAAAAAAGACAAAGAGGCCAAGCAGGTCTCCGGCAAATATAGTTCCCATGCATCCGCCCTCGGCCATTAGGAAGAAGGCGTAGTAACGCTCTTTTTTATGTTCGTGAGACATGTAGCCGGGAGAAAATATGGCTGCCATAAACCAGACAAAGGAGAAAAAGACCCCG
>SLPH01000160.1 GCA_007132095.1 Syntrophomonadaceae bacterium | reverse complement strand
CATTACCTTCCGCAGCCTTGCTTATAACGGTGTTGATTACCTGTCTGCAGAAGAAGGCGACGATCCCTATTACGAGCTGGCCGGGCAGCACCAGCAAGCGGTGGACTACCTGATCGGCAAGCCTGTAGAAGCAATTTTCGATCTATATTCACCCGGTGATTTTGTTGACGATATTGATGGCTTTACCGGGGCGACTATCAGGGCGAATAAGATCTTTTCCGCTATTATGAACGGTTTGAAAAGAGGAGTATATTCCTATTAAAAGTTAGTAATTGCAATATGCAATGATGTAAATAGCCGCTCTCTGCCAGTAAAAATGCTAGAGCGGCTTTTTACATCTCAGCCCGGGTTTAGCGTGATGGAACAGCCTGAACTTCTTTTATAACCCAGTCGCTATTTCAATCATCGCAAAGAACGGCAGCAATATATTAATGAAAATCCGCGCCTCTAAGGTTTCTGCCGTTGGTTTTAATGTTGAACGGCACACATTCTCTTCCGGCCAGGTCAATTTATCAGTCCGGTTTTTTTCAATTTAACCGGCTCCCCTGATCCAGCTTAGATCAACCTGAAGCAACCACTATTTTTCAATAGTGTTTTTTGTCCACAGCCAGTTAAAAGTTTTGTGCAAAATCGGTCAAGCATTTTTCTGCGAAGCTGCAACTGCCAACCTATATTTATTTCTTTCGCGAGTCACCCTTAATCCAATTGTATTGTTTTGGCTTGCCCGGGTAAGATCTTTAAGCACGAAGTCATGCCTGAATATGACCGGATAATAATCAGCAGCCCCGTAAATGCCGGCCTACCCTATGTTTACAGGGAGTAAAATATAAGTCTGGCTATATGGCACTGGTTTGCCCGGGCCGGGACTATCTTTATCCACCCTAAAGATCTTTAAGAAGCCTGTTTTGATCTGATTGCTCAACGATGTCAAAGAAATCTTGCATGGCTGCTTTCAAATTCTTCAAAGTCGGGGATGGCTTGGCGATCAGGACATCTGACCCGGTTAGCTCTAAGCGCTCGAGGACTTTCTTTATACTGATTGTATTTATATCAAGGGCTGGCTGGTAAGTATTCTCCTTGTCTGACTCTGCCCTCACTGTGCTGATTAAACCTGCTTCTGACAGGTCATTGAGAATAGAACGGACAAGGGAGTTTGGGATGTGAAGGTTTCGTGAAATCTGGGCCGGCGTTGAGGGGGTTGCCCCGGTTTTAAAGTTGGAAACCAGCAGGTGCAATATATAAAGGGCCGCTATTTTTCTGTTAAAAGGGCTGATGTTCCTCGTTTCAGCTTCAAACTCGTATTTTTCCACGTTATGATTGGCATAAGATAGCTCTGCACCAAAAAGGACAATTATCCAGCTCACATGTATCCACAGCATCAGTAAGGGAAGGACGGCAAAAGAACCGTACATCGTTCCATACCTTGCAGCCCCCACCTGGAAATAAATATAGGCCCATTGGATTAGAATGAAAGCGGTGCCGGATATGATGCCGGCAGTTAAAGCTGCAGTGAAGCGAACCCTGGTATAAGGCATAACCATGAACAGGACTGTAAATAATGTCCATATTATTAAGTAAGGAACAAACCTGGCGGCAAATAATAAGAGGGAGTCGAAAAAGGTTCCATCCAATACTTCCAGCGTGGTATTGAGGTAAACCATGGATACACTGGCCAGGATAAAAAATAGTGGGACAATAAAGAGCATGGCGAAATAATCGCTAACCTTCCTGACCAAGGGTCTTCCTTTACTTACCTGCCAGATTACATTAAAGGATTTCTCAATACTATTTAAAAGCATGGTGATTGTATAAATGAGGGTAAACAGGCCGAAGAAAGCTAAAGCGCCTCCGTCTATTTCTGCGAGCAGTCTTTCGGTAAGTTCCATGAGCCAGTAAAAAACTTCATCCCGCCCAACCAGGGCAGACTGAAGCTGCATTTCCAGGTATCTATCCATTCCGAAACCCTGGGCAATCCCAAATGCCAGGGCCAGGGCCGGAACAATGCTAAACAGTGAATAAAAGGTGAGGGCAGGAGCTCTTAGAAGAATCTTGTCTTCTTTTACTCCCCGAATAGCCAGGACTAAAACACGAAGTTGATTGAGCAATAAGCTTCTTACCGGGGACAGCTTATTAGAGGGGATGCGCCAAATATCGACCAGCAGGAACTGGATTATATTTTCAATACCACGAATTATCCGGGACAAAGCTTCTTTCATGATCAGGCCCGCCTTTAGTGAGTTCTGCTATCCGCGGCAATTGATATTTTTGAGACAAAGCGCATTTTTGTATCGTTCAAATTAGAGCCAATCGGATGGACCATTAAGGCTTAAAATTGCTATAGGAGCTGAATTTACTGATGCTGTCATTATCATTGTAACATTTATTGGAGCATTGCAAAATAATGCCCCTGCGGCCCTCATGGTCCCTTCGGATCCTTAATGAAAGTATTTGGCAAGATTAAGCAGGCATTTGGCGAAGTGGGTGGGCCGGTATCCCGGCAATCAATTGGCTATACTTATCGTTTTCTATCCAGGGCGTTTAAAGGCGGGCCCTATTAGTAGAAAATAACATGCTGCAAGCAGGGATTTAGGGTGCCTGGATTTAATCCTATTAACATCTGCATCAATTAATGATTAGATATTGCATTTCAAATAGCAGCGAGAAAGTGAGCCATCTTTGTATTTGAATTTGAACCTTAAATAAATTATGAGCGGGTGATTAACCTGAAGAACAGGCACACCACTATACTATTAAGCATTATCTTGATTGCTTTATTGCTAATAACCTTTTCCGGGTGCAGCAGTGAAGAAGAATTGTCGTGGGCGTATAAGCCCATGATTTCCATAGGCGATGATATATTTGGAGAGACAGGACATACAAGACAAAAGATATCAGAAGAATGGGAGCTCGTTGGAACAATAGAAAAAGAAGTTTCCCAAACAGAGCCCATGGTTAAAGGGGAAACATATTATATCGCCAACTATCTTGCCGTGGGAACTGAAATATTTGGCAGTGAAAGAGAGCCTCATATTATATATGCAAAATACAATGATGCTTTTCTCAGGTATGAGTTGAT
>SLPH01000102.1 GCA_007132095.1 Syntrophomonadaceae bacterium | reverse complement strand
CAGAGCCAGACAAGAAGCAGGAACCGGATCAACAAGCAAACCAGGGCAATGAAAACGAGCCCGGGCAACAACCAGATCCAGGTAACGGGCAAGAGCCGGGACAGTCACCAGATGTTCCTGCTGACAACGGGGACCAGTCTGAAGAGGGCCGAAGCTGGGAAAACTTTCCTCACCTGCCCGAACTGAAAGAGCCTTTGAGTGTGCCGAAGGTATACAGGGTGATTGAAGGCTCGCGTTTATGGGGAACGCACCTTGGTCAGGCAACCCAGCGAAATCCCGAACTGGAAATAACAACAGAAGATTTTACGATTTTAAGCTCCGAGCAAAAACTGCATATTTGGCTCAGCCTCGAATATGATAACCAGCCTGGTTATGTGAGTGTTGCATTGCAATATTACGATGATATTTGCTGTTTTCAACATGTAACCGTTTGGGTTCAGAATTTCTTCCTTAAAGCTTCAGACATTGAAGAGAGGCGTTATGAACTAATTTTTCCTGAAGAATATGGGTTTGAAAGAGATGTAATTCCACCCGGTGACTACAGGTTCACCCTCTATTTGGAAAATGCAAGCGCATCTGTCCACATGGAGCACAAGGTGCCATTTATCTTTTAGGTCAAGCTGTATTAAGGGTTTCTTCGCGATGCTTCGCCATGGCAGCAACGACATTTTTGATTTGTTGCCGATATAAAACAGGCGATCCGTTTAACGTTCTTTTCGAGCAACTCAACCAGGCGGAGCTGAACTCTGGCCCGCTGCAGGTTGTGCCCATCGTAGGCAGCCTTAAAATAGCGATCGCCTTCGATGTGGTCGGTCAAAAAACGCACCCCAAGCAGATATGGCATCAGCAGGCAGCCTTCCGCCAGAGACTCAATTTCACTTTCCGTTAAACCGGCGGCAATTTCGGCCATGAAGCCTTCTATGAATTGCTCCAGGTAAGACATGTTGATCTCGACCAGGTCAAGATCCCCTTCATCTTCTACTGCCATGTTGGCTAAAGAGCGTAAGGCGTCTCCGAAATCATAAGCCAGGTGTCCCGGCATAACCGTATCAAGGTCGACAACGCAGCGCGCTTCCCCCTGCCGGTTAAGAAGCAGGTTGTTAAACTTGGTATCGTTATGTGTAACCCGGCAGGGAAGTAGTTTTACCCTGCCCATTTCCTTAATTTTTCGCATCGCCTCAGCACGACCGGCTACAAACTCCAGCTCTTTTTTTACGCCTTCTTTCCTGCTTAGCAAATCTTCTCCAGCAGCCCTGTCAAGCTGATCCAGGCGGTGATCAATATCGTGAAACCCTGGAATCACCTCAATAAGCCTTTCCGGTTCAAGGTCGGAGAGGAGGTAAAGAAAACGGCCAAAACCCCTGCCCCCCTGGTAGGCCAGCCCCTCGTCCTCAACCCGGTCGTAGCTGACGGTGTCATCGATATAGACAAGCAGCCGCCAGCAGTAACCCTGCCTGTCCTGGTAATAGGCTGATCCATCACTTGCGCAGACAAGGGTTAAAGCCTCCATTTGATGGTTAGACCCGGCTTCGGCGGCCAGTTTTTTCCGCAGGTGTTCAGTCACAATTGCAAAGTTGCTCATCAATACTTCGACATCCGGGAAAACGGTTGTGTTAATCCGCTGGAGGATATAGCTGTCGCAGCCCTTTACGCTATTTTTGGCCAGAAAGGTATCGTGGATATGGCCCGACCCAAAGGGTACCACTGAAGCTGTTTTTCCTCTGATCTGAAAATTACGCAATATCTCCTGCAGGTATCCCTGATCAAACTTTTTCTTTGCCACAGCCGCCTGCTCCCAATTCTTTATTCTGCCTGCCTCTTAAAGCTCTTCCCATCGGTAAGGGATTCCCGTAGCCTTGAAATGATCGAGAAATTTTACGACATCGATCTCTTCAGGGAACACTATCCCTTTAGGCGCACCATCTATCACCATCTTAGCCCCGATAATTGCCGGCAGTGCCACATTTACCAGGGAAGTACCGAACATTTCCAGCAGCTGGAGGCCGGGGGTGTTAAAGTTGGGACAGTTGATCTTAAATTCCTTTCGCACACCATCTTTTTCGCCATCGATATAGATCATCATCGAGGTAAAAAAGGTTTTATCCTTTATCTTTAGCTGTTCCACATTTTCTTCCAGGAAAGCGCTGCCCGGTTTGGGCAGCAGGGCGGCCACTAGGTCGAGCGGTTTAACGCGCTGACCTTTCACGTCAATTTCTTCCCGTGAAGCAAAACCCATCGACACTAAAGCAGCCGGCTGAGGTTGAACGAAATATTTAAAATCACAGTATTCCAGCCCCTTGCCAATAGTCCTCGGCATGGAGTAGACCTCTTCATGTGAGTGGTGAGATACGGGCAGCGTGCCGACGGGCTCCGGGAAGTCCCATTCTTCAATCTCGCTGTATGGACCAACCTCTTCATAGCGGCCATCCCGGTAAAGGTAAGCGTTCTCGGCGCAGTCGATCAAAGCCTGAACCGGGGCCCAGCCGGGGTTCCAGGGAGTGATCATCTCTTCATAGGGGCCGAGATCAGTTTTCTTTTTGCCCAGCCTTAATTTGATCGTTTTAACCCTGTCGAGCTGGTCCGTATAGTAGCGAGTCAGGATATTTAGAAAACCGGGAGCCATACCGCAACCAAGCAGGGCCGTTAAACCGGCCTCTTTCATTTCGCGATCGAGTAAAAGCGGCTCCCCGATAACCAGCTGGTCCCAAAAGGGTTTGTCAAATGCCGTGTTAACGTAATGGATATTCAGCCTGTGCGCAGCCTCGATCACCTTTGGCGCCAGCCAGGGCATGGCCAGGTCAATAATGACATCGCATCCGCTGCCGACTGAAACAAGTTCTTCCACATTGCCGGCGTCAACCCGGGCTGTCTTAACCTTGTCGCTGCCAACTTTCTTTTTCACCTTTTCTGCCGCCTCAAGTTCGATGTCGGCCAGAACCACCTGCTCCACCTCTTGATCGCGGGCCAGGATTGTGGTACACGGTCCGCCCTGCCCCCCTGCTCCGACTATAAACACCCTCACTTTTTTCAGCCTCCCGTCTTAGTATTCTTAAGTGATGCCGCTGCTTGCAGTTTTTCTGTAATAGACTCTTCTATATTACCCTTTG
>SLPH01000074.1 GCA_007132095.1 Syntrophomonadaceae bacterium | reverse complement strand
TTCACGATCATGAAAGCGATGGAGCATTCCGGTTTTAAATTCATCCGCGGCTGTGGCTGCCGGGGCGGGTTCTGCGGCGCCTGCGCCACCGTTTACCGCGTCCCGGGCGATCACCAGATCAAGGTCGGCCTGGCCTGCCAGACCCAGATTGAAAAAGAGATGGTGCTCACCGTCCTGCCTTATTATCCGGCCTCCAGGGCCGCGTACGACCTTGACTCGGTAAAGGATCCCGTTCAGGCGATCCACAAGGCCTACCCGGAACTGTTCCGCTGCCTCGGCTGCAGCGCCTGCACCAAGATCTGCCCCCAGGACATCTCCGTGATGGACTATATCGCCTCCATCCAGAGGGGCGATCTGACCCGCGCCGCCGAACTCTCCTTCGACTGCATCATGTGCGGCCTCTGCGCTTCGCGCTGCCTGGCCCAGATGGTGCCCTACAATATTGCGATGATGGCCAGGCGCTTATACGCCAAAAAGCTCACCACCAAGCCCGGCTATGTTCCGGCCAGGGTGGAAGAAGTTAAGGCGGGGCTCTACTCTGGCGAGATCGATGCGCTGATCGAAGCGGGAACCGAAGCCCTGCAGCAAAAATACGCCGAACGCGACATTGAAGGCATCTAGAAGGGGCGGATATTGATGGCATACCCAAAAGATTTTTCCCTCTCGCTGCAAAAACTGGAAGAGAGCAGGCCTTTTCGCCGCAGCCAGGAAATAGAGAGACTCACCGATGACGAGCGCAATGCCCTTATCTCTGCTTTTCACCCCGACTACCGGGCTGAAGGGATGCAGGAACTGCGCACAGGGGTCGACCGCGGTTCCCGCGTGCCCGTCGAATTTGCCCGCGCCGTCGAATCATACAGCCTGCTTGATCCCGATAAAATAAAGCTTGATCAACCCGATTACACCTGCGACATCCTCGTTGTCGGCGGTGGCGGCGCCGGGTGCTCTGCCGCCATCACCGCCCATGACCTGGGAGCCGATGTGATGCTGGTCACCAAGCTGCGCCTCGGCGATGCCAACACCCTCATGGCCGAAGGCGGCATCTGTGCCCCCATCCGCCCGGACGACAACCCTTACCTGCATTTTATCGATACCGTCGGCGGCGGGCACTACACCAACGTGCCTGAAATCGTCAGGGCCATGGTTCTGGACGGACCCGATGTGGCCAACTGGCTGATCGATCTCGGGGTTATGTTCGACTACGAGGAAGACGGCCGCCTGAAAGTAAACCACTGCGGGGGTCATTCCCGTAAAAGGATGCTCTCCTGCAAAGACTTAACCGGCCTGGAGATCATGCGCGTCCTGCGCGACGAGCTGCAGAACCGGGGCATCCGCTACGAGGAATTTGCCCCCGTCGTTGAAATCATTACCGATCAGGACGGCCGCTGCGCCGGCGCGGTAATCTACAGCCTCGAAACCGACCAGTTTTTCACGGTCAGGGCGAATGCCGTCATCCTGGCCAGCGGCGGTATCGGGCGCCTGCATATCCAGAACTTTCCCACCACCAACCATTACGGGGCCACCGCCGACGGGCTGGTTGTCGCTTACCGGGCCGGAGCACAGATGATGCACATGGACAGCATCCAGTATCACCCCACCGGGGTTATGTGGCCCGAACAGATGCTGGGCCAGCTGATTACCGAAGTGATGCGCGGCCACGGGGCCCAGCTGGTCAACGTTGAAGGCAAACGCTTTATCAACGAGCTGGAGTGCCGCGACACCTGCGCTTCGGCCTGTATCAGGGAGTGTATTGAACGCGAGAAAGGTATCGTCACCCCCACGGGCATGCAGGGCGTCTGGCTTGACACTCCCATGATTGAAGATATAGACCGCCACTTTGTCGGGATCTACCAGCGTTTCCGTAAATATGATATCGATATAGCCAGGGAACCGATTCTCATTTTCCCCACCCAGCACTATCAAAACGGCGGGCTGAAGATCAGCCCCCATGGTGAAACAACCGTGCCCGGCCTTTTTGCCGCCGGCGAAGTCTCCGGCGGGGTGCAGGGCAAAAACCGCCTTGCCGGTAACAGCCTGCTCGATCTCTTCGTCTTCGGCCGCCGCTCGGCTCGCCGCGCCGTGGAAAAGATAACTCCGGCCAAAGGAAAACCGGGTCTGGAACATGTCAGGCGCTACCACCGTGAACTGAAAGAACTGGGAATCGACCGGTCCCGGCGCTCGCCGGTGCTGCTGCCCGACTATATCGGCGCCGAAGTAAAAGAGCGATCCGCCGTCAGGTAATTTTTCAGTAACAGCGGTATTCGCCGGGCGGAATAATAAAGGTTTGCTGTCAATGAAACCGGGTTAATATAACCTCAATTGCTAAGCGGCAAAATAAGAAAGAAAGGGGAGAAGAGATGACGCCGGAGAAAAAAGGCCTGCTTCACACCGTTACCAAGGCTATGGATCTGCTCAACTGCTTTACCTACGACAATCCCGAGTGGACCCTGACTGCTCTAAGCAGGAAACTGGGCCAGCCGAAAAGCGTTGTTTTCCGTCTCCTCAGCACCCTCAAAGAAGGTGATTTCATCAGCCAGGATCCGCGCACCAAACGCTATCGCCTGGGAACGGCGATCTACTTCCTCGGCGCGGTGGCGGAAAGCCAGATGGTCCTGCGCAAGCAGGCCTACGAAGTGATGCGCAACCTGGCCGACTTAACCATGGAAACGGTGATCTTAAGCCTGCTCGACAACCACGGCAGCGTCTGCATCGAGATGATCGAAAGCCCGCACCGGGTTAAGGTGATGGCCGAGATCGGCCGCCGCCTTGACCTCTACGCCGGCGCTCCGCATAAAACCCTGCTGGCCTACTATCCGGAAGAGGATCTTGATCTGGCCCTGCCCGAGACCCTTGAATCATACGGGCCGAACAGCATCGTTGACCGCAACCTGCTGATCAGCCAGCTGGCTGAAATAAGGGCCCAGGGTTTTGCCATCTCGCAGGAAGAGCGCTCACCCGGGGTCGGTTCTGTTTCCGCCCCGGTCAGGGACAAGACATCGAGGGTGATTGCTTCGCTCAGCCTGGCCATCCCCTTAAACCGTTTCACCGATGAACGGATGCCTGAACTGATCGACCAGGTCAGGGAACATGCCGGCCAGGTTTCAGCAAAGATGGG
>SLPH01000021.1 GCA_007132095.1 Syntrophomonadaceae bacterium | reverse complement strand
TCTTTATCACCGCGGCCCATGAGGCGGCCTGAAGCAAGCGCTGCTGCTTCAGTAACCCTGACAAACTCTAAGGACAGTTCTCTTTCCATTATTAAACCTCCACTTTACTCCGCAATTTTTTGCAGTTCTTCGTGAGGCACATCAAAAACACTATCAATTCCGGGGATTGGTTCTTCGGTCATGAATTCGGGGATCCGGTCATGGGCCGGTCCAATGCCGGCGCGCAGGTTAAACTCACGCTCGGTTTTAAGCGCTGCCGCCGCCCCTGCAAGCAGTTCCTGTTCGCTGCTTTTAATGCCGGAATAATATTCGAGCAGTTTAGCCAGTTTGTCCAGGTGAGGGGCGAAAGCGGCCAAGACGAAGAGGCAGAGGCCCATGCTGTCGGCAAACATGGAAAATGCCTGCATTTTCTTGGAAAGCTCTACCTGCGGCCCCGGGTCTGTGTGCTCAACCTGGGCCCTGGCCGTGCTTCCGGCCGTATGATCGGCTCCCATGGGTGAAGTTGCATATGTTACCCCCAGGCCTTTAATGCCGCGCGGATCATAGGCAGCCATAGCCTGCCCTTTTACGACGGGAATGCGTCGCGAGCCGAGCACCTTGCCGGTTATCAATGCTCCCTGGGCCAGCACTTTCCCCATAATTGTGTCATCGGCAATTTCTGAGATCAGGTCATATGCAGCTTCTGCATCTCCGAAGGGAATAACCCCCTGGTCCATTGCTACGCCAACGGCAACACCTATTTCAATCGTGTCTACCCCAAGGTCATTACAGAGGTAGTTCAGGCGGGCGATATCATCAAGGTTTCCGATGCCACAGTTAGCGCCAAGCAGTCCGATTGTTTCATATTCAATGGGAGCGACTACCTCTTTTCCATCTGAATCGGCATATACATTGGAACACCTGATCATGCAGCCGGTCATGCAGGCGTGGGTTGTGCTTCCTTCCCCACCCCGGGCCTTAATCGTTTTGTAGAGGTATTCACCGTCAATTTTGTCTGCATATTCAAAGCTGCCCTCGGAAAAGTTTCTTGTCGGCAGGGCATGCAGGGCATTGGTGCGTGTGGCCATTGCAGCTGTACCGTATTTGGGATACCCTTCTCCGGTCACAGGGTTTTCTTTCAGCATTTTTGCCATCTCTTTATTCAGTTCCTGGAATGCCGGCCGGTCCTGGTATTCTACCCCGGGTGCGTCAGCAGGATCGATGATAACTGCTTTTAAGCCTTTCACGCCCATGACGGCGCCAAGGCCGCCGCGGCCGCAAAAACGGCTTGGCCTTCCCTGTGGATCGGTATTGGTTATCCCGGCCGAGTAGTAGCCTTTTTCACCGGCAGGGCCAATCAATATCGGTGATACCTTTTCGCCGTAACGCTCGAAGAATAGCTTAGCTGAATGATATACGCCCAGTCCTGCCATTTCAGCCGGTCTTAATTCAGCTCCATCTTTATTCACATATAAATACTGGCTGTAACCTGTCTTGCTCTCTCCTTCGATGATAATCATCTTGATGCCTAATTTGCTTAGTGCTGTTGCTGCAGTCCCTCCGGCATTAGCCTCCTTAATACCGCCGGTTAGCGGGCTTTTACCTCCAATTGATAGCCTGGAGGAACTTGACAGGTAGCTTCCGCTTAATAAACCGGTTGCGATGACCAGTTTATTGTGCCGACCCAGTGGTTCGCATGCCGGATCGATTTCGTCGGTAAGAACCTGGGCTGTCAGCGCTCTGCCGCCTAATTTGAGGTATTTTTCAGGTACCGGTTCCGAGGTGATTTTGTTTTCTGTCAGGTTAACCCTCAGTATTTTGCTCATTGTGTTTTGCCTCCGTTATATTATTTGTTACCCCCCCACCAGGGGGGAAAAAAGCTCAACAACATCTCCATCTGAAAGTGGTTTCTCCGGGGTTGATTGCCTCTTGTTGACGGTAATTAATCCGACCCAGTCATCTGTCAAATCCAAAAGGTCGATCAGGTCTCCGACCATTGATTCTTCGGGGATAGTGATTTGCATTTTCCCATCCGCCAGGACACCGTTTCGGTTAATTTTATCTTTAATAATATCGTGAACTTTTAAGGTTACAAGAATTTTTGCCATCAGTTAGCCGTCCCCCTGTATTCGGGCACAGTTGTAGATGCCTGCGGCATGATGCAGGTGTTGAGATCGCTCTTGTCCCGATAGAGTTTTGCTACCGCTTCTTCTAAGGATTTAACCGGGATGAAACCAATTGTTCTTACTTTTTCCGGATCCAGATCTGAAATCAGGTATACCTCTTTATTGCGGAGAAGTCTGGAAACGGTAAAGGCTTTATGCCCGCCAAGAACAAAATTCTGGCGCAAGCTGGCCTCAAGCTTCTCAGGTTCTGCGCATTTATCAATCCACTGTTCAAATTTTTCTGAACCGATGCCTTCCGGGCAGCGGGCGAGCAGAACCATCCGTCCCCCCTGTTTTAGAGCCGAGATACCGTTATCCAGTGATTTGTGGGCCTGGTAAAGGTTTATATCTTTTGGATGTCCGCCGCAGCTGGCAATTACCACATCGGCCAGGCGCTCGAGAGTAACGCCATTGGCCTTTTTCACCAGTTCGCAGGCTTCCAGGTGAGCTTCAACCATATCACCGGCAAAAACTCCCAATAGCTCTTTATCCTCATTGAGGACCGTATTAATCAAAAAATTATTTTCAAGTTTATTTGCCCCTTCAAGCAAATCTTCATGAAGAGGATTTCCATCCAACCTGCCTGTCTCTGCATTATCTTCCAGCAGAAGGCTGTGATTCTTTTCTATGGTTGCCCTGCCTGCTACCCCGGGAACAAGCGCTTTGCGCCCGCCCCCAAAGCCGGCGAAGTAATGATGCAGAACACTTCCGGTCAGGATGCGCCAATCGGCTTTAACAGCCAACCTGTTTATATAAAGCGGGGTGCCTCTTGAAGTGTTGCCCAGGTAGACAAGGTTATCTTCATCATCGCAATCGTGATTGTAAAGGGCAATATCTGCAGCCACTCTATCTCCAACCAGGTCTGCCATTTCGTCCACTTCCAGTAAGCGGTGCGAACCGTTTGCAAAAAGGATAGAAACGTCTTCCCTGCGGATACCTGCATCCATAATTGTTTCTAACAGCGGTGGCAGGAAGATGTCGCTTCGCGATATGCGAGTGGTATCGTTTACGATGATACAGATAGTTTCTCCGGGTTTAAGAATGCTTTTAAGCGGGTCAGCGCCAATAGGCTCCGCCAAAGCCCTGCGAATTTCCCGGATGGGATCGGCTAGCGGTTCCACCGGGCTGCTGGACAGGACATCATAACGGACCCCGGGAGGAAGTTTAAGTTCGACACGACTGTTCCCGTAAGCTAAAAGCATCAGCCTGCTTCACCTCTTGCCTCTTATTATTCGTCTCTTGAAGCCCAATTTCCTTTGTTTATTTTACCTTGTAAAAATACTGCCGGAAAAGCAGACGTTGATCTGCCAGTCTGCTCCCCGGCATGCATTCTTATCCCGCAAAGTTAACCGGGAGTAAGTCTAAACCAGCCCTGTCGCTTGATATCATTCCCGGCGTTAAGGTCAGTCTGAAAGCCTGGTCGGGCATTTATCCGGCCTGGCTTCTGATTGCTTTTTCTACGATAGCAAGTGCTTCATCGATCAGTTCTTTAGTGGCCGTTAGCGGGGCGATGAAGCGGATACAGTTTTTATAAGAACCGCAGGAGAACAGGAGAAGGCCCATATCATGACAGGCTTTCACTACTTTCTGCGTCAACTCACTATCCGGCGCTCCCTTGGCATCAACCAGTTCTATGGCCAGGAACAGGCCGAATCCCCTGACATCGCCAATCACTTCAAGGCTTTGCTGCATCTCTTCCAGTTTGCCTTTAAAGTAACTGCCAACCTGGCGGCAGTTTTCAATTATGTTGTCTCGTTCGAGCACCTCGAAATAGGCCAGGGAAGCCGCGCAGGCAACAGGGTTGGCGCCAAAAGTGGTGCCGTGGGCCCCGGGAGCCCAATCATCCATCAGATCTTTCCGCGAAGCGACTACAGACAGCGGAAGCCCGCCGCCGAGAGCTTTGCCCAGCAGCATTATGTCGGGCGTTATTCCGAAATGCTCAATACCGAACATCTTTCCGGTCCGGCCGAGGCCGGTCTGAATTTCGTCGGCGCAGAGCAGGATCCCCTTATCTTTGCACATTGCCGCCAGGGCGTTCATATATTTTTCCGGCGGCACTATGTAGCCACCTTCGCCCTGGGCAGGTTCAATCAAGATCAGGGCTATTTCTTCCGGGGGTACAATATAAGTGAAAAGGCTGCTGAACTCCTCAAAGCACTCAAGCGAACAGGAATCCACTTTTTGCTTGTAGGGACAGCGGTAACAGTAGGGGTAAGAGACATGGTAAATTGATTGTAGAAGCGGTTCATATCGAGCCCTGGAGCCGACAGTGTTGGTTGTCATCGACAGGGCACCCATCGTTCTGCCGTGGAAAGCTCCTTTAAAACCAATATAAACTTTGCGCCCTGTTTTATAACGGCTGAGTTTCAGCCCGCCTTCGACCGCTTCCGCGCCGGAATTGGCAAAAAAGAACATGTTCAGTTCCCCGGGGGTAACTGTGGTAAGTTTTTCTGCCAGCTTTAGCGCTGGGTTGTAAAAACCCAGGTTAAATGAAGAGTGGATGTTTTCCCCGGCTTGTTTGCGGATTGCCTCGACAATCTCAGGGTGGCAGTGGCCAAGGTTGTTTACGGCTATGCCCTGGACGAAATCAATAAACCGTTTGCCGTTTTCTGCATAAAGGTAAGCCCATTCTCCCTTAACAAAAACCTCCTGTGTTGTTCTGTAGGCAGCCGGCGCAAGATGCCTGGCTAAGCCTGATTCAGTTTCTGCCATTTGAAAAACTCCTTTCAGATTATATTGCTCTTGCTCTAATTACCCTTCAGCAAAGCCTCAACAGTGCTTTGGTAATGAAGAGATGTATTTATAATAAGCAAAATTCTTGCCATGCAATTCCTGGTCCGGGGTTTTCTGCAAATGCTGAAAGCAGGCCAGTTTTGGGGTAAATATGTTATTAGCGGGCCCGGTCAAATGAAAACCGGCCAGGTTCAGTATTGAGCAGAAGTGGGCAGTTAAGAATGCAATCCTTCACTATCGCTTGTCTAAATTCACTTTTGCGTAATCATGGGTAATGCCGTATCGGTTCAATCGGCGGGTCAGGGTAGACTGACTTATGCCCAGGGCCCTGGCGGCTTTATTGATCTTGCCGTGCTTTCTGACAGCTTCCAGGATGGCCTCTATTTCAGCTTTTTCCACAGCTTCCTGCAGTGAAGCCGGTTTTTCTGCCCGGGGCGGGCAAGGGTTGTTTTCAGGGCTTTTCGCATAGACTCTGCAATCTGAACAATAACCGTTATCATTTTCAAAAATGCCCGCCGAGAAGCCTTTGTAAGCCGGGTTCGACATCACTGCCGGAGGCTCTTTCAAGGGCGTGTCAACCTCCTGCATATGGCCGGGCAGGTGTTTAACCTGCATTAAGTCTTCTTCTCCCATAACTAAAAACCTTTCGATCAGGTTTTCCAACTCTCTTACGTTTCCGGGCCAGGTATATCGCATAAAAGCTTTCATGCAATCGGTTGCAATCCCTTTGCCGGCTGAAAATGTCTGGTTAAACCGTTTGATGAAAAGATTACAGAGCGTTTGCAGATCTTCGGGACGCTCCCGCAGAGGGGGCAGGTGCAGGGATACCACATTTAACCGATAGTATAAATCTTCGCGGAATTTTTTTTCTGCAGCCATAGCCTGCAAATTTTTATGGGTAGCGGCAATGATTCGAATATCAATTTGCATAGGCCTTGATGAACCAACCCTGTTGACGACTTTTTCTTCAATCACCTGGAGCAGTTTAACCTGGAGAAAGTATGGCATTTCGCCGATTTCATCGAGATAAAGGGTGCCTCCCTGAGCTTCTTCAATCAGGCCGCGTTTGCCTTCACGCAGGGCACCGGTAAAAGCGCCGGGTGCATAGCCAAAAAGTTCTGATTCCAAAAGGGAATCAGGGATTGCGCCGCAGTTAATTTTCTGGAACGGTCCCGCGGAACGACTGCTGAGGCCGTGAATCATTTTTGCCACCAGATCTTTGCCAACACCAGATTCTCCCAAAAGCAGCACGGTGGAATCAAATTGAGCTACTTTTCGGGCGGTTTCGATGATGCTTTGCATATTGGGGCTCTCGGCAACAAAGTCTTCAGTTACTTTGGCATCCTGTTTTATTCTAATCAGCTTCTGGTAGAACTGGCGGGCCTGTTTTTCATTTTCGCCCAGCTTTTCTCCCAGGTTGATAAACTCGTTTATGTCGCGGGAGTTAGAAATTACCCTGATCACATTATTGTTTTCATCAAGCAGCGGGTTGGCTGTAACAATTGTTTTGTGGCCCATTTTGTTGGTCTGGATCGAAGTGACTCTGCGTTTTTCCGTTTTAACCTGGTCAAATATTGAGGGACGGTAATACCCTTCTTTCTCAAGTTCCTTTACATTGCGCCCAATTATATTTTCCGGTTCTTCACCGTAAAGACGCCGGCAGGCTCCGGCGCTAACCCTCAGTACATATCCATCATGATCGGCAACAAGGATTTCGTCATATGAGGTATCAATAATTTCCTCCAGTTCTTTTTTCGTGATTGCCAGTTCTCTGTTCACGGAAGCAAGATCGGAGAGCTCAAAAAAGAGCAGCAGTATACTGTCTTCGTATTGCTGCAGCGGGTTGGCCTCGGTGATGACTACAAAATCGATACCGTTCATTTTTAGCACCCGGGCATCTTTCCACCCTGTCATCACTTCTTCTTTTTTAAGCTCGGGGAAGATGTCGGTTATGAGGAGCATGCTGCGCCCTGGGTATTGTTGCTCAAGCAACTTCTCCGTTTTCTTGTTTGCTGCCCGGATTGAGCCCCTTTTATCGACAAGAATTATATGGGCCGGCAATGAATCAAGCAGTCTATCCTTTTCCCCGTTGTTGGCGCTCATTTGCCTTCACCTCTTCGCAATAACCATTCGACACTATATGTCTGCATCCTTCAGCAAGGCGGAGCATACATGGCATAAATCTTGCATAATTATGTGGCAGTAGATATAATTGATATAAGCTTTGACCGGGGCGTTCCCTCAGCTATATAAGCACGATTTTCTCGCTAAGATAAGCAGCAGGCGCCCGACAAATATGTACAGCTACTGACATCTGCCATGGATAAACCTTATGGAAGGCCCCCGGTCGATTCTTATAAATAAGCATATAACCTGGAGCATTCGCAGGAAAAAGGAGTGGGATATGGTTTGAGCGCTAAGCAGGAAAGTTGGGTTTTAACAAAAGACCGTTGCAAAAATTGCAATATCTGTGCAACTTTTTGCCCGGCCGGCTGCCTTCAGATGGATGAAAATGGCTTTCCCCGCCAATCTGAAGATGTAAAATGCCGTCAGTGCGGGTTATGCGAACGCTGGTGCCCTGATTTTGCAATTAAGGCAGGAGGTGGAGTCGGTGCAAAATAATATCAAATTCTTATCTGGCAATGAGGCTTGCGCGGAAGGGGCTTTTTATGCCGGAGCCCTTTTTTATGCCGGGTATCCTATTACCCCGTCATCCGAAATTGCCCAAATAGCTTCAGAAAGACTTCCTGCTATCGGAGGCACTTATGTGCAGATGGAAGATGAGATCGCCAGCATGGCTGCCATTATCGGCGCTTCCTGCTGTGGCGTTAAGTCATTCACAGCAACAAGTGGTCCCGGTTTTTCCCTGATGCAGGAGAACCTGGGCGTCGCCGTCATGGGAGAAGTTCCCTGTGTGGTAATAAACGTACAGCGCTCGGGGCCAAGTACCGGCCTGGCAACAAATCCGGCCCAGGCTGATATCATGCAGGCAAGATGGGGTACGCACGGAGACCATTCCATGATAGCCCTGACACCGTCGAGCGTCCAGGAATGCTATGAAATGACGATCCGGGCTTTCGATCTTTCAGAGAAATATCGCTGCCCTGTTCTCGTTCTTACCGACAAGACGGTGGCCCAGATGAGGGAAAAGGTAGTCCTCTATGAGCCCGGTGAAAGAAAACTGGCGGAGCGCAAGAAACCAAGCGGCCCCGCGGAAGAATACCTGCCTTATCGAGCCGATGATGATGGTATTCCACCGATGGCTGCATTTGGAGATAAGCGCCTGCTCAGGGTAACCAGTTCGACTCATAACGAGCAGGGTTTTACTAACGATGACCCTGGTAACGCATATACGCTTATACGCCGCCTTTACGACAAGATTGAAGATAACGTGGATGATATAGCTGTATTTAAAACTTACCTGATGGATGACGCAGATACTGCTTTTATCGCTTTTGGCATAACTGCCCGGGCAGCTCTTAACGCCGTTTATAAGCTGAGAGAAGAGGGACATAAAGTTGGCCTGATCGACATGTCAACTATGTGGCCTTTTCCGGACCGTAAATTGAAGGAAGCAGTTTCCGGGTGCCGGGCCCTGCTTGTTCCGGAAATGAACCTCGGCCAGCTGGTCCGGGAGGTAAATCGGATCTGCTGTGATAAAGAAGTGTATAGTTACACGAAAAGCGACGGGAAAAATATCTTTCCCGCTGAAATTATTAAAGCCTGGAGGGAATCTCTATGACGGTAGCTGTTTCGGATTACCTGCGTGAAGATAAACTGCCCCATCTCTGGTGCGGAGGCTGCAGCCATGGGGTTGTAGTCGGTGCAGTAGCAAGAGCGCTTGCTGCCCTGGAGATCGCCCCGGACCAAACAGTTGTAACAACCGGAATCGGTTGCTTCGGCAAAGCGGACGACTACATTGCAACTCATGCCCTTCACGGGACCCATGGGAGAGCGCTGCCTTTTGCCAGTGGAGTAAAAGCGGCAGCACCCCACCTGACCGTATTAGCCCTAATGGGCGACGGTGATGCCGCGACTATAGGCGGCAACCATTTGATCCATGCTGCCAGACGTAATCTTGATATTACCGCCATTGTTTCAAACAATAATAACTATGGCATGACAGGCGGTCAGTGTTCAGCTACGACTCCGGCAGGTAAAAGAACATCTACGTCACGCTATGGCAGCCCCGAACCTGATTTCGATCTCTGTGATTTGGTAATCGGCTCAGGAGGCGGTTTTGTAGCCAGGACTACTCATTATCATGTCAGGGCAATGGAGAAATTGATTGCCGAAGCCATAAGCTATCGCGGCTTTTCTTTCGTCGAGGTTGTCGCCTGCTGCCCCACTTATTATGGGCGCTACAACCGCGAAGGCGATGCCGCTTCGATGGTGAAACTGATTAAAGACAGGGCGCTAAGCAAGGACAAGTATTTTAAGCTGGCCCCGGATGAAAGGGAAGACTTCTTCCCCACGGGCAAACTTCATGTTGAAGAAAAAGCCGATTTTACTACCCGGTATCTTGAGGTGCAAAAAAAAGCGGGCGGTATTAAAGCGGAATCAAAGGAGGGCTCGCGCTAATGAATAAAAAAGAGTGGCAGGTCATTCTGGCCGGAGAAGGCGGCCAGGGTTTGGTTTTCATCGGCGCCCTCTTAGGCGAGGCCGCCGTAGCGGATGGGAAGAATGCTGCGCAGTCGGCGTCTTACACTATTGCCTCGAGGGGCGGCTTCACCAAGGCCGATGTGGTAATAAGCGACGACGAAATCAGTTTTCCCGAAGTAACAGAGCCTGATGCAGTTCTGGCTCTTTCTGCCGGTTCACTGGCTCGTTATGCCGACACTATCGGACCGGAAACCGTCTTAATCTATGACTCGGCCCTGGGAGAAGGTCCTTCCGGCCCCAACCAGTTCTCGGTACCTTTAAGCGAGGTGGTTAAAGAGGCTGCTGCAGAAGGCCGCAGGGCACCTTTAAACCTTGTTGGCCTCGGTGCCGTTCTGGGAATGATCGAGATGGTCAATTGGGATGCTTTTGAAAAGGTCCTTTCTGCTAAATTTCCTGCTCCCGAAGTGGTGAAAGCAAACTGGGACGCATTAATGGCCGGTGCAGAACTGGTAAAAGGTTTGAAGCGGGACAGTTAACCCTGCCTGTGCCGGGCTTGATGTTTGCCCGTTCATAGCTTGGATTGTCCATGGCTGCCTCAAAAAATGGGGCAGCCATGTTGTTTCTGGGCAGCCTGGCGGGCTTGGCTTCAGCAGTGCCGGTAGAACAGACAGTGCATGGCGGTGGACTGACACTTTTAGCCTGCGCTACCCTCAAAGGCTTAGGCCTGAACCTGTTTTGCCTGGCTTGTCCAGTTATTCTATTGGGGAATAGTGTTGGCTGAGGCCGGATCCCTCTTTTGAAAGCGAATAGTTAAAGCCTGCGGGGTCAAAGTTAATTCTGGCTGCCGCCCCTGGTTACGATAATGATGCCCCCTCCGACAATCAGCAATCCACCGGTTACAGTTCCCAGGGTGAATCCTTCTGCGAGAAATAATATCGCCAGCAATGTCGCCGAAAGCGGTTCAAGGTAACTGAGTATACCGGCATGCTGGGCCTTAATCTTGTTGAGCCCAAAATGATAAAGAGTTGTCCCTAAGGTTTGTTGAACCAGGCCCAGGGCTAAAAG
Source organism: Syntrophomonadaceae bacterium (assembly GCA_007132095.1). GTDB lineage: Bacteria > Bacillota > Dethiobacteria > DTU022 > DTU022 > SLPH01. The sequence continues at coordinate 1,542 of SLPH01000021.1, read as the reverse complement.
AATCAGAAATCCTTCAAGCTTCAGCAGGCCCAGCTGACTGAGGGCGAAAGGCAGCATGCCGAGGGCTACAATTGCTGCCACCATAATTGAAGAAGGCAAACCCAGCACGCCAAGAGGCATCTTTTTGAGGTAAATGACAAAAAGACCGTAAGTCATCCCGCCAAAAAGGGCGATCAGGTCGCCGCGAATAGAACTTACGTTACCAATTAGACCGCTGTACCCTACGAGGGCTGCTGTTCCGAGCAGCGAGATAAAAAGAGCCACTATGGTGGTTAGCTCAAGCTTCTCTCTGAGCAGCAGCGGGGTAAATATGACGACGAAAACCGGGGCGGTATAGATCAAAAACGCTGCATTGGCCACGCTGGTCAGGTTAATGGCATAGGTGTAACACAGCCAGGAGACACAGCTTAAAACAGAAGGGATAATCAGTAATTTCCAGTTGTCTTTTACAGGTTTGACCCAGGAGTAATCTCTCCTCGCTGCGGTAAAGGCCAGGAGGCCCAGGAATCCGAAAAAGAAGCGGAAAAACATGATAAACTCGGGGCTGTAATCAAGGGCCCTTACGAAGAGGCCGTACGTACCCCAGAGCAGGGCAGCCAGGATTACCTGCATATAGCCCAGGCTGGTGTTTGTCTGATGGGATGAAAGATTTGTCATAGTAAACTGCCTCCTCTATTGCGCAACCTGATTTAACACTATCTCCTGAGCAAAGTGAGCAGCTAAACCGGGCTGCTTTTTGGCTTAATCAGGTATTTATACCAAGGCGTTTCAGCTTCCGGTAGAGTGTCGTGCGGCTTATATTTAAAGAGCGGGCCAGTTCAGCTTTCGTTCGGTACTTGCTGCGGTCTTTCAGGCATGTTAGCAAAAGAGCCCGTTCCTGTTCTTCGATCGAACCGCTCAGCGAACTGATAGCATCCTGATCGCTTTCTCTTTTAAGTCTTGCCGGAAGATTTTCAGGCCTGATTACAGGCCCAGTTTCCATATTGACACAATAAGCGACAGCGTTCTCAAGCTCCCTGGCATTTCCGGGCCAGTGATGCCTTTGGAAGGCAGCCATCGCTTCTGGGCTCAGCCCTTTGATATCTTTACCGAGTTCAGCAGCCTGTTTCTGCAGAAAAAAATCGATCAGCTCAATCAGGTCATCTTTACGCTCCCGCAGGGGAGGAAGATGCAGTGGGATGACGCTGAGGCGAAAATATAGGTCTTCCCGGAATTCACCTTTTCGCATCATTTCTTCCAGGTTGCGGTTTGTTGCCGCTATGACCCTGACATCGATCTTGATTGGGGTTGCCCCGCCAACGCGTTCCATGGTTTTACTTTCAAGGACATGAAGCAGCTTAACCTGCAGGTGAGGAGCAAGATCGCCAATTTCGTCAAGGAAAAGAGTGCCTCCTTTGGCCCTCTCAAATTTTCCTGCCTTGCCTTCTTTCCAGGCCCCGGTAAATGATCCGCCTTCGTAACCAAAAAACTCGCTTTCAAGCAGGTTTTCCGGAATTGCTGCACAGTTGACCTTGACAAAGGGGCCGTTTTTCCTCAGGCTGG
>SLPH01000090.1 GCA_007132095.1 Syntrophomonadaceae bacterium | reverse complement strand
TCGAGGATCACGATTTCCGTAATTTCTCCGCCGCTAACGGTCACTTCCACCGTGACTTCGCTCTTGAAGCCGGTGCCCGTACCCGTATAGGTGCCGTCGTCCACGGCGGCAACATCGATTTCCATGGTTTCCACTTCAAAGCCCAGGAAATTGTCGCCGATGGTATCCACGACCCGGCGGATGGAACCGGTAATGCCGCGCAGGGTCACCGTCGCCCCCGAACGGGCATCCACATCCTGTTCGACGGCGATGGGGTCATCGAAACTCAATCCCACGATCTGGTCTTCCTGCCAGGATTCGTCTTCAATAAAGGTCCCGATGCCGGGGGTTTCCGTGTGGGAAATCACCCGGATCCCCACGATGGTTCCGTCCGCATCGACACCCAGGTTGTAGCGAATGGGGTCGTCGCCGTAGCCGCTGGCCCGCACCGATCCCACTACACCCAGCAGGTTGCCGGCGTCGTCATAGCAGATGAAATATTCTTCCCCGTCGATTTCTTCTTCCTCAATGTCTTCCACCTCCGGGAAAAAAGCCCCGACGGTTTCCTGGAATTCCGCAAGTTCACGTGCCGCAATGATGGGTGCTGTCCAGCTGTTCACCGCGGCCAAAAAGCCTCCGCAGATGCCCCCGATCAACAGGAGTGTAACAGCCATTCTCACGCTATCACGCATCGCTTCTCTTCACCTCCCCGAATTTCTTGGGTAAAGTCAGGTTGTCAATAATCGGGGTTAAGCTGTTCATCAAGAGGATGGCGAACATAACCCCTTCCGGATACGCACCAAAGAGGCGAATGATCATGGTAATGAGTCCACACCCGAAACCGAAAATGAGCCGTCCCACGGGCGTCACGGGAGAGGTAACCATGTCCGTGGCCATGAAGAGGGCACCGATCATCACCCCGCCGGCTAATACATGGTAGAGGCCCATGCCGAATCCACCGTCAATCAAGCCCATGATAAAAACGATACCGATAAATGCACCGGGAATTCTCCATTCGATATGCCCGCGGTATAACAGCCAGAGGCCGCCAAGGAGCAGGGCCAGGGCCGATGTTTCACCGATCGAGCCGGGAACCGTCCCGATAAAGAGGTCCCACAGGCTGAAATCGTAGGTAGACAGGGCCGTGGCCTGGGTTACCGTGTCCGCCATAAAGGCAAAGGGCTGGGGCCGCACCCAGACATCACCGGCGATATGCGCTCCCCAGGAGACGACGAGCACCGCTCTTCCTACTAAAGCCGGGTTAAAGATATTATTGCCAATCCCGCCAAAGAGGTGTTTGCCGACGGCAATGGCCACCACGGAACCGATCACGACCACCCACCACGGGGGGCTGGGGGGGAGAACCAGGGCCAAAAATAAACCCGTCAGTGCCGCACTTCCATCCCCGAAAAGGTTGCCCTTGCGTAAAATAATCGCCTCTGTAACCATGGCCGCCACCACGGCGAGGATGATGGTTACCAGGGCCTGATAGCCGAAGATTAACACGCCCATCAAGGTCGCCGGGAACAGAGCCACCATGACATCGGTCATGATGCTCTGAATATCTTCCGGGGATTTGAGGTGCGGGGATGTAGATACAACCAGTTTTCTATCCATTTGCTTATCCCTCCTCCGTTAACTATTCGTTAACCGCTACTTTTTCCTGCGGGCCGCGATATCGCCCTTGGCGATCTTGATCCACTGGACCAGGGGGCGCTTGGCCGGGCAGGTATACGTGCAACACCCGCACTCGAAACAGTCCATGGCCCCGTACTTCTCCGCCAGGTCCATGGCATTCATTTCCGAAGCAGAGCCGATAAAATTCGGCATCAGGAACATGGGACACACATCCAGGCACTTGCCGCACTTGATGCAGGGGTCGATGGGAAGTTCCTCCACAAAGGCTTCCGTTAAAATCAAGACGCCCGAGGTGCCCTTGATCGCCGGCACGTCATCGGTCGGCTGGGCCATACCCATCATGGGGCCACCCAGGATCAGCTTGCGGGCATCTTCGGTATACCCTCCGCACTGCTCAATAATGTCTTTGACCAGCGTGCCGTTCCTGACGATGAGGTTGGCCGGGTTCTGGATGCCCGGTCCCGTCACGGTCACCACCCGCTCGTACAGCGGTTTGCCCAGCTTGATCGCTTCCGCCATGGCAACGGCTGTCCCCGTGTTCTGGTTCACCACGTTGACGGCCATGGGCAGCGCCCCGGGAGGGACTTCCCGGCCCGTGGTGGCCTTAATGAGTGTTTTTTCTGCGCCCTGGGGATACTTGGTATGTAGACTGTGTACCTCCAGGTCGTAGCCTTCCCCGCCTGCCGCCACCGCCTGCCGCATGGCCTCGAGGGCGTCGGGCTTGTTGTCCTCGATCCCGATAATGCCCTTGGTGGCGTTCAACGCTTTCATAAATGCCTTCAGTCCGTAAACGATATCATCCGCCTGCTCTACCATGATGCGGTGGTCGGCCGTGAGAAACGGTTCACATTCCGCGCCATTGATAATCACGGTATCAATGGTGACCTCCGGCGGTGGAGAAAGCTTGACGTGGGTGGGAAACGTAGCGCCTCCCAGTCCCACCAGCCCGGCGTCCTTGGCAATGCCCCGGATTTCCTCGGGGGTTAATTCTTCCAAGGGCTTGTTGGGCTTGATGCCCTCGTCCGGCGTATCCTGGCCGTCGCTTTCAATAAAGACGGCCTGGACCGGATTGCCCAGCGGATGGTTATAAGGCGCGATCTTGGTCACTTTTCCGGAAACGCTGGCGAAGATGGGCGCAGAAACAAAACCCTTGGGCTCACCGATCTTCTGACCCAATTTCACTTCGTCTCCTACTTCAACCACCGGATCACAGGGAGCACCAATATTCTGGTGTAAGGGAATAATAACCTGCGCTGGAGGACTGGCAGGAGCGATGGGCATCCCGGCTGTCTGGTCCTTGTAGTAGCTGGGATGGATACCGCCTACAAAAGTCCTTTCACTCATGCTCTGATTCACCCCTTTTTCTTATCATTTTTCTGACTTTTTTAATAATTATAAGGCTTATAACCAACCATTTACCTATTCGTTGCCCGGGATTAAATTCCTTCTCTGCGGGATCCTTTTACAAAACTTTTTTCACGTGTTAAATAAATTCTAAATATAGCAAACAATTCAGTGCAGTTGTTTGT
>SLPH01000032.1 GCA_007132095.1 Syntrophomonadaceae bacterium | reverse complement strand
GGCACAGGGTTTGGCCCGAAGATGACGAGCCTGTACTAAACGAATTTTCGCGCTGCCTGCATCTCCAGGCCCTTGAGCCGCAGGTTCTGGTCCAGTATAGCCGGGAAGGGTTTGAAGCGAGGAACAGGGAGGGGCTGCGCATCACTTTCGACCACCGGGTCTGCAGCGCCCATTCCGGCAGTCTATTCCCGGCTGGCAAGCCCTTTTTCCGGGCTCATCACCATCATATTGTAATTGTGGAAGTAAAATGCCGCCTCGAACAGCCGCTCTGGCTGCGCGACCTGGTTCGCAATAACGGTTTGAAACTGCTTGCTAACAGTAAGTTTACGCAGGGGATCCAGGTTGCCCGCCACAACTTACACCACCCTGACGGCGTAATTATCGTCAGGTAAAATTCCTTCCGCTTAAAAATAGAAACTGCCCCGAAAAGATTTTCAGGGCAGCAGAGCCTACACTTTCCACGATTATTTCCTCGATTTCTCTTTCTTATCTTTCTTCTCTTTGTGTTGCTTGTATTCGGCTGCAGCAGCTGCCGCTTCTTTCTGCAATTTTCGAAGCGGACCGATTCTTTTATGCTGAATAACGCCTACCACCAGAGCTGCGGTGACAATTACAGAACCGACTATGGCATAAAGTAGATCCGGGTGGAACAGCGGCAGCAGGGCCAGCAGTGAAAGGGTCAGTTTAAGGGGAATATCAAGAGAAATCCTGGTTACAAACCTTCCAAACATGGCAAAAGTGAAGCCAAGGGTGCCTGTAGCTACAAGGAAAGTGTCTCTCACCTGGGCCCAACCCGGGTTGGTGACCAGGTCGGTTCTGACAAAGATAGCAAAGGACATGACCAGGATTGGCAGGCAGATTTTTAAAGCGGTCATCATTGTGCGCATAAAAGAGGCGTTGGCAAGCCTTGACGCTACTGCAGCGGTTAGCGAGGTTGGCGGTGACAACTCGCCCCAGACTGAAATCAGAAAGACAAAAATATGGGCGACCCAGGGGTTAATACCCCAGGCGATAAAGGGCGGGGCAACGATAACGGCAACTACAATATAGGTTGCTGTAGGCGGAAGCCCTGTTCCGGCCAGCCAGCCGAAAGCCCAGGCAACCATGATAGTAAGAAAAATGCTGACCGAGCCCAACTGCATCATCAAGGCGCCCATACGCATGATAAAACCGGTTACTGTAAAGAGGCCGATCATGATGCCTAAGGTAGACATCAGGATCACCAGGTACCAGGCCATATCGGCATGGGTCTCTATAATGTCGCGAGCCATCGCCGGCAGCTTCTGATCCTGAAAGCTGATTTCCCCTGCTTTATACTTGAAGTATAAATGAATCAGCAGCAGCAGCAGGGACAGCAGGCAGGCAGTGTATACCGCCGCGCGCATCGGACCATAACCGATCACGCCCATCATGATGATTAACGAAATGATGCAGGCAAAAAAGGAATAAGTTTTCAACTTGTCATATAGAGCCACATCAGGGGTTTCAACTTCTTCCTGGGCTACAGAACTGACACTAAGCAGGTAAACTGACATAATAACGGCGGAAAAATAGATAAAGCCGAGAGAGAATCCCCTTAAAACTACATCCCAGTAAGGAACGCCAAGAAAATCAGCCATAATGAAACCGGCAACAGCCATGAGCGGAGGCATAATCAGCCCACCCATGGAAGCAGCGGTTTCAACCGCACCTGCATAGACCGGGTGGATGCCGTGCTTGATCATGAGCGGAATTGTAAAACTGCCGGTAACGGCCGTATTGGCCGCCCCGCTTCCGCTGACAGCGCCAAGGGTTGCCGAGCTGAGCACGGCTACCTGAGGGATATTGTGTTTTGTCCGCCCAAATACTGCGTATATATATTGGATAATCGCATTCTGAGCGCCAAAGGCTTTTGCCACGGCAGCCAGGAGCAGAAAAGCGGCAACCAGGGTCAGAGCCATCTGGGCATAACGGCCGTAAACCCCTGTAGCCAGTTCCAGGGTAGTTGAGGTTATAATTCTGGTCATTGAGACCCCGGGATGCCAGAAGAAATCTATGGGAGAAAGGTAACCATAAAGGCTGTACACTACCAGGACAACATTTACCGCAAAAAGGATCGTATGCATTTTGCGCGATATCTCCATGATCAGGAAAAACACCAGCGCGCCTACAAGGATATCGAGATCGCTGTAGGAACCTGCCCTGTACATGAAGATATTCTGGTATTCATAGAGAAAATAAATAAATGCAAACAGGGCGATCGCTATATAAATAGCTCCCACGATCATGTTCCCGATCGTGCCTAAACGCGGGTAAATATTTTTTGTCTGCAGCGTGTTCAACACGTAAATAATAATCGCTATGGGAACCATGCGGGTAGCCAGCTGCAGAGGTCCGCCGGCACCGGTAATAAAGTAATGCAATAGGTAAAAGAAGAAAAATGAAGAAACTATGAACGAAAGATTTCTCAGTGTTATCAGCGCTTTGATCCGATCCATGCTTCAGGCACTCCCCCTTAAATGCAGTTGCTCTAGTTCTGCCTCCAACCCGCGACCAGCATCAAGGCCGCGGGTTGGTAGATCGACAGTGGTCGTAACAGTTTCATCTAATCTCTAATAAAGTTTTGTACGATTCTCAATTACTCCGCAATAATCCAGCTGTCATCCCAGGCTCCGTGATCCTGCAGGAACTCTGCCATTCCGGGATGGACCGGGATATGGGGGTTTGCCCTGATACCGGAAACCTGCATGCCGACAAAATCATTGGCCAGCGGGGTGAATCCGGGCTCCCACTCAGCCAGTTGATCGGCATTTTCATAGAAGATTTCCAGCATTGCTTTAACAAATTCGGGTGGGGTGTGCGCCATTACGTTATAGGCAAACAGGATCGGTACGGCAAGATAGGTGCCTGTGCCTACATCGTGCGAAAACGGTACGCTGGCATCGATTTCAAGGACAGCAAGCCCGGCTGCCTCAAGTTTTGCAACTTCATCGGGACTGGGGCTGATCACAATAAGTTCGTCTACAAGGCGCATCTCAGCTTCCCTGAGGTAAGTGGGAAGAGAGCGCCCAGCAGTTGTGTATACTGCAGCCCCTGTTATTGAGCCATCCCTTAATGCATCGGCCACCATCCCTGAATCGATCTCAAGGTGATTAAACTCAAGTTCAAGAGCAT
>SLPH01000048.1 GCA_007132095.1 Syntrophomonadaceae bacterium | reverse complement strand
GGCATATTCTTATCCGGCTACGACAAGTTTATCCACCAGAACTTTTTTAACCTGCCCTGGCAGGTTGCTTATGTTCTTGATCCCATCGCCCACGATCAGGGCATCTTTGGCTGGAAGGAAAAGGATCTGATCAAGGTTCCGTTCAATGCGGTTCCGGCGGAGCGGTTCTTGAAAGAAACCCGAACCGAAAAGAAACCTGCAGCCAGCGCGGCGGTCTTTGGAAATGCTGCAGGCAAGCAAGGACAGCCTGAAGCGAAAAAGGGACTGCCGCTTGGCCGCTTGGCGGTTGCGGCTGTTGTCGCCGGCCTGCTCTTTTTGAACGGCTACCTTTTCATATCCTGGCAGGAAGCAGTAAGCATAGCTGTCAATATGGGTGATGCGCTTCAGGAAGCAAGGCAAAAGACTGCAGAACTTGAAGGCGCTGTAAACGATGCAGAGGCGGAGCTGAACTCTTTGAGGGAAGAAGAGGATCGGCTGCGGGAAGAACTGGCCCGTGTTTATTCCCAGCCGCTCTATTACCCCCACATAGTAGGCGAAGGCGATACCCTGGCCGGTTTAAGCGAGCGTTACCTGAACGACTCCGGCCGCTACCGGGAACTGGCTGAGCTAAACCGCCTGGAAGATCCAGACCTGATTATTACCGGTGAACCGATCCTGGTTCCTTTTAACCCCAGGTAGCCGTAATTTTCAAAACAATAAGCTGCTTGCAAAGGATTGGCGGTAAAGCGCTGTTGGAGCAGGTAGTGTTGGAAGAGAAGAGGTGGATTGTGACGGATAAAGATCAGGGCCAGAGAAATAATCATCAGTTTCTGAAGCTCCTTTTTGAGGAACTGGATTTGACCGGCCTGCAGGTGCTTATGACCGCGGACAAGGTTGAGAGCTTATTTAAGAGACTTTACGAAGAACAGGGGCTTCGACTGGTCCAAGCAGAGCGAACCGTTCCCGTTTAATACAAAACCATCATTCGGCACCTGCCCTTATTGCCAGTCGTCGATTTATGAGGGTGAAACAAAGGTTTACTGCGCCGAATGCTCTATATCGCACCATCAGGACTGCTAGCTGGAGAATGGCAGGTGCGCGCTGTTTGGCTGCACAGGCAGGCAGAATCAAGCTGAGCCTGGAGCAGGCAGCGGCGATAAAGAACAACTGATCATGGAACTTTCCGAGTTCCCGCCTGAAGAGTCTGCAGGGAAGAAATGGGAGATAATTGCACACAAAAGTAATGCTTACGATAACGGAGATTTAGAATCTTACAGCGATGAATTTATCGAAAGAGTCACTCCTTTATGGCATAAAGTTTTTACAACAGTTGGGAATACCTTGATCGTCGGATTAGTCATTTACTTTTTGGTCTCGCTTATCGCAATCCTACTTGAGTTCTAAAATTATCTGGTAAGCTTTTGGTAGGAAAGAGCTATTCTTGTTGCTTTCCCCGGCTGCGGATTGCAACTTTCATTTGGCCTTTTGTCCGTGGAAATATAGAGAGGGAGCATAGCAAATGAACCGCAAATCTTACATCGGTAAAACCTGTCCCTATTGCCAGTTTTCAATCAAGGCTGAATCCGAACTGGTTATTTGCGAGACCTGCTTGATTGCTCATCACCATGAATGCTGGGTGCAGAACGGCTGTTGCACTACTTTTGGCTGCGGATGCGAAAATTTTGTTGAAAACGTAATAGATAATGCACCTCTGAATAGGGAAGCAATTGAAACCGGCAGTCCTGCTTCGTTATGCCATCTTCCGCCAGGAACGATCCTCAAAAATAAATACATGCTGGGGCGAACACTGCACCAGGGCAATTTTTATATTACGTATGCTGCCCTGGAAATTAATATGGATTTACCGGTGTTGGTTAAGGAATTTTTCCCACTGCAGGTAACGGTAAGGCTTCCCGGTGACCTTGAGCTGAAATTGAATAGGGAAGATATGACACAAACCTATGCAGGCTGCCTGGAAACTATGCTTACACAGGCCAAAAAGCTGGCTCGCCTGTCGGATCACCCGAACCTGGAGACGATCAGGGATATTTTCACTGCCAACAATACAGCTTACATGGTTTTAAGCTGCCAGGAAGGGGTCAGTCTTGAAACGCACCTTTCAAATGAAGGAGGCAGGCTGGATACTGTCGACGCTTTAAAATTGCTGCTGCCCCTGGGTGAAGCCCTGGAAGCGCTTAATGAAGACGGAATGACACACCTGTCTGTTTGTCCCGAAATAATTATTGTAACTTCAGGATCACGGGCCGTGCTTACTGGCTGCGGCTTTAACTGCCAAGCATTATACGAGAAGTCCGAGAGCCTGGTCTTAAATGTTATTCCAGGCTATTCTGCCCCGGAGCAATATAGCAGCAACCTGGACAAAGGCAGTTTGACCGACCTTTATGCCTTTGCGGCAGTCATATGCCGCGCTTTAACTGGTGCCAGTCCGCCTGAGGCAATCAGCAGGCTGTTAGCAGAAACTACGTTAAAACCAATCCTGCACAATACCGGTTTGTCAGTCTGGCAGCAGGTAGCTCTTGATAAGGCTCTGGCCTTGAAGGCCGACCTTCGCCATGGAAGTGTCAAGGAGTTCCTGGAGGAAATGCGTGATGATTTAGCCGTTTTGAGACCGGCTCAAAGTGCCCGGAAGTTTGAGCCTGCCATGATTAACCCGGGCCCGAATACCGGTGAGCAACCCGGAGTTAAACTCTACAAACTAACTTATGGTTCTACCGGTCTGGCTTTAGGCGACTTACCAATCGGGGCAAAAGTTTATGATCCTGCATGGAAGTGGGAATTTCGTAAAGGAAGTAATTACAGCAGGCAGGGAGAAAGAAAGCACCTGGTCTGGATTGTAGTTGCCAGTAATCACTATGGGGAAAAATCTGGCGTTACCCTGCTGTCTGAAGGGCTAATCGGAAAATATAGTTATAATCAGAGTCTGGATTACAGCAGCAGGTTACATGGGAATATAAATGAATGGGAAAGCAGTATTTATGCCAATGCGGCAACCAATGTGCCGGCCTGGTTAAACTCTACCCGCCTTGAAAACGGTGCAAGCTTCTACCAGGCGATAGCGAACGGCTTTAAAACCGCCCTGCTTACTGCTGCCGTTCCCAATTGCAAATGGGAAGATGGATCAGCATACCAGATTAGGACTAATATTTTCATACCATCTTCAACCGAATTGGGTGATCTGGATAATGCTAATTCATACAGGATCGGGCAGATCTATCCATACTTTGTAGATCTGCCGTTTGGAAAGCGGATTGGAAAGCTATATGGGGAGACATGTTACTACTGGACCAGGTCTCCCGATATTAACAGTGAAAAGTTTATTCGTGTGGTCAACTTATCCGGCGGTTTTTGCGGTGCCCCTGTAAAATATGGTTCCTATGGTGTTCGCCCGGCGGTTAACCTGAATGCAGACGTCAGGGTTGCTGAGGGATAGTAATATATGTTTTGAAAGGGGGTGTTGAAAGCGGATAAGCATCAGGATTATGAAGTAAACTATGAATTTGTTAAAGCCATGTTTGAAGAATTAAACATGTCCGGCGTACAAGAAATGATGACTGAGGAAATGATCAATGCTCTCTTTACAAAGCTTTATAACAAGAGAGGTTTGTACGTAGGGAGGGTAACAGATAGCGATAATAGCAATGCCAGGAGATCATTCGGCGCCTGCCCCTTCTGCCAGTCAACGATCTATGAAAATGAAACAAAAGTTTACTGCGCCGAATGCTCTATACCGCACCATGAAGACTGCTGGCTGGAAAATGGCAGGTGTGCGCTGTATGGCTGCACAGGCAGGCAGAATCAGGCTGAGCCTGGAGCAGGCCGTGGTGATAAAGAACAACTGGTCCTGGAACTTTCCGAGCTCCCGCCTGAAGATCAGTCCGATGAGTATGACCTGGCTAAAGAGTGGGAAAGGATCAGGGAGGGCATGACTCCAGTGGACCTGCCGGTTGAACAAATCCGGGAGACGGATGAAGAGTCCATATCAGATCGACTGCTTACCATTGTGTTTTATTCTGTGGCTGCCGGTATGGCTATTCTTGTTCTAACTTTGGTTTTTTCCGCTTTATAGAAGTTATGGTATATACTCGACCTATGATGGAAGAAGCATTTTCCTGTGATTGTTATCTCTTAGCTGCCGGTTTCCGGCTGGTTCAAAAGGTTGATTAGTGAAGATTTACTGGCATTAATGCCCAAACGGGTTTTGAATGACCAGCCCGTCTACAGATTGGCCGCTGTTTAGATCTTCTGTCCACAAAATATTGCATTTCATCTGCAAAGCGCTGCTGATGATCATCGCGTTCCAAAATGAAAGATGGTGTTTTTGCTCCAAGTGAATCGCCGGAAAATCAAATCTGACTGCTTTTGGGGTAATATAACAACCAAGGTTTTTCAATTGCTGTTGCAAATGAGCTCCGGCAGGCCTATAATTTAGTCGGATGGATTAAATAGCCGGGCTCTGTTTTTGCCCTACACTACATTACAGGAGGAGCGCGAGCAGAATGGAATGGTATATTTACCGCAACGGAGAGCAGGTCGGCCCCATCAGTGAAGAAGAGTTCAAAGCGATGCTGCAGAATAATGAGATATCCGCCAACGATTATGTCTGGAACGCACAGATGAGCGACTGGGTGCAGCTTGACCAGGCGCCCGATCTGCCTGCTGTTGAGGCAACCGGTCCCATGGCAGAGCAGCAGGGCGCAGGAGAAACCGGTCCGCTTTCGGTGCAGAAATGCGGCTGCGAACCGACAAGAGAGGAACTGTTGACCGAAATCTTAAAATATAACAACGCGGGGCCTTTTTCGATTTACAGGGGCAAGACCACTGACCTGGTGATTACCAACGAGGTGGTCAGCAGCAGCTGGTTTAGCGGCAAGAAGAAGGTTTCTTATACAGCGCAGCTGCTGCTTAATGAAGACGATAAGACTGTCTATTACTGGGAAGCCCTGAAAGAAATATCGGCCGGGATATCGGTTCAGGTTGGCTTTCACAAGAAGCTGATCAAGGGTGTGGAGCTGTTCGAGAAGGCTCAGGAAAAAGGGTATGCCCCGACAGGGGAGATGGTTTACGATTACCAGTTTGATTATGGCACTTTGCGGGAAGCGATTAAGAAGCTGGTCGCGAAACATGACTGGAAATTTAAAACGGTGATCATGAAAGGGAAGACTGAAAGATAGCAAAGCAGGTTCAAGGAGGCGGCAATGTGCTTAGTTACTGGCGGAGCAGGTTTTATTGGCAGTAGCATTGTGCACCGGCTGGCCCGGGAAGGCGAAAGGGTGCGGGTGCTGGATGATTTTTCAACCGGCAGATAGGAAAACCTGGCCGGGCTGGAACAGGTTGAGGTTATAGAAGACAGCCTGCTGGATGATGAGGCTCTTAAAAAGGCTGTCCGGGGGTAACATATATACTGCACCAGGGGGCGATTCCTTCTGTGCCCCCCTCGGTGGCCGACCCGGCGGTTCTGGTCTCTTCAGCCGGGAAATCGAACACTGAACTGAGCTGGCGTCCGCGGTTTACAAAACTATACTCGATCGTGGCCAGCGCCTGGTGCTGGCACAACAAACTCATAAATCAGAGATAAATGGCCGAATAAATGTATCAGCGTTTTAGCTGAAGCTATTAATCAACAGGCTGGTATATCTAAACAGACTGTTGAAAGTTAATAATCTACAGCAATAATTGGTTGCATAACTTTCCATATGACAAGTTCATAAATTAGGTATAAGCTATCCTGTTACTGCTCTTAAATATATGTAGTATAATGTTTCCCGAGGTGTATCAATGCAGATCTATCTGATTAACCAGTACATGAATCTTGATGGGCCGTACGAAGACCGGTTTTACACGGCGGCGCGGCTGATGTCAGAGGCGGGCCACAGGGTTTCCATATTGACCCTGGCGGGCGGCTTAGGCCGGGAACGGACGGGTAAAAAGATTGCCGTCTTCTCTAACGATCAGTATACCGTCATCGCTTTCAATATTACTTACAATCCTTCGATGGGCGTTTTAGCAAAAGCGCTCTCTTACAGGCGCTTTGCTACCGCTTTGAAAAAGCAGCTGCCGGACCTGCCTCAGGCCGACCTGATCCTGGCCGCTTCACCGCCGCTTACTGCTTTAGCTCCGGTCCTGGAGGCGGTGAAAGGGGGAAAAACAGCGCTTGCCGTTGAAATCCGCGAACTCTGGCCCGATGCTCCTATCCAGCGAGGAACGTTGAAAGGGGGCCCCCTGGTTAAGATGGCCCGTAACCTGGAGCAGAGAGTATACAGCGAAGCTCAGCACATTCTAGCAGGCAGCCGGGGTATTTACGATGCCCTTATTGCAGAAGGGGTAAGCGGGGATAAACTGATTCAGATACCGGCCGGTTCCGGGCCGGAGAAAGCCTACTTAGAGCTTTTGCAGGCAGTAAAAAAATGATCTTCCCATAAAGGGAAATTATGGTATAATTAAGTAATAGAAATGAAAATAGAAATAGAAATCACCATTTTTAATTTCGGGGAGGAAATATCATGAGCGGATCGCGATTGGAAAGGAGAAAGAAAAATAAGGCTTCGGCCCGATCAACAGTTTTCCGCTATATAGCGATCGCCCTGATCGTGGCCGGAGTAGGAGTTCTTGGTTACGTGGGCCTGGAATGGTTTACAGTTTATTACCGCCAGGCGAGGCTGCAGCAGGAATACGAGGCTTCGGCCGGTTTTGGACGCCTTGTGGAAGAAGACCAGGGGGTTGTGCTGACCGAGTGGGAACCGATGCGCCTGATCATCCCGGCCATTGATGTTGACCTGATTGTCCTTGCCGATGTTGATGTTTACGACAAGGACGAGCTTGGCAATGAACCGTGGAACTTTGGCTCCAGCGATTACCATCACTGGATTAACAGCCTCAAACCGCTTCTGGATGAGGCCCCGGTTTACTACCAGCTGAGCGACCTGCCCAGTACCGAGAGCGGAAACGTGGTTATAGCCGGCCACAGGGCCGGGCGGTGGAACTTTTTCCTGGATTTAGACCTTTTGGAACCGGGTGACGAGATCTATCTTGATATAAGCGGTTACCGCTTCATCTACCATGTCGATCACCTGGCCGAAGTAGGGAAATACGATTGGACCATGTTCTACACAACCGAGGATCCGTCTATTACCCTGCAGACCTGTACGCCCAAGCATATGCCTAACCCGCCGCTGCGCCTTAACGCGCGGGGCGTTCTATACGATGTGGAGCCTCTGCCTCTTGAGACTCCTTACGTCAACTAACCGGAACTGACACTTCAGCTGCCGCTCTTTTCTAACAGGGCGGCAGCGGGTTTTTCTGGCAGGAAGGGGGAAGGCTTTTTTGAACAGCCCAGCCGGGCGGGAGTGCCGCTTCTGCAGCGCCCCGCTGAATGACACCTTTGCGGACCTCGGCGCTTCGCCGCTGGCCAATTCCTTCCTAAAAGCGCAGGATCTGCAGCGGGGAGAGCTTTTCTACCCGCTGCATGTTTATGTCTGCGCCAGCTGTTTTCTGGTCCAGCTGCCGGAACTGAGCAGCCCTGCCGATATCTTCAGCGAGTACGCCTATTTTTCCTCCTATTCTAAGAGCTGGCTGGAACATGCCCGGCGTTTTGCCGTCACGGCGGCGGAGCGTTTTGGCTTAAGCTCAGACAGCCTGGTGGTGGAGATCGGCAGCAACGACGGCTATCTTCTGCACTACTTCAAAGAGGCCGGGGTGCCGGTTATAGGTGTCGAGCCGGCCTCAAACGTGGCTGCTGCGGCCCGGGAAAAAGGCATTAAAACGATCAATCGTTTTTTTGATCACAATTTGGCTGAAGAATTGGCAGCAGGCGGTTCTAAGGCAGACCTGATCGTGGGAAACAACGTTTTGGCTCATATCCCCGACGTGGGCACCCTTATGCGGGGCCTGAAAAAGCTGCTAAAGCCGGGCGGAACGATCAGCATGGAATTTCCCCACCTGCTCAGTCTGGTCGAGGGCAACCAGTTTGACACCATTTACCACGAACATTATTCCTACTATTCGCTGACTACGGCCGATACCGTTTTCAGCAGTTACGGCCTGACCATTTACGACCTGGAATTTTTGCCCACCCACGGCGGATCGTTACGGATATTTGCCGGGCACGAAAGTAACCCTTCGGCCCGGCGCCGGAAGAGCGTGGCAGAAGCACTGGAAAGGGAAGAAATGGCGGGCTTAAAATCGATTCAATACTACCGCCGCTTTGACGAAACGGTCAGGGCTCACAAACGCAAGATTTTGAACTTCCTGATTGCGGCAAAGGAGCAGGAGAAGAGCATCGCTGCCTACGGCGCGGCGGCCAAGGGCAATACCATGCTCAACTACTGCGGGGTGGGAACCGACTTCATTGATTACTGCGTTGACCGCAGCCCCCATAAGCAGGGAACATATCTGCCCGGAAGCCGTATTCCCGTTTACGGGCCCGAAAAGGTTTCCGAAACCAGGCCCGACTACCTGGTGATCCTGCCCTGGAACCTGAAAGAGGAAATCAGCGAGCAGATGGCCGCTATTCGAGACTGGGGAGGTCGTTTTGTAACTCTTGTGCCCCGGGTAGAGGTATTTTAACTGCCGGGCAAGAAAGATATAGCTGAGTGCAGTTCTTCATTTGCCGGAAAGAGCAATCAAAGGGGGTTTTTAATGGTGCAGATAAAATACTGGCTGATCCTGGTTTTTCTGTTTTTTCTGCCGGCTGCAGGCTGTACCCCTGAAGAGCCCGAACCGCTTGACGAGGGCAGGCTGGAGGCTATCGATGAATACGCAATTGAAATGAGCGAAGCGCTGCTCGATCTTTTGCCCGATCTTGAAGGCTGGGTGCGCATTCCTTACTCTGACAATATGCCGCTGGTTTACGATCAAGAACGGATCGAATGGCTGCTGGAACACGGCCAAAAGATAGAGCGGATCAGAAACAGGTATTTTGACGGCAGCTTCCCCACCTACATAGAGATCAGGGAATGGGATATCATCGTCGTGCGCGGCGAGCGTGAATGGCAGTTTGACGGCGAAGAGGTTTCGGCCGCCTTAGAACAGTTTGACGGGGCCGTCGCAGAGGCGATGGACCTGATCGAGCTGATTGAACGAAACGATGGAGAGCTTGACATGCCTGCTTCCGAACGGGTGCTAAGCCTGCTCGAAGCGGTGGAGCCGGCGGTGGAAGAACTGCGGTATGCTCTTTTCCGCATTGAATAAACTTTGAAAGAGTGGTTTAGAAGATGAGGTTTCACCAAACAGGGCTGCCCGGCGCTTATTTGATCGAACTGGAACTGCTGGAAGACGAGCGCGGGTTTTTTGCCCGCACTTTCTGCCGGGAAGAGTTTGCCGCCCGGGGCCTGAACCCTGAAGTGGCCCAGTGCAACCTCTCCTACAATGCCAGGAAGAATACCCTGAGGGGGATGCACTACCAGGCCGAACCCCATGCTGAGGCGAAGCTTGTAAACTGCCTTAAGGGCGCTGTTTACGATGTTATTATCGATCTGCGGCCCCGCTCTTCCACATCCGGCCGCTGGGTGGCGGTGGAACTGAGCGCGGCGAACCGGAAAATGCTCTATGTGCCGGAAGGGTTTGCCCACGGGTTTTTAACCCTGGAAGATGATACGGCGGTCCATTACCAGATGTCCGCCTTTTTTGAACCTGATTCTGCGCGGGGAGTGAGGTGGGATGATCCGGCCTTTGGCATCGAATGGCCCTGCCCTGAACCGATCATATCGGACAAGGACCGGCGCTGGCCGGATTACAAGAGATGAAAAAAGTCCTGATTACAGGTGCCGGCGGTTTTATCGGCCATCACTGCACTGAAGCGCTGCTGGAGAAGGGATTCGAAGTGCATGCCGTCAGTTCGAAATGGCGCCGTAACGACTACCGGGACGAGGTAACCTGGCACCATGCCGACCTGCACAATGCCGAACACGTTTTAAAGGTTATGGTGGCGGTGAGACCGCAGTACATGCTGCACCTGGCCTGGGATGTTACGCCCGGGGTCTACTGGGCCTCGCTGGAGAACCTGCGCTGGGTTAAATCGAGCCTGGGGCTGCTGCAGGCTTTCATTGACACAGGCGGCCAGCGGGTGCTGATGGCCGGTAGCTGCGCCGAATATGACTGGCGCTACGGCTACTGCAGTGAAATGCTGACCCCGCTGCAGCCTTCAACCCTCTACGGGGTTTGCAAGGCTTCTTTACAGGCGATCGTGGAAGCGGCCGAACAGGAAGCGGGAATCAGCACGGCCTGGGGCAGGCTTTTCTTCCTCTACGGCCCCGGCGAACATGGCGGCAGGCTGGTGCCCGAGGTGATCGAGAAGCTAAAAAGCGGCGAAGAGGTGCTCTGCACGCACGGCGAGCAGATCCGCGATTACATCTATGTCAGGGATGCGGCGGCGGCCATGGCCGCCCTGCTGGACAGCGCCGTCAGAGGACCGGTCAACATTGCTTCCGGGCAGCCGGTGCCCCTGAAAGAGGTTATCTACAGCGCCGCCGAAGCGGTGGGGCGTCCCGACCTGGTCAGGCTGGGGGCGATAGCGGCTTCGGCAGACGACCCGCCGCTGCTAATAGCCGATACCCGCCGCCTGAACGACGAGGTCGGCTTTAAGGCCCGCTTCAGCCTCGAAGCAGGGATGCGGGAAACGGCGGCAGCATTTAAATCACAGCAATAGAGATAACCGGGCAACCGGAATTGATGAATTAGAGATTGCAAAAAGATTAAAGTCAGGATGTGAGCGGGGAATTGAGAGAATCGGAAAAACTGAAGGTGGTAATTGTCGGTACCGGTTACGTCGGTTTGACTACCGGAATGGCCCTGGCCTACCTGGGTCACAGGGTTATTTGCGTTGACCGGGACAGTAAAATAGTAGAAAAACTGAAGGCGGGGATCCCGACCATCTATGAACCGGGACTGAAGGAACTGCTGGAAGAAGTGGGCTCGGCCGTTGCTTTCGAAAGTGACCTGGTGCCGGTTTTAAACGGGTCAGATGTGGCGATTATTGCCGTGGGAACTCCTTCAAAAGATAACGGCGACACCGATTTAAGCTTTGTCGAAGCGGTGGCGCGCGAAATCGGCCGGACCCTTGATCCTGAAAAGTCCCCGGTGATTGTAAATAAATCGACCGTGCCGATCGGGACGGCCAGGCGGGTGGAAACGGTGATCCGTGAGGAGTTGGAACGGCGGGAAATTCAGGGCCGGATCAGCGTGGCTTCAAACCCCGAGTTCCTGCGCGAAGGGGCAGCCCTGCACGACACTTTTTACCCTGACCGGATCGTGGTCGGCACCGAAGATATCGGCGCTTTGAACCTGCTGCGCCAGATGTATGCCCCCATCCTGGAACAGACTTTTACCCCGCCGCCGGCGGTGCCGCGCCCGGAAGGCTTCAGCCTGCCGGCGCTGGTCAGCACCAGCCCGACCAGCGCTGAACTGATCAAATATACGGCCAACGCTTTCCTGGCCATGAAGATCTCATTTATTAACGAATTTGCGACCATTGCCGAAAAGGTGGGGGCCGATATTACCGAAGTAGCCAAGGGGATCGGGCTGGATAAACGGATCGGGCCCGGTTTTTTAAAGGCCGGGGCCGGCTGGGGCGGCAGCTGCTTTCCCAAGGATGTGCGGTCGATCCTGTTTACCGGCCGGCAGTATAACTGTGAACTGGCCCTGGTTCAGGCAGCGCTTGAAGTGAACCGGCTGCAGCGCAAAAAGGTGATTGAAAAACTGCAGGGCCTGCTGAAGGTAATTCGCGGCAGCACGGTAGGCATCCTGGGCCTGGCTTTTAAGCCGAACACTGACGATATCAGGGAGTCACCGGCTATCGATGTGATCGCAGAGCTGCTTGATATGGGGGCGAGGGTGAAAATTTATGACCCGGTGGCGATGGAACGCTACCACCAGAGTTACCCGGACCAGCAGGTAGTCTATTGCGCTACCGCCGAAGAAACTGCCCGCGACAGCGATGCCCTGGTGCTTCTGACAGACTGGGATCAGTTCAGCCACCTGCCCTGGGAAGAAATGGCCGCAAGCATGGGCAGCCGCGTGTTAGTTGACGGGCGCAACCTGCTGGACGGCGAGAAGATGCGCGCGTTGGGCTTTGCCTACAGCGGCATCGGCCGCTAGCCGGCTTAAGGAGGGGTCCGGAGATCAGGATAGCCTTTATTATCACCCGCTCCGATGACCT
>SLPH01000086.1 GCA_007132095.1 Syntrophomonadaceae bacterium | reverse complement strand
TTATATGTTTACCAGTGGAACGGCAACGGGAAAAACTCAATTGATTGTGAAAAAGCAGGAGAGGGCGAAAGACCTGATGATGGTTCAGGCTGGATTCACTGGGTATTTGCTACAAAAGGCGATTCCACGAACGCAACACTTACTTTAGAGGGTTCCGGAAGTGGAACGTATAGCCCCGGCGAACCATTCGATGCCAACGTTTGGCATTTCTATACACCATACTTTGATGTATTCGAACTAACTGCTTCTGTTGCTCTCGAAGGCGGGGACAAGGGACCGGGCATTGGTCTTGTGATTTCCGATTACTGCCCAGGCCCTGAAGTGGTTTTGCCCATGTTAACCGTAAGAAAAGAGCTGCAGAATCCTGATGAAGAAATATTTGCAGAAAGTGATCTTGAATTCGAATTTGTAATCAGCGGCGGCGTTTTTGGAGAAGGAGAAACCTTCCCCTTCAGTGTTGACGAAGCCAAAGAATTCGGTCCCGATGACGGTTTGGAGTTTGGTATTGAATACAGCATAACTGAAGTTGCACACGAAGATTATGAATTCGTTAGCATTTCCCAGGAAATGATTACTCTTTCCGCGGAAAACAGTGTTGTAACAGTAACCATTGTTAACCGCGAACTTGAAGACGAAGAAGATACCGGAACTATTGTTATCGAAAAAACGGTAAAAGCAGAAGTAGATGATGAAGAATTTATTCCATCTAACAAAACTTTTACTTTTAATATCTACGACCACGAAACAGATTCTTTGGTCCGGGAAGAAGTTGAGCTTGAAGTAGTTGACGGAGCAGGCTCCCTGGTTGTTGATGAACTGCCCCTGGGCACTTACCGGGTCGAAGAGCTTGCCGGCAGCGGTTATGACGTTACCATGAACCCGGAAGACGGTATTGTCAATCTGGCAACCGCTGAAGATAACACTGTTACAGTCCAGGTTACCAACACGCCAAGACCGATCCTGATCATTGAAAAAGTCCTGCTTGATCTAAACGGCGAACCGGTAGCGGACAGTAACGTTCAGTTTTCCGCGCAATTAGATGGTGGAGTCTTTGAAGAAGAAGAAATCACTTTCAGCGTTAATGATCCGGCAGTGCTCGAATTAGCCGACGGCCTTGAATTTGATGTACCCTACACTGTAGCTGAAGCTGGGCTGACGGGTTATATTTTCATCAGCATTGACCCGGAGGAAGCTTTTACCCTGACCGGTGAAAACAATGAAGTAGTTGTCACCATAGTAAACCAGGTGTTAGAAGTACCACCTGTGCCGCCGCAAACACCTCCGGACCCGCCGGTTGTCTTCTTCACACCACCTGAAGAACCGCTAACCTCGCCTGAAGAAGAGCAGGGTGAGGTGTTGGCAGAGGCAATAGTTGTTGAAACAGAAGAGCCTGAAACTGAGCCGGAAGACGAAGAAGTAATCATTGAGCCGGAAGAGCCGCAAACAGAACCGGAAGCAGAAGAGCTGGTTGTCAGCCCGGAAGAACCGCTGACAACTCCGCAAACCGGTGGCGCAAGCCTTATCTTTGCAGCGCTGGGCTTAACTCTAATCGGAAGCGGCCTGCTGCTCAAAGAAAACAAGATTAAGTAATGAGTTACGGAAGCAAACCTTGAGGAGGCAGTTTGAACCTGCCTCCTTTTCTCTTTTTCTCTTTCCCATATTTTACTTCCCGCTGCTTGTTCCGTTGTCAAATTATCCGGAGGGAAGATTTTTAGCGACAACCTTTGCATTTCACAGCATTTGTTTAGGTATTGATTCAATTATCTAAGCCATATGATAGAATAGCAGCATAAATAGAGGCTGCGATGCCGAATTACTCCAGGTGATAAGTTGAAAAATACCGGCAGCATAAAATGGAGTTCCTTTCTGAAAGATGTCTTCATCTGCTCTTTAAGCGCCTTTGTCGGGCCGGAAGCGCACGTAGGCGTCTTTTTAGATCAGTTGGTCACTAAAAAGAAATATTTAAGTGAAAAAGAGCTAATCGAGCTGGTTGCCTTGAGCAGCATGCTGCCAGGCCCTTCAAGCACGCAAATTATCGTGGCCACAGGCTACAAAACCGGAGGGCCCCTGCTCGGCTTATTAACCTTGCTGGTTTGGGCGCTCCCGGTATTGGTTTTTATGACTGCGCTATCTTTTCTAAATCAACTTCTTGACACTTTCAACATATCAGTTGATAACCTGCGCTTCATTGGTCCGATGGCCGTTGGCTTCATTGTGGTTGCAGCCTATAAAATTGGCAGGAAAGTGGTAACCGGCAGGTTTACGCTGCTGCTATTTCTTTTTAGTGCAACAACAACATACCTGATCAGGGCCCCCTGGGTTTTCCCTGTAATACTGCTAATCGGAGGCGGAACTTCAGTATTCTTATCCCGCCAGAAGAACCTTTGGAACCGGGTTAAGCTTGATCCTCCCTGGGTTTACCTGGCCCTGTTTATCTGTTTTGCAGTTGGCGGTATCTTCGTGGTAACAGTTTGGGATGAACTGATTGCCCATCTTTTTGAAGGTTTCTACAGGTTTGGCTACCTTGTTTTCGGCGGGGGCCAGGTAGTCGTGCCCATGATGTACAGTGAACTGGTTGAAATAAGGCAGTATTTAACCAGCCAGGAGTTTCTAACCGGTTACGGTTTTGTTCAGGGTTTACCCGGCCCCATGTTCAGTTTTAGTGCCTATGTCGGGGGGTTGGCAGCAGCCAGCGGAGGCCCGGTCTACCAAATCATTGGCGCTTTAGTCAGCGGTATTGGTATTTTCTTGCCCGGCATGTTCCTCATCTATTTCGTGTACCCGATCTGGGAAGGCCTGAAGCAGATTCGGGGCATTGGCATCTCGCTAAAGGGAATTAATGCAGCTGCCGGCGGATTAATTAGCATCGCAGCGTTTATTTTGATGCAGCAAAGCGGCTTCAGCCTGGAAAATATTATTGTAACCGCTCTAACAATTATTCTTCTGACGGCTGGAGTTATTCCAACCCCGCTGATAGTTTTACTGGCCCTTGGTGCAGGCTTCATCTTCTAAACCGGTCTCGCAAAACATGCGATAGCCACCCCTAGCAAACGCCCCGGCGGATCAGTTATCAACCCGGCAAGAATGAAGCAGCATCTCATCTTCAAAGGGATCGTTCATTATCGAAGCGGGCAAAGATTTTAATTAAAAGGAAGCGCTCAATCTGACGGCGAAATAATATAGCAATGATCTTAAAACTGTAAGCGGCGGTGATATGATGGATTACATAAGCGAAAACTATAACTTTAAAGGCAAAACAGTGGCTGTCACCGGAAGCAGCAGGGGATTGGGCAAAGAAATAGCGCTGGCGTTTGCCCGGGCGGGAGCGAACCTGGTTTTGGCCAGCCGCAGTATTGACAAGCTAGAGCAAATCGCTGAAGATATCAAAAGCAGCGGCAGTAAGGCTCTGCCCCTCGAGGTTGACGTAAGGGTCAAAAAGAGCGTGGAAGCCTTTGTTGAAAAAGCCTGCGCAGAATTTGGCCGGATAGATATCCTGATCAACAATGCCGGGGTTATCTACAGGGCTCCGGCCACGGAGCTTTCCGAAGAGCAGTGGGACGAAACTATAGCAATCAATTTAAAAGGCACTTTTTTATGTTCCCAGGCTGTCGGTAGAAGCATGGTCGAAAACAGGGCCGGCAAAATAATCAGCATCGCTTCCGATAAGGCTTTTGTCGGGTTTCCCGGGCGGGTCGCCTACTGTGCCAGCAAGGGCGGTATCGTCATGCTGACCAAAGCGCTGGCCGTTGAATGGGCGCCCTTCAACGTTCAGGTTAACGCAGTGGCCCCCACCTACGTGGAGACGGAAATGACACGCGACATTCTAAATGACCCCGAAAAATATCAGGAGATTATTAAAGCCATTCCCATGAACCGGGTCAGCAAACCCGATGAACTTTTTGGGGCGATCATGCTGCTCGCCTCAGATGCCTCTTCGTTTATCACCGGACACACCCTCATGGTAGACGGCGGTTTAACCGCCTGGTAAAGGATCATTTGAGCAAAGGGGACTACAGAAAATGCTATCTAACCGCCTTGAGCGCTTAAAAGAAATATACCTGGAAAGCAAACCGCAGGTTTATGCCGAGCGGGCGCTGCTGGTTACAGGAGCTTACCGCGATACGGAAGGGGCGCACCCCGCTGTTCGCCGCGCCGAAGCCCTGGACAGAATTTTACGGCAGGGGAGTATTTTGATCCGGGAGGGAGAGCTGATCATCGGCTCCAAAACCCTCTCGCCCAAAGGTTCCCCTCTATACCCGGAGTTTAATATTCGCTGGATTGAAGATGAGTTAGACACCCTTCATTTGCGGGAAGAAACCCCCTTTTACATTTCTGATCAGGCAAAAAAGCAGATTAAACAAGAAGTTCTGCCCTACTGGCAGGGAAAAACTGTATATGATCACATTGTTGAAGCTGCCCCTGCAGGGTGTTTGGAAGCCATGAACGAAGAAGGGCTGCTCTTTCACTACTATCTAAACAGGAGCATCGGCCATATCACCGTTAACTATGAGAAGGTGCTTCAGTTCGGAATTAAAGGTATTAAGACAGATGTTGAAAAGGCCCTTGGGGCACTTGAGCCGGACTGCTGGGATTACCTGGAGAAAAAGTCCTTTTATGAAGCTTTGTTAAGTACTGCTGATTCGACCATTGCCTTTGCCAGGCGCCACGCCGACCTGGCTGAAAAAGAAGCGGCAGAATGCAGTGATATAAAGAGAAAAGAAGAGCTCCTGGAAATTGCCCGGGTTTGCCGAACGGTCCCCGAAAACCCCGCTGCCAGCTTTCATGAGGCTCTGCAGTCCTTCTGGTTTACCCATCTTGTTCTAAACTTAGAAAGCAACTCGTACGCAATATCGCCCGGCCGTTTTTGCCAGTATCTTTACCCATACCTGCATGAAGACCTCTCCGAAGAGAGGATAACCCGGGATTGGGCCCGCGAACTGCTCTATACACTCTGGATCAAGTTTAACGAGCTAACAGTAGTAAAAGAAGGCGGAACGGCCAAGGGCAGCAACACCTATGTCGACTTTCAAAATTTAAATATCGGCGGGCTGACGGCAGAGGGTCGGGACGGCACAAACGAGCTGTCCTACATGTGCCTTGATGCTTTAGCCAATCTGAAGCTGCCTCAACCTCAGCTATCTGTTTTGATCAGCCGGCAGTGCAGCCAGGAGTTCCTGCTCCGGGCAGTTGAAGTGATCGCCATGGGCACAGGGATGCCCGCAGTTTTTAATGAAGAAGGAAAAATAATCAGCCTGCTCGATAAAGGCAAATCCCTGGTTGATGCCAGAAGGGGAAGCATAAACGGCTGCGTTGAGCCGGCAGCCCAGGGCTGCGATCACATGGCCTCCTCCGGTTATGTCAACCTGGCCAAGTGCCTGGAGCTGGCCCTGAACAGCGGCCGGAGTATGACCACGGAAAAACAATATGGAACAGGCAGGCAATACCGGTTTGAAACCATGGAAGATCTCTGGCAGGCTTTTGAAGAACAGATCAGAAAAGCCGTTACCCTGAAACACGCCTACGACCAGGTCGCCAGGGCTGCTTTTGCCGAACACTGCCCTGTGGTTTTCACTTCCCTGGTCATGGATGACTGCATTGAGAAAGGAAGGGATTTTCACCAGGGTGGCGCCCGCTACAACCTGCCTCTAATGTGCGGGGTAGGAACAGGAACGGTAACCGATTCCCTCTCCGCCATAGAAACTCTGGTTTACAAAGAAAAGAAAATTGACTTCGAACAACTCTTGGAAGCTCTGAAGGCCGATTTTAATGGTTACGAAGCAATCAGACAGATGCTTTTAAACAAAGCGCCCAAGTATGGGAACGATATCGAGGAAACAGACCTTCTGGCTGCCAGGCTGGTCCGTTCATTCCGCAGCGCTTTATCCAACCTGAAAAACCAGGAAGGAGTAAGCTATGCCGCCAATATGATCCCCACTACAACCCATATCTTCTTTGGAGATCTAACGGCCGCCACAGCCGACGGCAGGAAAGCCGGCGCCCCGCTTTCAGAAGGCATTTCTCCGGTTCAGGGCATGGACAGGCAGGGGCCGACAGCAGTGCTAAAATCAATAACCAGGATCGATCATGCTTCATGTGCCGGAACTCTGCTCAACATGAAATTTACACCCGCCGTCCTCAGGGGCAAGGAGAACCAGAAGAAATTCGCCGCCATGATCCGTTCATATCTTGACCTTGGCGGACACCATGTTCAGTTTAACGTCATTAACAGGAAAACCCTGCTTGAAGCCCAGCAGGATCCGGAAAAATACAGCTCGCTCCTGGTCAGGGTCGCCGGTTACAGCGACTATTTTGTCACCTTAAGCAGGGACGTGCAGGACGAAATCATATCGAGGGCCGAACACGGCGCATAAGCCGCCAAGCCGCCACTTTATCTTCGAGGCATTCGGCTTCAAGCAATACAGCAGTTAACTTTTTCCCCGGGTTCCAGGTTCTGACAGTGTAAATGCTAACCTGGCTTGCTTTAATCAGGAAGGGATCAAGTATATCGATACTTGATCCCTTAAAGGCTAAGGTTCAGCAGCGGTTATTCTTTTACCAGCAGAACATTAACAGCTTTAACAACTACTTTAACCTTGTCACCTACGGTTAGGTTCATGTCCTCCAATGAATCGATAGTCATAACCGAAGTCATTACTCCACCCCCGGGCAGCTCCACGATTACCTCGCACATTATGCCTCCTTTTTTAACTTCAGCTACTATCCCCTGGATCTGATTTCGAGCGCCATATTCCATCATATAACCTCCCATTAAGTATTTTAAAACCCGCCTCAAAGTGTGGACATAGTAAAGAACAATCCAAGTTAAACTCGTCAAGATACCTGGCTAAATGACCGTTCAAATGAAAAAAAGGATCTGCTGTTTTGCAATTAAATAATTAAATAACTATACCCCTCCTACGGTTTAGTTAAATTCTCTTACGCATATATCCTGCCAAACCAGCCCAATAAATATTTACAATAGATGGCACCCAATTTATTTAATAAATCAATGCAAAACGGCATATATCGAAAAGAGGTAACTTCAAATGATCGGCACTGAAATTTAGTTTGCAACCTGTGCAAGAACTAATAAAAAAATATTAATTTCCCGTGCCCGCTATTTATGGCAGCACCCTGCCTTTTTCCATCTTAATAACCCTGTCGGCACAAATATTAGCAATGGCATCATTATGAGTAATCATAACTATAGATTTTCCCTGCCCGGCAGCTTCCTTCACCAAGGCAGCAAAGCGTGCCGTTGAAACAGTATCCATCCCGAATGTCGGCTCATCTAGCAGGAGTAACGATGGCTCTCTGACCAGGACACCGGCCAGTGCTATCCATTGCCGGAAAGTTTTACTCAGCGCATAGGGATGATCTAAGGCATACTTCTCAAGGCCAAGTTTTTGGAGCCAGCTGTTTACCCTCACCCTCACTTCTGTGTCGCTAAAACCTCGTTTCTTTAAACCCCAGGCCAGTTCTTTATCGACCTGGCTCTGAAAGATCTGGTGATCAGGATTCTGAAAAAGAAACCCCGAATCTGCCGTGGCCTCTGCGATATCAAGTTTACTTATATCTTTTCCCAAAACCGCTATCTTACCGCTATCTGGTTTGAGAATCGCAGCTGCAAGCTTAAGGAATGTGGTTTTGCCCGATCCGTTCTCTCCGACAATAGCAGTGGTGGTGCCGCGCTCGATCTTTAAGTTGATCATATTAAGAGCAAAAATACTGTCATAAGCATAACTTACATCACTGTAATGAAGCACTTCGTCACCTTTATCATAGTCATCGGACCGGCTTGAATCTTTCCCCTCAGCTTTAGGCTTTACCGGCTCATATTCATAAATGTCGACCCCTTTAAGGCGGGCAGAAGGGCATTGTGTCAGAAAAGATCCCGGAGAGCCTGACCAAAGAATTTTTCCATGGTCAAGCCAAAAGTAGCTGTCGGTAATACAATGAAAAAACTGCGTATTGGTCGAAGCCAAGAGAATCGTTTTGCCTGAGTCAGCCAGCTCACGTATAAAGGCCGCTGTTCTTTTAGCGCTCAATGAGTCAAGTTGAGCCAGAGGTTCATCCAGAATTAGCACCTCGGCATCTGCAGCAAGTGCTGCTGCCAGCGCTACCCTTTGCCTTTCCCCTCCCGAAAGGGTGTGGATCGATCTTTTCATGAGGTAATTAAGATTTAGCTTATCACCGAGCCAGGCAACCCGTTCTTCAACCATTTTTCGGTTCTGCCAGTAATGATAAAGTGGAAACTCTAGCTCTTCAAGAACAGTAGGCATAAGGAAAAGATCACTATCCTGAAGTACTGCCCCGATTTTACCTTCAACCCGGCACTCTCCTTGCAAAACTGCATTATACATGGTAGCTGAGATACCGCTAACCGTGTTTAGAAGAGTGGTTTTACCGCAATCATTGCCACCGACAACCAGGCCAATATGCCCCACAGGCAGAACCAGATCAATACCGTGCAACACCGGTTCCTGCTTCAGCGGATAGGAAACTGTCAGGTTTTCAAGTCTAATCATACAAGGACTACCACACTTTCAATCTTAATCCGGCAAATAGGGATAAATTAATCAGGAAAAAGAGTAGAGAAAAGACTATCAAAATGCGCGAACCTTTTACCCAGAGCGGTTTGAGTGATCTTTTGGCCATAATGCGATCCTGGCTATCATAGCCTCTCAGAAATAATAAGGCAGCCATACCCTGAGCCCGGTAAAGAGCTTTGATGATAACCGGGATAATCATAGCCAGGTAGGCAATTAGCTTCTCAATGATGTTATTCCAAGTTAAACCTCTAGTCTGCTGGGCCTGGGAAGTATTAACAAGCTCTTGTTCAAGAACAGGAATAAAACCGACTAACAAGAACATGATCAAGCCCAGGTCTTTATTCCAGCTGCTGAATAATAGAAATATTTTCTTCGGAGGAGTGGTAATTAAGGCTGATTGTGCTATAGCCACAACTGCAATCAGTCGCATTGCTACGACTGAACCGTAAAGTGCCCCCTCCAACCCGAAGAAGTATACTTTTATAGTGTTGGCAGGGTTAAGGATGCTGTGAAATATAATAATGAAAAGGCCGAAAAAGAAAAATGCTTTTAACCTGGATAACAGGACCATTCCACCGCTTCCTGGTGCAACAAGGAGAAGGATCACCAACAGGTTGAATAGGAGAACAGTCTGGTGGGCAGAAAAAAGTATCCCCAGCAGCAACAGTGCCAGGGAAAAGAACTTTGCTTTTAGCGGCAGCTTGTACCAATAACCGCCTTTTTCTGCAATGTAAAGACTTTTCAACTGCTTATGATGCTTCAGCCTTTTTTTCCCTGCGTGCAGATGAGAGCATTTTCCACTGAGGTGGAAGTGCACGGTAGATAAAAAAGACCAGGTAAGCCGAGATCAACTTGTCAACCAGGTTGGTAGGAATACGGGCCAGAAAAGCGCTGGTAAATATCCTTTCCGAGGTTCCTAGCAAGAGACCATAAATAATGTCTACCCCACCGCCGGTAAGGCCGCCAAAGACATAAACTGCAATGGGAGAGCCAACCAGGGGAGCAGCTATAGCAAGTACAAGCCCTATAATAATAGGGGTTACGTAGTCTTCATACCCTCTTTTCAAAGCAATAAAACCAACAATAAGTCCGATCACGCCGTTGACAAGGGCAAAGGGTATCAATATAGGGTTGGTAAATATGCCGGAAAAAACATTACTAAGAATGCCAGTTAGTGCGCCAAGCCAGGGACCCAACAATACTGCTGCCAGTATAGTCCCGATAGTATCGAGGAAGAGCGGCAGCTTCAAAGCGGAATTAAGGGTGCCTCCAATAATGTTAATTCCGATGCCCACTACGATAATAAGTATTTTTAGGTTTCTGTTCATCATCTGCTCCTTTTTATGGTTTTGAAAATCCCTTAGCACATTTTACCCGGGCAAGAAACACTTCAACCTGTTGATAGTGCCCTCAATGTCCGTTTCATCAACTTCAACCAGGGGTATATTCAGGTTATAGCTATTTAACATATCGGCCGCTTCTTCCATGAAAACCCCGCTTCCTGGTACGATGCCGCCCGGGCTTTGGCCGGTTGAAGCAACTGATATTTCGCCAGCCCAGGAAGCTGAAAAGGCATGGTCAATACCACAGGAAGGGCTACCCTTGATGCCTAATAAGCATGGTACCAAATAGCCGTTACGGATATACTCTGACATATCATTAAGAACCTGTTTAATAATACTGCGACAGTGCTCTCTGTAATAGGGGTTATCGTATTGCTCTTTTGATTGACCCCAACGCTTGCATCCCAGGTAGGTCTGCTCGGGACAAGGAAGCTGGTAGAGGCCAGCTTTTTCAGAAAACAGATACTCTGTCAGGGGCAGAATTTCCGACCAGTGTGCAGCTGATCCAAGTACCTTGCTGTTCGGATTAAGGAGACAATGGCTGACCGGAACAATTATTCTACTGCGATGCACTACTGTCTCCACCCCTTTTTTGCTCAAGCCTCAGAGGAATAATACTATAATCTGGCAGGTTAAGTCGAATACCAATTTCTAATTACTGCCAAGCCTTATATGCCAAATATTTATAACTGCCCTGATTATTATATGAGCACGTTGCAGTTCAGTTCATGTTTTTTTCTGCTTCCCGCTTCAGTGCTTCAGCTTAGTATTATTTGCAGGTGAGGCTAAAATTTAGTAGGATGTTAATTGTGCTATCGCTGCAAAGCTTAAGAAGAGGCACGGGACACATTGAACTGCCGGGGGGGTTACGAACAGTGCTTTCAGAAAAAAAGGAGAGTAAAACAGGCTTCATGCAGCTGGTTTTAGGACCGGTGTTTATGTTGAACGCCGGAATTTTCTTTTTCCAGGCCCTGACGAAAAGCCTCTATGCTCCCTTACTGATCCCCTTTCGGGAAGCATACCTGATCGATAATGCCCAGGCCGGCCTGCTGGTAACCCTGGCATTTTTTGGTTACGCCCTGACCCGCTATCCTTCCGGTGTGCTGGCCGATTTGATTGGCTGCACCAAAACTGTCCTGATCGGAAGCGCGGCTATGGCGATATCTTTTATCGGGGTGGCCTTCGCCCCGAGTTATCCGCTATTAGCCCTGGCGACCTTTATCCTCGGGGTAAGCAGCGGTATTTATGTCACAGCAGGTTACACCCTGGCAGTTATGATCGGGTCACGGGAACGGGCCACTACCGCCACGGCTGCTTTTGAAACTTTTGGTATATTTGCCAGCATCATTTCACCGGCTCTCGTGACCATATTTGTCATTTACCTGAGTTGGCAGCTGCTTTTTGCCCTGTGCGGTTTTATGCTGGCCCTGGCAACACTGTTCTTTTTCAGAAATCGTGGTCTTGCCGAAAGATTTGAAACCGAGTACGCCCTTACTAACAAGATACAAACTGCCGGGGCCAATAAGTCTAATGGCAGCCATAAAAACAGAAAGAGCAAGCTGACCAGGTTCTTTTCGAATATTAAAGCCTCTTCTTTCATATTTAGAGATCCCCGAATCAGACGTTTCCTGATCTGGAGCACACTGGTTGGCGGGTTCGGAGCGCTATCTCTGACCGGGATCAACTCTTTCATCCCCACCTTTCTGGTTGAAGAAAGAGACTACAGCTTTGAACTGGCTAACCGTCTTTACATGATTGTTCCAGTGGCCGGGTTAACAACAAAAATCGCAATCGGCTTACTGGCCGACCGCTTTGGCAGTAAAAGGGTTATGTTTGTAAATCTGACGCTGCTAATTTTCTTCTATATTGCACTCACACTAGCCCGCGAACACTGGCACTTGATCGTCCTACTGGCCCTGGTCGGAGCGGCATCGCTTAACACCAACACCCTGATTAACGCCTATGTGCTGCGTTCAATGCCGCCTCAATACCAGGGCGCCGGGTTCGGTCTTTTCTCAACAGCTTACACGGTAATTTACAGTTTCGGCCCTTTCATAACCGGGCTGATGTCAGGTCTTACAGGACTGGAAAAGGCAATGCAATTCAGCGTATTCGGGGCGGCATCAGCCGTGATCCTGATCTTAAGCGCCGGCTATTTTATCCCCAGACCTGGTCTAGTCCGGAAAAGTTCCGCAAAGGAATAAGCATAAAAGCCCCTTCATTACAATGCTCACCCCCTATATTATCCCTGCCTTCCCTGTATTACACTGCGTGTTAAGTTGTCAAGTTATAATATATTTGACATTGCGTCGTACCTGTGCTATAAATGATGAAACCAATAGCTTGAAATGCAATGAGCAGGAATAGTAAGTTTGTCCGCGGTGTTGCAGAGAGCCCGTGGCAGTGTA
>SLPH01000062.1 GCA_007132095.1 Syntrophomonadaceae bacterium | reverse complement strand
TCTCCTCTCCTTTACGCCGCAATACAGCTGATGATGCTCCCCCGGCGGAAAACTCCGGTGCTGAAAAGCTTATTTTTTTGCCATCCAACGAAGAGAGCGCTTGATCAAGATCATTGATGATATCTTCAGGATGCTCGGCTCCGACGCACAAGCGGATCAAGTTAGGCGGTATGTCGGCCAGTTGGCGGCCTTCTTCTCCCTGTTGGGAATGGGTCGAGATTGCCGGTATGGTTGCCACCGATTTGATCCTGCCCAGATCGGTAGCCCTGAATATCCGGGTGAAGGAGTCAAAAACATTTCGCGTATTCTCTGCTCCGCCTTTTATGCGGAAGGACATGAGGTGGCCAAATCGATTAAGCGGTTCTCCGTACTGTTCATCATGCTCAGAGTCTACCAGCCACAGGTACTCTGAAGCCAACCGGTGCAGGGGATGAGATTTAAGCCCCAGGTAGTCGACCTGCTCGACATGCTTGTGATCGGCCAGGTAACGGGCAACAGTCATGGTGGAACGGCTCTGAATATCAACCCTTGAACGC
Source organism: Syntrophomonadaceae bacterium (assembly GCA_007132095.1). GTDB lineage: Bacteria > Bacillota > Dethiobacteria > DTU022 > DTU022 > SLPH01. The sequence continues at coordinate 11,779 of SLPH01000062.1, read as the reverse complement.
AGGGTGCGGATATCGTTTAAGGCAAGAGCGGCATTCATGGGAGAAATGTTGGGCCCATTATCCCGGTTTGGCAGTGTCTTGGCGTATAAGGCAAAATTTGCTTTCATCTCGGGGCTGCCTACTTTGCTGATCAGGTTTTTCCGGGAAATTACCGCACCGGCAATGCCAAACCCGCTGGTATTCAGGGTCTTTGAAACCGACTGGACTACAATATCTGCGCCCAGGGCCAGCGGGCGCAAAAGTGCGGGGGTGGCGACAGTGCTGTCTATGATAACAGGGATACTGTGTTGATGGGCCAGGTCAATCACTTTTTTTAAATCAAAAAAAGACTGGCCTGGGTTGCTGGGCAGTTCCCCGTAAACGAAGCGAGTGTTTTTATCAATCAGCTTTTCCCACTCATCAATGTTACCGGGGTTGACAACTTTACGCCAGGTAATGCCGCGCTCTTTTTCTTTACGCACGGCAAATTGCTGGAAGGTTCCGCCGTAAACCTGGGCGGCCGCTACGAAATTGATCTGCTCCGTTGGATTTTCCTGATCGGGCAGTAAAAATGGATCTACTGCGGTTTGAATGGCGGCCATACCGGAGGCTGTGGCTATACAGGACGTTTCAACATCACCGGCCCCGTATCCTTCCAGGAGGGCGAGCACTCCCTCCAGGTAATACATGCTTGGGTTGGCAATTCGCGAATAACACCAGGTTGGAATCTGATAAGATAGAGCGGCTTCCATTTCATCGGAGTCGCGGTAAGCCTGCGATGTTGACATGTAAATCGGCTCGATAATTGAACCCTGGTTGAAATCGATTGCCTCCTGCATAGAGTAGATACCGTGAACTGCTATGGTATCGAATCGGCATTTTTTCATTTCCGCAAGGTGGTTTTCGTGCCAGGACGCTGAACGCCTGGCGGCTTCCAGGTAATGATCAATTCCCTTGTGCGGCATAGTTTCCCTCCATTAAATAATATGGGTTTTTATTAATAATTTGATTCCAGGCGGTCGCTTCCAGGAAGCGTTGAAAAAACAATACCATACTGGCCAAAAAACAGTCAAACTGCCAATTGCGGACCTGCCTGATTAGTCGCATGGTGTAACCGCGGCTTTAAAAGCCCCGGGTCTGGCCCTTCCATGGAGGCTTGGCGCCCGCCTTAAATTCTTCAACACCAGGCCCATGTAATCTGCGCAGTCTCCATACGCCGTAGATGTAGCTGCCAGTAAGAACGACAGCGATAACGGGCCAGCCTAAAAGAAGGTTTGCCCAGGCCAAGCCGGCTGCGTCACCGCTGCGATAAAGGTTAACCTGCACAACCAGCCTGGAGACCAGGTAAATGCTCCAAAATACGGTTACCTCTGAATAAGCAGGTTTTACATCTTTACGCCAGAACCATTTTAAAGGCCAGCCCCGGGTTAGATGGCTGGCCCAGGCTGCCAGCGGCTTTCCCGCAGCAAGACTGGCCAGGGAGAGCAGGGCAAGCCCGGCGCTTCCTGCAATGGCGGGAAGAAAATATCCTGCAGCAGTGCGGGTAAGGTAGGCCAGTCCCGATGCGAAAGAGACCGCAGCAAAACCTCCCAGGGCATATTTCCAGTTCTGGCGGCGCAGCATTCGGGTGATCCCCAGCGAAAGGGCAAACCCCAAAGAAAGCAGCACTGCCGGGTTAAGGCCAAAAGCGCTGTTGGCTGCCACAAACAGAATGGGCGGCAGCAGGGCGTCAAAGGTCCTGCCTGACACAACTGTTTTAAACTCTTCGATGATTTCTTTGCCCTGCATATCTCAAACCCTTTTCGAATTGTGTTCTGGTTAACTGCTACAGTATAGTATACCATTCCTGCGGCCGGTTTTTCATTTAAAGCGAACCCTGCTAAATCCCTATAATAACTTTACACTAAGGTCCCTTCAATGGCTATAACAAGGGCTCTACTAACGATGTTTATAAAAATCTTATAATAAGATGCAGGAAATCCAGTTATTGTTTATAATATATTGTCAGCAGTTTAAAACGGGGAGCGATAAATAAATTGACAATCGGAGTTGAACGCAAAGGGATCAGGTTCCAACCTGATTCGAAGAGAGTAATAGCCCGTTTTTACCTTCCTGGAGGTGATGACAGGGCTCGCAGCATAATTAAGAAAGTGCTGGACCTTTCAGAAGAAGAAACCAGGTTCAGTCTTAACCAGGTTTTAACTAATTTTTCAGTGCGGCACCGTAATATCTCTAAAGTGTTCAGAAAGCATTTTAACCGGGTCAGGCATATTATCCAGGGTATGGATATGGATCCCGGTATTTTGCCTAAATCGACCAAGCTTTTGCTGGGCGCTTATTTTACGATGGAATACTCGATCGAATCTGCCGCTTTCTTCAACCCTTCGATCATGGAAGATCCCGACCAGACTGCGCTTGCAGATGGCGAAAAAAGGGTGATCGTCAGTTTTAGGGCCACCGGGGAAGGTCACATTTCATCTATTGTTTTTAGAAGCGGTGTAATTGACAGGAATCATAACCTCACTTTCAAGGAGCCGGGTGAAATGGTTGACATACCTGAGGCGGTAAAAAGGTATGTTTATGAGAAACCTACTTTTGTCGATAAGCTTTCGGAAATGAATATCAAACGAGACCTGGTAAATATGGTAATGGAGCGCCTTCCTGATGAATTTACCTATGGCCAGCTGCAAAAAAGCATCGCCGATGCTACAGTGGAAAACAATTTAAACTCCATGCAAAAAAAAATAGTTAATGATATCAACTGGCTGGCCAACGCGCATTACGAGATAACTTTTTCCCTCGATACAGCTCTTTCTGAAAGAGTAATCTACCCCATATCGGATACTGAAGTTAACGGTATTGAAGATGCCCGCTTTGTTAAATTCACTGATGACAATGGATCAATAACCTATTATGCCACCTATACTGCATACAACGGGTTTACCATCCTCCCCAAGATGATCGAAACAAAAGATTTTTACCTCTTTAAGATTTTGCCTATACACGGCGAACATGCTCAAAACAAGGGTATGGCTCTTTTCCCGAGGAAAATCGACGGTAAATATGTAATGATGTCCCGGATTGACGGTGTAAATAATTATATTATGCGATCCGGGGATATTCATTTTTGGCGTAATGCGGTAAGAATTCAGGAGCCACAGTTTCCCTGGCAGTTTATACAGATTGGTAACTGCGGTTCGCCCGTGGAAACGGAAAAGGGCTGGCTATTGCTAACCCATGGCGTCGGCCCGATGCGGCGTTACTGCCTGGGGGCGACCCTGCTTGATCGTGAAAATCCGGAAAAAGTGCTTGGGCAGACAAAGGAACCTTTACTGGCTCCCAATGATGAAGAGCGAGAGGGGTATGTGCCCAATGTTGTTTATTCGTGCGGCGCAATGATTCATAACGGCAAACTGGTCATACCATATGCCATGGCCGACTATGCATCAACTTTTGCCACCGTCTCACTGGATGAGCTCTTCTCTAAACTTGAGTATTATTGATTACGCCGGGGACCGTGGCAACATGAAGGAAGTGCCAATGATGGAACTGCTGGCACCGGCTGGCAACCTGGAAAAACTGAAAACTGCAGTGAAATTCGGAGCTGACGCTGTATACTGCGGCGGAGGGTCTTTTTCGTTACGCGCTCCTGACACCTCTTTCACACTGGAGGATCTTGCTGAAGGAATTAAATATGCTCATCGGCACAGTTGTAAAGTATACCTGGCCATGAATATTTTTGCCTTTGATGATGACCTGGCTGATATGGGCGCTTACCTGCGGGAAGCAGTAAATCTTGGCATAGATGCAGTGATCGTTTCCGATCCGGGAGTACTCAATCTGGCCCGGGCGGTTTTTCCTAAACCGAAGATCCACTTAAGTACACAGGCCAACACTACGAACAGCGCCAGCGCCGCTTTCTGGCATGCAGCCGGAATAGATCGTATTGTTGCTGCGCGCGAGCTCAGCCTTGAACAGCTCAGGCTGATAAAAAAGAATAATCCTGCCCTGGAGTTGGAAGCTTTCGTTCATGGGGCCATGTGTGTGGCTTATTCGGGGCGCTGTCTCTTGTCTAATATACTAACAGGCCGCCCCGCCAACCGTGGTTTATGCAGCCAGCCATGCCGCTGGGAATACAGCCTTAAGGAAAAAGTCAGCGCTGAGGAGCTAACCATAGGCGAGGAAGACAGGGGGGCTTACATCCTCAACTCGAAAGATCTTTGCCTGGTTGAGCATCTTCCTGCACTGGCTGAAGCCGGGATTGACAGTATCAAGATTGAAGGCCGGATGAAATCGGCTTATTATGTGGCCGCTGTGACCAGGGTATACCGTCAGGCTTTGAATTCTTACCAGGCCCTGGGAAGCAGTTATCAGGTTGAACCGGCATGGCTGGATGAACTTGAAAAGGTGTCACACAGGCCTTATACAACCGGGTTTTATTTTCCCGGTAAAGAGGAGAAAGAATTCAGAAAGGATTCCTCTTACTTGGGGGGCCATGATTTTGTCGGAACCGTGGCCGCCCATGATCGGGCTGAAGGAAGCCTCCTGGTGTACGCCCGGAACAGGTTTCGGGTCGGCGAAGAGCTGGAAGTGCTAGATGCCGCTTATCTTCATCCAGTCAGTCTCAGGGTGGATCGGATCATTGACCATCAATCGGGAAATATGCTTGAAGAGGCCCATAACAGTTACAGGGTAAGGGTGTTTTCTGACCTGCCCGAAAAAGTTAATATCAGTGCCGGGGCAATTCTAAGGCGCAGGTAAATTGCAAGGTTGTTGTTTTGCCAGAAAATAAAGCTTGTTTTTAAGATAACCCCTGATTTATGGGGCAGCTTTTCAATTGAAGTATAAAACCTGCTCCGTTTCATTTTCCACTTAGAGATAATCGTTCCATCGTTCCGCTTCAATATAAGCCATCTCCAGGACAATACCCTGGATCGCTATCTTTTCTTAAAGGTATATACCCAAAAACTTGACAGTTGCGTAATTATTTGATATTTTCTAACCGGTCGCCCAGAACAATGCTCAGGTTAAAAAATTGGAGTTGTGAACGTCCTACAGCCTTTGTGCTGCTGGCAGCAGGGGTAATTCAATAAACGAATAAGACCTGGCCAATTAAGGGATTTTTGGGCCTCAGGGGAAAAAGGGCTCTTATCCGGCAAAAAAAAGGAAGGAGTTTTTGTACGGGCGGCGAATAATAGTAATTGATACTGAAGTTGTGTCAAATTACCTTTAATTGCCAATCATCAAGAACCAAAGGAGTGGTGCTGGTGTCAAGAAATAAGGTGTTTGAGTTTACCCGCCCGGTAAACGAAGTTCCCCTTTCCTATGCGCCGGGGAGCAAAGAAAGAGAAGAAGTCAAACAGAAATTACAAGAACTGTCTTCCAGGGTCGAAGAGATTCCCCTGGTTATAGGCGGGGAAAAAGTAGAATCCGGGAATGTCGGCGAGGTGAGGATGCCTCATAATCACGGCAAGGTAATTGCCCGCTACCAGAAGGCCGGAAAAAAGGAAATTGAAATGGCCGTTGAAGCGGCTCGCGAGGCTAAGCATGACTGGGAGAGAATGCCCTGGGACAAACGGGCCATTATCTTCAGGAAAGTAGCGGCAAAACTATCAGGTCCCTTCCGCTCGACAATTAACGCAGCCACAATGCTCGGCCAGGGCAAAGATGTTTACCAGGCTGATATTGAAGCTGCCTGCGAGCTGATTGATTTCCTTAATTTTAACTCCTACTATCTGAATGATATCTACAAAGACCAGCCTGAATCGCTGAGGACAGTTATCAACCAAACTGAATACAGGGCTCTTGAAGGCTTTATTTTTGCCGTATCGCCCTTTAACTTTACCGCAATTGGAGGCAACCTTCCTTCTGCTCCGGCCATGGCCGGCAATACGGTACTTTGGAAACCTGCCTCGACAGCTGTTTTTTCAAACTACCTTGTCATGAGGCTCTTCGAAGAGTGCGGCCTGCCGCCGGGAGTAATTAACTTTATCCCGGGCAGCGGCAGCGAGGTTGGACCGCTCGTATTAGAGCAGCCTGAACTGGCGGGTGTTCACTTTACCGGTTCCTCCGAAGTGTTCCGCGGCATGTGGGAAACGATCGGCAAAAATATTGCAAAATATAAAACCTACCCGCGGATTGTCGGCGAAACGGGGGGCAAGGATTTTGTGGTGGCTCACCCCACCGCCGATAAAGACGAAGTTACTACTGCCCTGATCAGGGGCTCCTTCGAATACCAGGGCCAGAAGTGCTCCGCTGCCAGCAGGGCCTATATTGCCGAAAGCCTCTGGGCAAAAATGCGCGATGGTCTGGTAGAAACTACCGAGGGTATAAAAGTTGGCGGCGTTGAAGATTTCTCCAACTACCTCAGCGCGGTAATTGACCGGGCCGCATATGATAAGATTGTCGGTTATATAGAGTATGCCAGGAAATCCGATGAGGCAGAAATAATTGCCGGTGGCAAGTACGACGACTCGGTCGGTTATTTTATCCGGCCGACCCTGATCCTGACCACTAACCCGAAGTTTAAAACCATGGAAGAGGAAATTTTCGGTCCGGTATTAACCATCTATATTTATCCTGACGAAAAATACGAAGAAACGCTGCACCTCTGTAATGAAACCTCTGAGTATGGCCTTACCGGAAGTACGATGGCCAAAGACAGGGATGCTTTGAACCTGGCCGAGGACATTCTCACCCACGCCGCGGGCAACTACTATGTAAACGATAAGCCGACCGCCGCTATCGTAGGGCAGCAGCCCTTCGGCGGATCCAGGGCTTCGGGCACCAATGACAAGGCCGGGGCGATGTGGAATATGATTCGCTGGGTATCACCGCGTTCAATCAAGGAAACCCTTGATCCGCCAAAAGATTACCGTTATCCGCATCTTGAAGAAGAGTAAAAAAGTTTAATGCTTATAAATGAGCGGTCGGCGCTTAGGGTGCGCAGCAAAGGTTCTGCCTTGCTGCGCGCCTGGCCGGTCCTGAAAAAATGTGCCAGGGGGTGATTAATGAACGAGACGAAAATAAGCTGTCTCAGGTGATGTAAAATTGGTTCACGTACAACACGAATGATTTCAAACTTGAAAGGAGAGCAATTTTATGAATCCCCTTATATTTTTAGGTGGAGGTTACCTGGCTCTGATTGCCGGCCATTACCTCTTTATGCGGGCAACCCAGGGCATACACCCGCCGGACCCTGATAAGGTCTGCCCGTCGATATCAATGGCGGACGGCTGCGACTACGTGGCTTCTGACCGAATCGTTGTGCTCGGCCATTACTACATGTCTATTGCCGGTCTTTCCCCTGTGCTTTCGGCTATTGCCGGGATGCAGTGGGGCTGGCTTCCAGTCGTGGTCTGGATGCTGGTCGGGGTTCACTGGATGGGCGGCTTTACCGAATACATGCACATTCTTATTTCGATGCGCCACAAGGCCAAGAACCTCGGCTCGGTTGTAGTTGAAAAAATCGGGATAGCGACAGGAACATACCTGAACCTGATCCTGGTCTTTTTCTGCATTTTGGTTTTCGCTATTTTCGCTTTCGTTATTTCCACTACCCTTGAAGGCACACCGACAGCGGTTATTCCTACCCTGACCCTGATTCCTCTGGCCATGCTGTTCGGATACCTGCGTTACGTTAAGCAGGCAAACCTTGGCTTAACTACACTTGTTTTTGTAGTATTATGGGGTATTATGATTGTGCTCGGCCAGAATGTGCCGATCAACATTTCATGGCAGAACTGGTTGATCATATTCGTTATTTACACCTTCTTTGCCACCGGGTTGCCGGTCTGGTCGCTGCTGCAGCCGCGTGACTTCCTGAACTCGGCGATTTTGGTGGCCGGTATCGGCATCGGAACTATTGCGCTGTTTATTGGCCTGCCCTCTTTCGAGATGCCCGCTTACGCCGGCTGGGTAAGCCCGGCGGGGTCGCTCTATCCTGCTATCTTCATCATGGTTACCTGCGGGGCGGTGGCCGCTACCCACTCCCTGATTTCAATGGGGACCACCTCGAAGCAGGTTGCCAATGAAAAAGATACTTACTGGATTGCTTCGCTTGGAACTAAGGGCGAAACGGTCATCGCTTTAATGGCTATTACTCTCGTAGCAAGCTATTACAGCTACGACCAGTTTATCTCGGAAGTTGTACCGGCTCCCGGACCCGCCTTTACTGCTGCTTATGCTCATGCGGTCGGGTTCATCGGCCTGCCGGAAGTTGTGGGGGCCACCTTCGGCGCCCTGATCCTTTCCGCCTTCGTTATGACCACCATGGATTCCTATGCCAGGGCGGGGCGTTACCTGATCCAGGAGATAGCAAATGATTTCCCTGCCTTGAAAGCAACTCAGATTCACCGGGTTTGGCCCAGCACCGCATTAATCGTTCTTGTTGGTTGGCTGATTGCTACTTACACCAACTTCATGGCGATGTGGGCCGGCTACGTGGCGATGAACCTGTTTGTCATCGTCTATTCCTACATGATGATTACGATTTACACCGCCGAGCAGAGGCACCCGCTTAACGCGAAATTCTTCTACTGGGTCGGTATCCCGGGTCTATTCATGACAGGCACAACCATTTATGCCCTGATATACTACCTGATCCGCTACATCAATGCCGGTCAGTACTATGGGCTCGTCATTCTCTCTCTCTGCCTGATCTTGCTTGCCCTGTCGATGCTGCAGTTCATTCCTAAACTGCTCAGGTGGAACCAGCTTGGTGATGAGTACGAAGCAAGGATGAAAGCAGAACAGTCCAGCTAAGCTTATACAAGCTTTAAACGTTTGCTTTTTAAGCTTGGATTGAATTAAAAAAGTAAAGGGCAGCCTTGCATGATGCTAATGGTGGGTGGAATAGACCGCCGGCAGCAGGGAGGCTGCCCTTCCTTTTGGCATGGTTGGGCCGAAATGACCGAAATTAACGCTTTAGCTTCAAAATACTCTTTTGTTATAATGAGAGATGAAAGTTAAATACTAGGAGGCAGGTGATTGTCAATGCTTTTTCTTTCCGAAAGCGACATGAAAAAAGCGATCGACATGGGGGAGGCTATTGATGCCCTTGAAGAGGCATTCCGGATGCACTCCCGGAAAGAGACCATAACTCCGCTGCGAACCCACTTGGAATTGGAGGAAGTAGGCGGGATGGGGTTATTTATGCCCAGTTGGGTTGCTCCGATAAAAGCCCTGGGAATTAAGGCTATTACCGTATACCCTGAAAATCCGCAAAAAGGGCTTCCCTTTATCCAGGGCACGGTGCTGCTCTACAACGGGGATACAGGCGCCCAGGAGGCAATACTGGAAGCTTCCTATATCACCAGGCTGAGAACCGGTGCTTCGTGCGGTGTGGCCACCCGCCGGCTGGCTCCGCAAGGATCAGAAAGGGCTGCGATCATCGGAACGGGCGCCCAATCTTTCATGCAAATGTGGGCAGTAATTACCGCAGCTCCAACAGTCCGGGAATACTACATCTTCGACCTTGATCGCGCAAAAGCAGAGGCCCTGAAAAAAGATGCAGAAGCTGCTTTTCCTGAAGTCAGTTTTACCCTGGCAGGTTCATCGGCAGAAGCGGTGGCAAGGGCCCAGGTAATAACCACGGCGACTACCTCCAAAAAGCCGGTCTTTAGTATAAAGGATCTGCAGGAAGAAAAGGTGCATATTAATGCAGTCGGCGCTTTCAAGCCGGAAATGCAGGAAATTGATGCTGAAGTAATGCAAAAAGCGGATAAGCTATTTGTTGACGACTTTGAAGGAGCTCTTGCCGAATCAGGCGACCTGATCATTCCGCTAAATGATGGCCGCCTTAGGAAAGAAGATATTAGCGGTGAAATCGGTGAAGTTCTCCTGGGGACTAAGAAAGGCCGTGAGGAAAGTGACAGGATCACCGTTTACGAAACTGTTGGCATGGGCTCGCTGGACGTGGTAACGGCAAAGGCCATTTTTAAAAAAGCGCTTGCAGGAGAAATTGGCACCAGGCTGTCGCTGCACTAAAGTGCTCTAGAATTGGTATTGTGAGTGATTGATCCGGCGCCATGGTGATTTTTTATGCAGTTTCAGAAATATGGCAGTAGTGTTTGCAGGATTGCTGCTTACCGCCTGGTGGAAGGACGGCAAAAGGCATGAAAATGCACGGTGCGGCAAAAATGTTGGAAGAAATCGGCGTTTTGCTTGAACTAAAAGGGGAAAGCCCTTTTAAGAGCAGGGCTTATCTAAATGGAGCCCGAATCGTAGAAATGATCGGTGAAGGCGAGCTAAAAGACCTGGTTGAACGGGATAAACTCAAAGATGTAAAAGGAATTGGCGCCGCTCTTAATGAAAAGCTTAAAGAATACGTTTTAACCGGTAAGCTGAACTACTATGAAGAGTTAAAGTCCGGGATTCCGGATGGACTTATTGATATGCTTAAAGTTCCCGGTCTCGGACCGCGTAAGGTGAGGGCCCTGCACGAAATGCTGGAAATAAGCAGCCTGGCCGAGTTGGAATATGCCTGCCGGGAAAACCGGCTTGTTAACCTGAAAGGGTATGGCCCGAAATCGCAGCAGAACATTCTCGAAGGGATTGAATTTCTGCGCCGCCAGCAGGGCCGCTATTTCTTAAACGAAGCCCTGATCATGGCTGAAAAGCTGCTCCGTGAAGTGGAGGCCCTGCCAGGCCTTGACAGGTTGAGCCTGGCTGGCAGTATCAGGCGATGTGGTGAAACAATAAAAGATATCGACCTGGTTGCATCTTCCGACGAGCCGGCGAAACTGTCCCGGGCTTTTGCCGGCCTTGCGGCAGTACAAGAGGTGATCGCTTCCGGTGATACTAAAGCTACAGTTCGCCTGACGGAAGGGATCAGCGCTGATCTGCGCGTGGTAAACCCGCGGCAATACCCATATGCCCTTCATCACTTTACCGGCAGCAGGGAGCATAATACCGCCCTGCGCGGGAGGGCTAAGTCAATGGGGCTAAAAATCAATGAATATGGCCTGTTTAGAGGTGAAGAGATAATACCCTGCAGCAGTGAAAACGAATTTTTTGCCGCCCTCGGGCTATCCTACATTCCTCCCGAACTTCGTGAAAATACCGGCGAAATAGAAGCGGCAGAATCGGGGCTGCTGCCGGACCTGGTCTCTCCGGAAGATATAAAGGGCATTTTTCATGTGCACACCACTTTCAGCGATGGCTCCGATAGCCTGGAAGAAATTGTCCGTGGGGCCCAGGAAGCGGGTTACGAATATGTTGGGGTTTCGGATCACAGCCAGTCTGCTTTTTATGCCGGAGGCCTTAAAGCGGATGATTTGGCCAGGCAGCAGGAAGAAATATTCGCCCTGAGAGAGAAATACGCAGGAGTTAAAATATTCTGCGGAGTTGAATCGGATATCCGCGCGGACGGCTCCCTCGATTACCCGGACAGTGTCCTTGAAAAGCTGGATTTTGTAATCGCTTCAGTTCACTCGGGCTTAAAGATGGAAAGAGGCCGGATGACCGAAAGGTTGAAGAGGGCCCTTTCACACCCCAGCGTGACAATGCTGGGGCACCCGACGAACAGGCTGCTTCTCGGTAGGGATAGTTCGCCCCTCGATCTTGAAGCAATTCTTCGGGCCGCCCTTGAACATGATATAATTTTAGAGCTTAATGCTAACCCGGCCCGCCTGGATCTTGATTGGCGCCACCTTAAAAAAGCAGGGGAGATGGGACTGTTAATCTCAATTAATCCTGACGCTCATGATATTGCCGGGCTTGATGATACCAGGTTTGGCGTAGCCATTGCCAGAAAAGGGTGGCTGGGTAAAAGCGCAATTTTTAACTCTATTGGTGGCGA
>SLPH01000041.1 GCA_007132095.1 Syntrophomonadaceae bacterium | reverse complement strand
ACATCTTCCTCGTAAGCTTTGATAAAGCGCTCGGCCAGCTCGGGCACGGTAATGCCCATTTCGGCGGCGCGGTTGATCATCTTGTCGTCAATATCGGTGTAGTTCTGGACCAGTTTAACTTCATAACCGCGGTATTTCAGGTAACGCCTGATCACGTCGAAGATGATGAAGACGCGGGCGTTGCCGATATGAATGTAGTCGTAAACGGTGGGGCCGCAGACGTAAAAGGTAACCAGCGGCGGTTTTCCGGGTTTAAGTTCTTCCTTGCTGCGGGACAGGGTGTTATAAATTTTTATTGCCAATTTTGCACGCTCCGTTTTCATGTTCTGACCGCACGCAGCGAAGCTGGTCGATCTGCTCCTGCAGGCTGCAGAGCGCTTCGGCTACCGGGTCGGGCATGTCGCTGTGGTTCAGGTTGATCGAGGGTACCTTCTCCCCGTTATAGAATACCACACGGCCGGGGATCCCGACCACAGTGGAATTGGGCGGAACCGCTTGCAGCACCACCGATCCGGCGCCGATGCGGCTGTTTTCGCCTATTTCGATCGGGCCGAGCACCTTGGCGCCCGTGCCGATCACCACGTTGTCGCAGATAGTAGGGTGGCGTTTGCCTTTTTCTTTGCCCGTGCCGCCCAGGGTCACTCCCTGGTAGATGGTCACGTTCGAACCGATTTCGCTGGTCTCGCCGATCACCACGCCCATGCCGTGATCGATAAAAAACGAAGCGCCGATTTTCGCCCCCGGATGGATCTCAATCCCGGTGAAAAAGCGGGACAGGTGAGAAATTAAGCGGGGCAGCAGCACCAGGCCCCGCCTGTAGAGGCCGTGGGCCAGGCGGTGGCAAATCAGGGCGTGCAGCCCGGGGTAACAGAGCAGCACCTCGGCAGTATTGCGGGCCGCGGGGTCACGCTCCCTGATCGCCCTGATATCCTGGCTAATTCTTCTGAACATGCGCTGATTCTCCTTACAATGCTTCGGGCCCGGGCAGGCCGGGCGCGGAAATATTTTCGATTAAAACAGCGGCCTGGGCGCAGATCGCCTCCTGGCGCCCGCAAGTACCGACTCCTTCGCTGGTGGTCGCTTTTACCGACACCCGGTCCGGTGACAAACCGAGCGTCGCAGCCAGCTTTTCCCGCATCGCTTCGATATAGGGAGCCAGTTTCGGCTGCTCGGCGATCACGGTCAGGTCGGCGTTGACCAGTTGATAGCCCTTCTCTTTTACGATCGCCGCCGTCTCTTCCAGCAGTTTCAGGCTGGAAATGTTCAGGTAGCGCCGATCGCCCGGCGGAAAGTGATAGCCGATATCGCGCAGGGCGGCCGCCCCCAGCATGGCGTCAATGAGGGCGTGAATCAGAACATCCGCATCAGAATGGCCTTCCAGCCCCAGATGGTGTTCAATTTTTACCCCGCCCAGAAAAAGCGGTCTGCCCGCTACAAGGCGGTGCAGGTCAAAACCGGTGCCGACACGGATCATTTATGCCGTTCTCCCTTCAGGATTAGCTCGGCCAGGGCCAGGTCGAGGGGAGAGGTAATTTTGAGGTTATGCTCTTCGCCGGCAACGGTTAAAACCCGGTAACCGGCCAGTTCTGCCAGGGCGGCATCGTCGGTCGCTTCCACTCCCTGCCTGATCGCCTCTTCATAGGCGGCCTCAAGCAGCTCGCGCCTGAACACCTGCGGGGTCTGGGCCCGGCGTAAGGATGAACGAAGCGGTGTTGCCGTCACAAAACCGTCCTTGTCGATCTCTTTCAGGGTATCTGCCGGCGGCAAGCCTGGTATGGCAGCCCCCGCTTCAGCTGCAGCAAGGAGCAGTTTTTCCAGCAGCGCCGCCGAGGCCAGGGGCCTGGCAGCATCGTGGACACAGACCAGTTCTATTTCCTCCGGCAGGGCCTGAAGCCCCCTGTAAACCGATTGCTGGCGGGTGTCTCCGCCGGCAACGGCCATAACTTTCTCCATCCTGCAGTAAGGCCTGATCAGTTCCAGCGCTTCCTCTTCCCTGCCCGGGGGCAGGGCTGCCACTACCGCCTGCACGGCGGCATGCCCGGTAAAAATATTAATCGAACGGGCCAGGATCGGCACCCCCAGCAGGGGCAAAAACTGCTTTTCCCGCTCCAGCCCCATGCGTGAACCCCGCCCGGCCGCGGCAATAACCGCTCCGGCTATCATTATTTTACTCCTGTATACTTTTCGGCATCCTGCTTCGGCTTGGCGAAAATCATCCGCCCCGCCGCTGTCTGCAGCACGCTGGTAACAAGCACGTCAATTGTTTCGCCGATATAGCGGCGCCCGCCTTCGACAACGATCATGGTGCCGTCATCCAGGTAGGCTACCCCCTGCCCCGCTTCCTTGCCATCCTTGATAATCTGGGCCGGCATCTCCTCGCCGGGCAGCACTACCGGTTTGACCGCGTTGGCCAGTTCGTTAATGTTCAGCACGGCAATGCCCTGCAGTTCGCAAACCTTATTCAGGTTGTAGTCGTTGGTGACAATCTTGCCGTTCATCGTTTTCGCCAGGCGGACCAGCTTGCTGTCCACCTCGGGGATCTCTTCGAAATCACCTTCATATATCTGCACCGGGATATCCATCTCTTTCTGGATCTTGTTCAGCACGTCAAGGCCGCGCCGGCCGCGGTTACGCTTCAGCAAGTCCGGGGAATCGGCAATATGCCGCAACTCTTCCAGTACAAACCCGCTCACCACGAGCACCCCTTCCAGGAAACCGGTCTTGCAGATATCAACGATCCTGCCGTCGATAATGGCGCTGGTGTCGAGAATCTTGTAGACTTCGTTCTGGGCGCTGCTTTTAGCGCCGCGGCTGAAAAGGTTCGACAGGAAAGAGAAATCTTCCTTGCGGTTCAAAAGCAGCCTGACCCCGATAAAAACCAGCAGCAGGGTTAAGACGGGGGAAATAAAAGGGCCCACTACCGGTATACGCGATATGGGCACGCTAACCAGCAGGCCCAAAAGCAGGGTAATGATCAACCCGAAGGAGATCAGGGCGATATCCTGGGTCGGCATCGCTTTCAGTTTGCTGTCAGCCCAGCCTACAGTCCGGTTGAATAGAAATATGAACAGAGGAGTAATAAGATAAAAAATGAGTCCGAACAAGATGCCGCCCAGGGCGTAGTAACCGACATGGATGGGCGTAAAAAATATGCCAACCGGGATATCGATAAACTCGAAGTACTGCAGCATGGGTAAAAGAACGGCGAAGAGGTAAATGCCGAGGACAAAACCGGCCAGGGTGCCGAGAATACGCAGTATT
>SLPH01000218.1 GCA_007132095.1 Syntrophomonadaceae bacterium | reverse complement strand
GCCCCGCTGATGCAGGCCTTGATGGAGCTCAGGTCATATTTGCTGATTTCCGGGGAGTTGATGATCGCCACGTACATGGTCGGCACCCCGGGGAAAAGCGTCGGCTTTTCCTTGTCGATCAGCTTGAGGATTTCGTTCAAATCAAAGCGGGGCACCAGGATCAATGATCCGCCGAAGACCAGGGAAAGGTTCAAACAGGTCGTCATCCCGTAGCTGTGGAAGAAAGGCAGCACGGAGAGGGTGACCTCTTTCCCTTCTTGAAAGTCCGTCAACCAGGCCCGTGTTTGGTAAACATTGGCCACCAGGTTTTTATGGGTCAAAACGGCCCCCTTGGAAACCCCGGTGGTCCCGCCCGTATAGAGGAAACAGGCTGGCGTACCCACGTCGGCCTGTATCTCCCCGGGGGATAAGCCGCTTTGCTTTTGTAAAATATCCTGCAGCCACACATCTCCCGACTTTAATTCAACCCGGTCCCCTTCTTTCTTCTCCCGGGCCAGGGTATACAAGAATTTCAATACCCCGGGGAAATATTCTTTGATATTCGTCACAATGATCGCCTTGAATTTGAGCTTTTCTTTAATACTCCTGACCATGGGGTAAAAACGGCTCAAGGTCAGCACCACTTCTGCTTCCGCATCCTTCAATTGATACTCCAGCTCCCTCTCCACGTAGAGAGGGTTGCACGGGATCACGGTGCACCCCGCCTGCAGGGCGCCGTAAAAAGCCAGGACATACTGGGGGCAGTTGGGCAAATGCAGTGCGACGCGGGAGCCTTCTTTGAGGCCCAGCCCTTTTAAGGCTGCGGCAAACTGGTTGACCAGCACGCCCATTTCCTGGTAGCTCTTTTTCCCTCCCATGAAGATGGTCGCCGTATTGGTGGGGAATTCTTTTACTTTTTCATGAAAAAGCTGGGGCAGTGTCTTTGATGGAATTTCCACGTCTGCCGGTACACCGGGTTCATAAGACGATAACCATATTTTTTCCATGAAATTTGTCCTCCTTCAGTTAGAAACCTGTGATCTCCTGCTGTGACTGCTCTTCATATAGTAGTGTTCTCTGTAGTTCCGAAAAAACCTGCTGTACCGCGCAAGTTTGCTCAAATTATCACACTATTCTTCTTGCCTGTAGATGCTGGCTTCAATTTTTTTCCTTCCTGTGGTAAAATGAATTGACCGGCGCCTGGATCACGCCGGTGGAAACGAGGTGACTCATGGTCAGAAAAGTTTTCCTGCTCGTCACCCTCTGCGCCTTCATCCTGCTGGCCGTTTTGGGCCCGCTGAGTTTTTTAACGGCGGAAACACCTCCCGTGGCCACCAACAAGCACCCGCGCTTGAGCGGCTACACCCCCGGGGGCTTCATCCTCGAAAACCGCATTAAAGATCTCTATGCCAAGAGAAGCCCGCTGCTGCAGGAGTATTTTACCACGGAGGTCACCGTGGCCGCGGCGGGAGATATCATGGTGCACAGCCCCCAGTTTCACAGCGCCTTCGCGCCGGAGACGGGAACCTATGATTTCTCCAGGCACTTCATGGAGATCAGCCCGTACCTGCAGCAAGCGGATCTAACCGTGGCCAACCTGGAAACCACCCTGACCGGGCCGGCTTATGCGTACAGCGGTTACCCCCGGTTTAATTCGCCGCCGGAACTGGCCGGAAACCTGCGAGAAGCCGGGTTCGATCTGCTCTTCACCGCCAACAATCACTCCCTGGACTACGGAGAGACCGGGGTGTTAAACACCATCGCCCACCTGGAAGAGGCGGGGCTGGACTTCGTGGGCACGGCGAGAAACCCCGAGGAACGGGCTGACGGTTACCGGGTAAATCTGCAGCAGATCGAGCTTGCTTTTTTCGCCTACACGTACGGGACCAACGGCATCCCCGTCCCGCGGGGGAAAGATTACCTGGTTTGCCTGATCGATGAAGGCCAGATCGTCGCCGATATCCAGCGGGCTAAAGAAAACCAGGGGGCCGATGCCGTGATCATCGCCCTGCACTGGGGACAGGAGTACCAGCGCTTGCCCACGCCCCAACAGCGCCAGCTGGCCCGGCGTTTGATCGATGCGGGCGCCGATGTGATCGTCGGCACGCATCCCCACGTGATTCAGCCGGTGGAGTGGATGGAAACGGAACACCACCAGGGACTGGTCTTCTATTCCCTGGGAAATTTCATCTCAAATCAGCGAAACCGCTACCGGGACAGTGGGATTATCGTCTATTTTACCATCAAGAAAGACCTGGTATTGCAGCAGACAACGGTATCTCTGGCCCACATGGAACCGACCTGGGTTTTACGGAAAAACCAGTTGGGCCCGGACCGCTATGCCATCTTGCCGGTCAACCCGCTGCTGCTGCAAGAAGAAAAGATGGAAGCGATAGATTTGTCCGGCCAGGAGACGCAGCGCCTGCGGGAGGTCAAGGAGGAAACAGAGGATATATTCTGGAGATACTGGGAGTAACCCGTGATGCGGAGGATCGCCCTGCACTTCAGCGGGCAGGGTTCCCTCCCGACATTTTCATACAGGGCGGTTAAACGCCCTCTTCCTCGCCTTCTCCTCGCGGCTGATCATCTCCTGCTGGCAGGTCTTGCTCTTTCCCGGGGGGAGCAGGGGGGGAGGCAGGGCCTTCATCTTTATAGCTGCTGATCACCCGGGCCAGGAAATAGTGGTAGCCCGCAAGGACAAGAAAGAGCAGGATAAACAGGGGATAGTCGCTGTAAAGCAGAAAATATACACCGATGATGATATAGACAATCGTAAGCAGGTAAAAAGTTTTGGGCTCTTTCATGGATGTGGCTCCGTTGATAAAAGTAACAGGGTTCCCCCTGTAAGACAGGGGCAAGGAAAAACGTGCTGCGGGCAGGACTTTGTTAAACTATGCTGAATCATTTACATGAGCAGCTACATCTATCATGTCATGAAGGAGGGATTGCACCATGCAAAAGTATGAGTGTGCGGTTTGCGGCTACATCTATGATCCTGAAGTCGGCGATGAAAAAGGCGGTATCGCTCCTGGAACTTCCTTTGAAGATCTTCCTGAAGACTGGACCTGTCCCAATTGCGCCGTGGAAAAAGACATGTTTGAGCCCGTTTAAACGGAACCCCTCTTGAAAAGGTGTCTCTTCGTTGATACAGCGGTGTTGGCGGGCAGGGCGACCAGGGCCCTGCCCGCCAGCTTTTAGCCCAGGTCAAATCGTTCCAAGGTTTTTTCAATGCGCGCCACGGACCTGTCTTTTCCCAGGACCAGGAGGATGTCCAGCAGTTCAGGGCCCCTGG
>SLPH01000183.1 GCA_007132095.1 Syntrophomonadaceae bacterium | reverse complement strand
GCGGTGGTAGTCTTGCCGTTGGTGCCGGTTACCAGCACGGTCCCCTTCGTAAGGCCTTTAGCCAGCAAATCCGTCACTTTCGGGTTAATCTTAAGAGCAACCCTTCCGGGCAGGGTGGTTCCGCCGCGTCCCAAAAGCCGGGTCAGCAGGATTAAAAGCTTTCCCATCAAAAGTGCCGGGAGCAGCCTGACGCTAAAAAGGCGGTTTTTTTCAAAACCGCCCTCCTCACTATTCCTTAATTCTTTTTTCAACTGTGACCACCTTTGCTTTTCCTGTCTGAAACTGTTATTTCATCTTAGCCATGCACTGCACCATGTCGGACCGGGTCACGATTCCGACCAGTTTGCCGTCGCTGTCAATCACGGGGATACGGTTAATCTTGCGTCGGTTCATTAGTTGGGCCGCATCAGCCGCATCGGCATCCTGATGGATGGTGAATACCTTTTTGGTCATAACCTTATCGACTGTGGTGGTATGCAGGGTCTTAAAGCCTTTGCGCATCGTGGCGAGGTCGGATATATCGGCGTAGGGAGAAACCCAGCCGGAAAGGTTGGACAGGGGTACTACGCTGATCTGGTGAGCGTAGCGAATGATATCCGTATCGGAAATTACACCGATCACCTTGTTATCATTGTCGACAACCGGCAGGCCGCTGATACGCTTTTCGGCCAGCAGATCGAGGGTTTCCTTGATAGTCCGGTCCGCCTTTACGCTCAAGGCCGGTGTAGTCATTATCTCTTTTACTGTAAACATAACATACCTCCCGCTGGATTAAATAGATCTTCTACTTTTTATTCTACAATGCTCTAGATATTCCTTCTTCCCGTTTTACCTGAAGCCCATGGCTCCGATAAAGATTTCCTGGAAATCGGGACGTGTCGAAAGTTCCATATGTTCCACCATGCCGGTCATGCTTACCGCCCTGTTGCGCAGGCTGATCGAGGCCAGGGCCATTTTGGCCCCATCGCCGGCAGCGTTGCCGATGGCAGTTATTTTTTCCAGGGGCAGTTTTGGCAGCAGCCCTATCCTAAGGGCGCTTTCTTTGCGAACGTAATTACCGAAAGCGCCGGCCAAAAGAACTTCGTCCAGATCTTCTTCGCCAATGCCAGCCTCTTTCAGCAATATGATCAAGCCGGCGTAAATGGCCCCTTTGGCCAGTTGCAGCTCGCGCAGGTCACCCTGGGTAATAACAATGTCTTCGCCGGTATCCGACTGGTCCGCCGGAACAAGGGTGAAATGGTAGCCTCCTTTTTGGCGTTTAAAGCGGCCTTTAAAATGTTCGGGTACCTTATCCGGTTCCTTTTCCGGGTCAACAAAACGTCCGCCCGGCAGCACCAGACCCGCTTCCAGCAGGGCGGCGGCGGCATCGATTAAGCCCGACCCGCAGATCCCGCAGGCCGGTTGATCGTCAATCATGCTGCACGTAATATCGTCTTCGCTGTAGCGGACCGCTTCAATGGCTCCTGCCGCGGCCCGCATCCCCTGCTTGATCTGGGCTCCCTCGAAAGCGGGCCCCGCAGCGGTTGAACAGGCCATCAGCCTGCCCCCTGCGGCCAGGACCAGTTCGCCGTTGGTGCCGATATCGATGGCGGCGCGGTTTTTGCCATCGTTTAAATCCAGTCCCGCGGCCAAAATCACCCCAACCGTATCCGAGCCGACATAACCGGCCAGGTTGGGCAGGAAGGTAATTCTACCGGCCGGGTTGATCGAAAGCCCCAGCTCTGCCGCTTCCACCTCTAAAGCCCGCTGGAAAACGGGAACAAAGGGGGCAGGGGCGAGGTAGGTGGGGTCGATGCCCATGAACAGATGGCTCATCGTGGTGTTGCCGACGGCAACGATCTCGTAAATCCGTTCCCGGGAAATCCTGGTCCGGCGCAGCAGATCCTTGATGATCTCGTTGGCCGCCCCGATCACTTTTCCCTGGAGCTGATTCAACTCTTCAATGCCTTTGGAAGCGTGGTTAATCCTGGAGATAACATCGGCCCCAAAGGCGTTCTGGGGGTTGGTCAGGGCCGATACAGCCATAACTTCCGCCGTGCGCAGGTCCAGCAGCGAACCCATAATGGTGGTGGTTCCGATATCAAAAGCGATCCCATAGAGCTGGTCGGTAGTATCGCCCGGTTCAAGTGAAATTAACCTTCCCCCGGCGGTAGCAGCTGTTACCTCGAAAGAGTTCTCCCGCAGCAGCCTGGGAAAAGAGACCAGCTCGCGCGGTTTAACCTGCAGCTGCGGCTGCTCCAGTTCAAGCAGCAGGCGCTCTAAGTCGGCGGTCTGATCTTTAACGGCCGGCCGTTTCAGTTTTACAGCTTTCTTTTCTACCAAAGGTTCAGCTACCAGCTGCTCAACTCCACCGGCCAGGGTGGTTTTGCGCCTGCAGGCATCTTTCTGGATCGGAATCTCGATTACGCAATCGGCATTCACCTTATTCTGGCAGGCTAAAATCCAACCGCCGGCTAACTCTTTCTCGGACAGGTGTTTTTGCTCCGCCGGGGTGGGCGTGCCGAAATCGCCTCTGCCCACCTTAACCCGGCACTTGCCGCAGCTGCCCTTACCGGCGCAGTCGCCTTCAATATACAGGCCGGCCCTGGTGGCGGCATCAAGCAGGTTGATGCCTGTTTCTACTTCAACTTTTCTGTTCTGGGGTTTAAATAAGATTGTTGGCATGGAAGGGCTCCTTTTAATGGAGAAAAGCAACCTGCTGGCAGGTTGCTCCTCTTGTTTGGTACGCCCGCAGGGATTCGAACCCCGACTTCAGGCTCCGGAGGCCTGCGTGATATCCCTTTCACCACGGGCGCCTGTTTTTGTGCACAAAAACATCATAACACCTGCCCGCCCGGTAGTCAATCACGGACGGAAAAGGCCCCTTTCCGACCGTGATTATGATCTTAACTTCAAACCTTCCGCGCATATTTTCCAGAAGCAGGCTGAGTTTTCAGCTCCTTTCGTATCGAAGACCTTTTTCAGACACCGATGCTCTGATTACGATCTGGCTAGATGGGTCCGCGGCGTAATGCTGCTGGATGCCTCAAATATGCATCCATTAGTAAGCCAGGAGGGTTTTACCTGCTAAAAAGATGCATATATTGTTTGATCGGTCGGATGGGCAATAAAAATTTGAATAATATTAATCTTAAAAAAGGAAATTAGAAACCATTGTCGAATAAATTAATGTTTACAAGAAATTGATCTTCAAAGGGTTTATCTCTACAAACGCCAACTGCTTTACTACACCACCGGATAAACCCTGCAAAGTAAGTGGAGGCGTTGATTGTCTG
>SLPH01000047.1 GCA_007132095.1 Syntrophomonadaceae bacterium | reverse complement strand
TTGAAAGGCTGGTGTCCTAACCGATTAGACGAAGGGGCCAAGATTTGGTGGGCCCACCAGGGCTCGAACCTGGGACCAACCGGTTATGAGCCGGTAGCTCTTCCAGCTGAGCTATGGGCCCACATCGTCAATATTTAACTACACCTCTTACAGCTATATGAGTTTAACATACCCTTTAGTTTGTTGTCAAGAACCGGCAGCGCAACTTTTTCACCTCGACTTAGATCCTGCGAAGAGGAATCTCCGAGGCTGTTATAGCCGATAGTACGGCATTATTTTATTGCGCTTTGGAAATAATCTAATAAGGCAGGCGCCGGGTAGCTGTTCGCTGAATACAAAACCCGTTAACCATGATTTAAATCCTTACGTTTCGGAGTATTTTGCATGATGTAATCCTGGTGGCAAGTTATTCTCGGAACTTAACAGGTAAATATTTCTGATACATGGAATGTGCAACCCCAGGCTTTAGTATATTGCACCTTCCGGCAGGGAGGGTTACAATAATAGCTGGATGCAATTAATAGGGGGCTGAAAATTTGACAACCAAAGAGATTCACGATTTTGACATTAAATTGACCGCCGAAATAATCTTAAAAGGCCAGGGCATCGATCCCGCCCGCGCTTCGGACCGGCTTTTAGGCTTTGCGGAAGAGGTTCTTGAAGAGGCTCAATCCCTGCTTGAACCGGCGGCAATTTACAGCCTGGTAAAGGTAGAAAGTATGGAAGGCCGCAGGGTGAATTTTGAAGGAGGGTTCTTCGAAGGGCGCCTTGTTGAGAAGGCGGTAAAAGGGGCGGAACATCTTTATATAGGCGTTTGCACCATAGGCCATAAGCTGGAAAAAAGGGTTGATGAGATGATGAGTGAAAACCCCGTTCAGGCAGTGACTCTTGACGGGGCCGGCATAGCGGCGGTGGGAATGGCATCCCAGGCAGTTGAAGATTTAATTAGCGCAGAAACTTGCAAACTGGATCTTTCGCTGGGCATGAAAGCCGAGCCCGGGCAGGAGGGCTGGCCCATAGAGCAGCAGCGACAGGTTTTCTCCCTGCTGCCGGTAGATAAGATCGGTGTAAGGTTGACAGATAGCTGCCTCATGCTTCCGCGCAAATCCCTGTCATTTGTAATTCCCAGGGGAAAAGAACTGGACAACAGCATTTTGCCCTGCGACATTTGTTCGAAGAGAGAGCGCTGCGAGTGGCGCAAAGAGAAAAGCCAGGCAGACGGAGTTCGAATAGAGAAAAGCGGCCACGGCATTTGATTGATACTGCACAAATAGTGCAACATCTCCTGTCAAACTTGTTTGCCTGAAATTGATCAGATTACCGGTGAGCCGGATTGGAAGCATAATTTTTATCTATCCAGGATGTGCCCAAACATTGACATATCAATTAAAAGGCAGAACTTCTTTTTAGAAGTTCTGCCTGTTTTTTCTGGCTCCCCAGGCAGGATTCGAACCTGCAACCTACCGGTTAACAGCCGGTCGCTCTGCCGTTGAGCTACTGAGGACCACTACTGGCATAAGTATTATACTTAAAGTGTTCAGCCCCGTCAAGGGTCAGTTTACGTTAGTTTGCGTCGCGCAGGGCAATTTTTTTAAGGATCTCTTCGTACCTGTCCCTGGTGATGGGGTAGAAAGAAAGTATTATAATTCCGGCAAAGAAGAACACTGCCGGTATCGGCCCGCACAACAGGCGGATGCCAAGCAGAGCCAGTTCGGTCTGGGGCAGATCGGGCACGTAGCCGAATGCGCTTAAAGTCCAGCCGCTGAGGGCTATGGCCAGCGCCTGCCCCACCTTGCTGGTAAAGGTCCAGAGCCCATAAAAGACCCCTTCCCTTCTCACACCGTTCTCGGCATAATCGTATTCGACCACATCAGGCACTATGGCGTAAGGCATTACGTACTGGGTGGCAAAACCGAAGCCGGCTACCGCCATGATCAGGTATGAGGTTTCCATTGGAACCCGGTGACCGATAAAGAAAAATACCAGCACAGATGCTGTCAGGATCAGCATGCCGCTGTTATAGCTTAGCTTTTTGCCAATACGTTTAGATATAACTGTCCAGACCGGGATAAAGATCATGGCGCTGACCAGGAGGGCCACCAGCGCAAGCTGAAAGCCCATTTCATCGCCATAAAGGTAGACAAAGTAATAAAGCAGGGCGCCCTGTATAATGGTAATCCCGGTGATATGCAGGGTCCACGGAATCAGGCAGGTCAGAAACGCTTTCATGCCCAAAACCTGGGCATAGGATTTAAAAATATTCTGAGGCGGCGGAGCTTCGCCGTGGCGGGGCTCTTTCACGGTAAAAACGGTAATCAGCCCGGTCACCATCATGATGGCGCCCATGACTGCGCCGGCCAGCTGCCAGCCTGCAACCGGATCATCGGGCATGGAAACGATCGGTAAAACCAGGCCCGCCCCAAGCAGGGTGCCGACCACGGCACTGCTCATGCGAAAGGCATTGAGCACGGTTCGCTCGTTGTAATCCCTGGTCAGCTCGGGTGTAAGGGCTCCGTAGGGAATGTTGACCAGGGTGTAAACAGTACACAGCAGGCAGTATGTTATCGCCGCCCAGGCAAACAGCTGCCATTGTCCGCTGTAAGAAGGTTTACTAAACATCACAATCATCATTATAAAGAGCAGCAGAGAGCCGACAAACATGTAGGGGCGCCTTCTGCCCCAGCGAGTCCGGGTCCGGTCTGAGAGATAGCCTACGGTAGGATCGGTGACGGCATCCCATATTTTGCCCAGCATCAGGGCTGTGCCGGCCAACCCGGCAGCGAGGCCGACCAGGTCTGTCATAAAAAAGAGGAGGTAAAAACCCATCATGGTAAAAAACAAGTTGCCGCCCAAATCACATATGCCAAAACCGACCTTCGTCCAAAGCGGCAGTTTGCCATCGTAATAAACCGGACTCCTTGAGGTTTCGTTCAATTTAACACCCACTTTCCCGCTTTATACAGCTAGTTAATCTTGATGATGAGCATTTGTCAATATAATTTTCTGAAAAAGAGCAGGATTTACGGGGAAAGCAGAGAAAGTGCTTCTATTATTTAAAACAACCAGGGAGGTCTGTCGATGCGTTTAACGGGAGGTCAAATAGTAACAAGAGCATTATTAGGTATGGGTATACCCTGGATTGCCGGCATACCAGGCCATGGGTGCCTGCCCCTGGTCGACGCCTTTTACGAGGAAAGGAACAGGCTGCCTCTTTATCTTGTCCGTCATGAGCAGAGCGCCGCCCATATGGCCGATGGCTACTACCGGGTAAGCGGTAAACCGGCTGCCGTATTCACTTCGATTGGGCCGGGAGCTATGAACCTGGCCGTGGGACTGGGCACTGCATATGTCGATTCGACTGCCATGCTGGCCCTAATTGGCGAAACTCACAGCTATATGGCCGGACGGGGGGTGCTGCAGGAAATTGAAAGAGTTCGCCCCGCTGATTCGCTGCGCGTTTTAGAACCCCTGTCCAAGTATGCCCAGCATGCTGCCAGGGTCGAACAGCTGCCTACCGCCCTGCGAAGGGCTTTCACGGCGATCAGGACAGAAAGAGCCGGACCGGCAGTTATTGCCCTGCCCATGGATGTTCAGGCCGAAACTGCAGAACTGGAGGAATCGGTGTTTAGCTACCGGTCCCCGGAACCGGGAAGACCATGCAGCTCCGACATCAGCCGGGCGGCTGCCATGATTACAGAAGCCAAACGTCCCCTTATTATCGCCGGAGGCGGAGCGCTGCGTTCCGGGGCCTCAACAGTCCTGGTTAAACTTGCCGAAACTGTTCAGGCTGCCGTAATAACAACCATGGCCGGGAAAAGCGCTTTTCCAGAAGATCATCCCCTGTATGCCTGGCATGCCGGCTCGAAAGGCACAGGTTGCGGAAACAGGTTGGCTGCGGCAGCAGACCTGATCCTGGCAGTCGGCTGCCGATTTGCCGATGAAACCACCTCATCCTACAGACGCGGCGTCAGCTATAACATCCCCCCGACCAAACTGATCCAGGTTGATATCGATCAGGCGGAAATAGGCAAGAACTATCCGATTGAGACAGCCATAACCGGCGATGCCCGCCTGGCGCTCGAAGCGCTGCTGGAAGAGCTGGAACCGGCTAAGAATAAGATGGCTAAATTAAGCTACAGGGAAGAGATTGAAACTGCGAGGAACAATTGGCAGGCTGAGCTGGAAGCTTTTCGAAGCGGCGACAAGGTTCCTATTACCGTATCGGGGGCTTTGCGGGAAATCAGGGCGGCCCTGCCCAGAGACGGCTACCTTGTTACCTCCTCAGGGCACAGCCAGGCCCAGGTTCTGCAGGAGTTTCCTTTTTATGAGCCGGGTACCCTTGTCACCACTGGCGGTTTTTCCACCATGGGCTTTGCTTTTCCGGCAGCGCTTGGAGTCAAGCTGGCCCGACCCGAAAATACTGTTGTCGCCCTGGCGGGAGACGGAGATTTTCTGATGACAGCCCAGGAGCTGGCTACAGCGGCACAATATGGACTGGATGTTATCGCAATCATCTTAAATAACAGCGGGTTCCTTTCAATCAGGGATCTGCAGACCGATGTTTACGGAGAAGCAAGACAGTACGCAACAGAGTTTACCACCAGGCAGGGTGAAGAATCCGGCACCGATTTCAAAGCTCTGGCTGCCGCTTTTAACGTTGCCGGTGAAACAGTATCCAGACCAGGTGAAGTACAGGCCGCCCTGGAAAGGGCGATCCGGGCCGGAGGACCCCGCCTGGTTGAAGTGAAAGTAAACCGCCGCTACCCCTGGTCCGGAGGAAGAGCAGCAGGGTGGTGGGATGTACCCGTACCTGAATACCTGGAAGAAAAACGCGCCGCTTACGAGAAAGCGCGCTCTGAAATCCAGGCTTAGCTGAAACTATAAAGGGGTGAGCCAATGATTAATGTGCTGTTTGCCGGATGCGGCAGAATATCGGATCTGCACGCCCGGGGTTACCGCGACAATAAGAGGGCCCGGATTTACGGTCTCTATGATCCAGACCAGGAAAAAGCGGAGAAGAAGGCGGCCCTGTGGGGAGCAGAAAAGGTTTTCAGCAGCTACTTCGAGGCCCTTTCCGATCCGGCGATTGACCTGGTGGAAATATTAACCCCGCACAACCTGCACTGCACCATGGCCGGTGAAGCAGCCCGGGCAGGAAAGCATATCTCCCTGCAAAAACCGATGGCCCTAACCATGGAGGAAGCCGATCAGATTATTGAAGCCGTCGGGAAAGCAGGCGTAAATTTCCGGGTCTACGAAAATTTTGTCTATTATCCTCCTTACGTAAAAGCACTTGAACTTATAAAGAGCGGGGCGATCGGGGAACCGCTGTCATTCAACCTCAGAGTTCGCTGCGGCTACAGTCCCGGAGCATGGGATATACCCCTTGAGGCCTGGCAGTGGCGTTTTAACCCGGAATCAGGCGGTGGCTGCCCGATCATGTTCGATCACAACTACCACAATTTTTCCCTGGCCATCTATCTGCTGGGCAAGGTAGAAAAAGTGGTTGCCTGGACTGAAGAGACGGAAATTATAGAGGGTAGCGGAATGACTGTTGATGTGCCGGCATCAGTGATGTGGAAGTACGAACAGGGCAAAGCGATCGGCATGATGGATGTCGTGATGGCTCCTGAGCTATTGATCGACAGCTGCCACTATGCCGATGAAAGCCGCCTGGAGATCACCGGCAGTTCGGGGATCATATTTGTCAACCGCTGTACCGGAAGGTTACAAAACCGCCCCCCGCTTGAAATCTACAGCAGGGGGATTACTACCGCATACGAAAACATAGATTGCAGTTGGGAGTCCAGTTTCGTGTTAGCGACGGAAGATTTCATTGATGCGTTAACAGAAGGCGGCAAACCCCGCTTAAGCGCCCTTGATGCAAAAAATGCCCTCCAGTTATCGCTTGCGGTTAAACAGTCGGCAGCATCAGGGGTCACAGTATTCCTATCAGCGGATAAGCTAGGGGAGTGAGCAGCATTATGACAACTAAGAAAAACCTGCCCAGCGACAATCTTTCAATAGGATCAGAGAGAACCGGTCACCGGGCCCTCCTGTTTGGCCTGGGCCTCAATCGCGGTGACCTTCAAAAACCGTTGATCGGCATTGCCAACTCTTTTACCGACCTGGTTCCCGGGCACATTCACCTGAATGAACTGTCTGCAGTAATCCGGGAGGGCATCTGCGCCGCAGGAGGCATTCCGCGCGAGTTCCATACCTTAGCCGTGTGCGACGGTTTAGCCCAGGGGCACAGCGGCATGGGCTATTCTCTTCCCAGCCGGGAGGTTATTGCCGACACAATAGAGATCATGGCCCGCGCTCACTGCCTTGATGGACTGGTCTTGCTCTGCGGCTGCGACAAAATTGTGCCGGGACAGCTTATGGCTGCCCTGCGCCTGGACTTGCCCACCATCCTGGTAACCGGAGGCTGCATGGAAGCCGGACGCCACGGCAGCTACGACCGCCTCGCGCTCAGCAATATGCGCGAACTGGCCGGCGCGGCAGCAGCAGGACAAATAAGCGCTGCCGAACTTGCTGCCTGCGAGGAAGCGGCTATCCCCGGAGCCGGCAGCTGTGCCATGCTTGGCACTGCCAACACCATGTCCTGTTTAGGAGAGGCATTAGGGATGACCCTCCCCGGAATGGGCGCCTCCCCGGCCCGGAGCGCATTCAAAGCAAGGCTGGCCAGGGCTTCCGGGGAAAGAGCTGTAAGCCTGGTGCGGGAGAACCTAACCCCGCGCAGCATTATTACCCGCCAGGCGCTTCTGAACGCTATCGCCGCCGACATGGCCCTTGGCGGGTCGACAAACAGTATCTTGCACCTGCTCGCGCTTGCTTCTGAAGCAAAAACTAAGCTGAGCCTTGAAGATTTTGATCAGATCGGTTCTTCCGTACCTCACCTCTGCGACCTGCTGCCATCAGGAACTTATGCCCTGGCTGACTTTTTTCATGAAGGGGGAATGCCCGCACTGTTACATGAATTGGATCCGCTAATAGACAAGAGCGCTATTACAGTTAGCGGCTTGGGCCTGGGCAGGGCCGGCGGGCAATTTCTGGCCTCGCAGCCCCGGATAGAAAGCCGAAGGGTAATCCGGCCGCTTGGCTCTCCTCTGCACCCCTCCGGCGGGCTGGTTATTCTCCGGGGCAGTCTTGCCCCGGAAGGGGCGGTCGTCAAGTTATCCGCCCTGGCTAAAAGCGTCTTCGTGACCGAAGGACCGGCAAGGCCGTTCAACCTGATGGAAGATGCTGTAACTGCAACCCTTGAAGGCAGGATTAACGAGGGAGACATAATTATTGTCCGCTATGAAGGGCCAAAAGGCGGCCCCGGCATGCGGGAAATGCATATGCTCAGCTCTATCCTGAGAGGCATGAACAGCGCTTCTGCGGTAGTTACGGACGGCCGATTTTCAGGTTCGTCACGCGGGCTTTGCATAGGCCACGTATCACCGGAAGCAGCCGTTGGAGGACCGCTGGCCTTAGTTGAATCAGGGGATCGCATTCGCATCGATATCCCCGCCAGGAAGATCGATATCCTGGTTCCGCAAAGTGAATTAGCTTTACGAAAACAGGACTCACCGCTTAAGCCGGCCCGGGAAGGCATCCTGGAACGTTATAGAACCCTGGTCGCCTCAGCATCAGAGGGCGCTATTTTAAGGCCGGCAGACAGGTAGTCGGGCAGGAGATTGCTCTCCTGCCGGGCAGACTAAAACAGCAGCCCCGCCGGGGGCTGCTGTTGGAATATTAATGGGAAGAAATGGCTATAGTCTTTTCTGCAAACCGTTCTATTCCAAATAATCGCGTAGTCGTTTGCTGCGCATGGGATGGCGCAGCTTACGCAGCGCCTTGGCTTCGATTTGGCGAATCCGCTCCCGTGTCACACCAAAATACTGCCCTACCTCTTCAAGGGTGCGGGAACGGCCGTCATCAAGACCAAAACGGAGGCGAAGCACTTTTTCCTCGCGAGGGGAAAGCGTATCAAGCACATCCTCAAGCTGTTCTTTTAAAAGCTCGAATGCGGCTGCATCTGCCGGAGCCTGGGCTTCGTGATCCTCGATAAAATCACCAAGGTGGCTATCGTCTTCCTCGCCAATGGGGGTTTCCAGCGATACCGGTTCCTGGGCGATTTTCAAAATTTCCCTGACTCTTTCCTCGCTGATGTTCATTTCCTGGGCAATTTCTTCAGGAAGAGGTTCTCTTCCCAATTCCTGGACCAGCTGACGGGAGATACGGATCAGCTTGTTGATCGTTTCCACCATATGCACTGGTATGCGAATTGTTCTCGCCTGGTCGGCAATCGCCCGCGTGATAGCCTGGCGGATCCACCAGGTTGCATAGGTGCTGAACTTGTAGCCTTTTCGATAATCAAATTTTTCTACAGCCTTGATCAAGCCAAGGTTCCCTTCCTGGATCAGATCAAGGAAGAGCATGCCCCTACCGACATATTTCTTGGCAATGCTAACCACCAGGCGCAGGTTAGCCTCGGCAAGTCGGCGCCTTGCTTCATCGCTGTTCTCTTCAATAGCCCGGGCTAACTCTACTTCCTCTTCCGGGGTGAGCAGGGGAATCTTGCCTATCTCTTTCAGGTACATCCGAACCGGATCGTTGACGGAAACACCACCGGGCACAGAAAGTATCTCACTTTCGTCGGCTTTGACTTCTTCTTCGGCATCGTCCTGCGTATCATCTTCCTGGGCATCGGAGCCGGAATCGTCTCGAATATCAATACCATTCTGGGCCAGTTTATCATAGAAACTGTCCAGGGCATCAACCGAAAGGGAATGCGGCTGAAGGGTATCAATAATCTCTTTGTAGCCGATGGAGCCTTTTTTCTTACCGCGTTCAATCAGCTCCTGCTGTGCTTCTTCAAGAGACAATGTTTTCTCTGTATTTTTAGCCATCTCAATCCACTCCTTTATCGGAACGGTTATGGTCTGCTTTCGAATTGGCAATCTCCTGCTGATACTGGTACAGGAGTTCGGTCACCTTATCATCCAGCCCCTGTAACTCAAGCTCCTTAATCTTTTGCTCAAGCTCCAGGGTTTTCTTTTCCAACCACATATTCTGCAAACTGCTGCAGCAATCCTCTAACATACGCTTCGCCCTGGAGGGCTCCAGATCCTGCAGGGCAGGGTCGGCAACAGCAGCTGCAGCGAACTTTCTGACCCTCTCGTCATCGAGCCTGTTTAGTATCTTTTCTGCGCTAAAGGTGCGCTCTTCCGCAGCAGAGGCAGTTATTATTTCTAATAAATGCCTTACCTGCGGTCCGGATAAATAATCCGGTTTTATTAAGGTTCGCCCTCTTAAGGCAATATCCTTGCTATGCAGCATTAATGAAATTAAAATTTTTTCAGCGGGCAGCACTTCGAATTCGTTCCGGTCTCCGCTGACGCCGCTTTCAGGAACCGGCTTGCGGAAAAATGCACTCCTTCTCTTAAGTTCAGCCCTGAGTATTTCTTCGGAAACCATCAGGTTTTCTGAGGCTACTTTCAGGTAATGATCCCGCTCAACAAGGTTTGCAGTATTTTTGAGCAGGTCTACTACTTCGTCAGTGTAGCCCTTTCTTCCTTTATCGGTATGTAAATCGTAATCTTTCTTCAACCTGGCCATGCGGTAATCCATCAGTGGAACTGCACCGGCAACAAGCGCGGAAAATGCTTCCCTGCCCTGTTTGCTGATATAGCTGTCAGGATCGCTTCCTTCCGGTAAATCAGCGACCCTTACAAGACAGCCGCTGTCCTGCAGAAGGGCTAATCCCCGCCAGGCAGCAGCCTGCCCGGCGCTATCGGCATCAAAAGCGATCACCACAGTATCAGCCTGTGAGTGAAGCAGGCGGACCTGGGTTTCCGTGAGCGCGGTCCCCAGGGGCGCAGTAATATTCTTAATGCCGGACTGGTAAGATTTGATAACATCTGTGTATCCTTCCATGAGAATAGCCGTTTTTTCCTTCCGTATTGTCTCCCTGGTCAAGTTTAGACCATAGAGCGTAGCGCCTTTGTTGAAGATAGCCGTTTCAGGAGAATTCAGGTATTTTGGTCCGCTGCCCGGGCGCTCCGCTATAATACGCCCGCCAAAGCCGGTAATTCTTCCCCTGATATTAAAGATGGGAAACATTAACCGGTCCCGGAAGCGATCATAATGCTTGTTGTCCCGGCCTGCAGATACCAGGCCTGCTTTAACCAGCATGGCAGGGTCGACCCTTCTTTTCACCGCAAAGTCATGAAAACCGGTCCAACCCAGCGGAGCATAGCCAATCATAAAGGCCTGCCGCGACTCGGCGGAAATGCCCCGCTGTTCCAGGTAATTCAAAGCAGCCTGCCCGACCTTAAGCTTGTTTAAACAATAGGCATAATATTTTGCTGCCAGCAAATTGATTTCATAGAGTTTTTCTTTTAAAGTTTCCTCCCTGGCCGAAGAACCGCTAAGCGGTATTTTCACTCCGGCTCGTTCAGCCAAAACTCTTGCTGCTTCAGGAAAAGTCAGCTTTTCCTGCTCCATCATGAAGTTGAACGCATTACCCGAAGCGCCACAGCCAAAACAATGATAAAGCTGTCTTTCGGAAGACACAGAAAAGGAAGGAGTTTTTTCACTGTGAAATGGGCATAAGCCTACCATATTTTTGCCCCGGCGCTCCAGTTTCAGGTATTCGCCAATAAGGCCAACAATATCAGTACGCTGCCTGATCTCATCGATCAGATCTTCCGGTATACCCTGTGCCATAACCAGCACCAACCCGCTTTTTGTATAATTCCTACCCGGGGCCGAATTACAACAAAACCCCATCCCACGACAGAGACGAGGCGACCCGAAAATACCGGGTTCTTGGGATATGGTTGTCAAAAACCCCGGTTGCTCTAATTCGACAATTGCGGTCCCAATCCTCCCCGCACCGGGATAAAAACCCCGGCACCTGAAAGGCGCCGGGGTTAACAAATCCTAAGGCTTGATGGGCAATCCTACTTGATCTTCTCCGCAGCTTCGGCAATCAGCTGATCGAATTTATCGATCTCTTCACCGGCAATCTCGGAGAAGGTTACCCGCTCTCTTTCCATGCCCAGCATTTCAATCAGGTCGGCGGTATGCCCAACCCGCTTAGCTGCCCATGAACTTACATCCTTATACTGGCAATCAAACTTTTCGCTTTCGCTACAGCCAACTACCACTATTCCGTCAACGCCAAGCTCAAAAGCCTTGAGCAGGTCGGCTGAGTCAAGTTTGCCCACGCAGGGATAACGGACCAGGGCAATATCTTTGCGCTGCTTATTAACAAATTCTGGCATGGCAAAAGCTCCGTAAGCACAGGTTACAGCAAGCATGACAGGGCTGCCGTTGCGGGAAGCGACAAGCTCTTTAACCCTGGGTTCAATTGAGGCGGCAGCTTCTTCGACATAGGGGGCCCTGAACTTAATTGCATATACCGGGCACATGCTCATACAGAGACCGCAGGCCTGGCACTGCTCATTGCGAATTGACACTTTGCCATCTTCGTTGATAACGGGAACATTGTAAGGACAGATACGAACACAGGTGAGGCAGTGGACGCAAACATCTTCATCCTGCACGGCGCCGGCTGAACAGGTCAGGCAGCGACGGGCCTCACAAATAGCGGTCTCAACGCCGTAGCCGAGTTCGGCCTGTTTGAAATGGCGAACCCTTTCTTCCGGAGAAATCATCGGAATGGGGAAACGGTCGTAAGGTTTTACTTCTGAAGCTACTTTATCATCCAGCTTATCGGTTGCGGGAGTTTCCTTAATTGTTGCTGCATCGAAAGAGGCGCCATTGAGGAAAGCGGCAATGGCTTCTGCAGCAAGGCGGCCGTTCGCCATAGCTTTAACAGCTGAGCCGGGACCGGTTACTACTTCGCCGCAGCAAAATACGCCTTTACGGCTGGTAGTCATTTTGTTGCTATCGCAAACAATGCGGCCGCGATCGTCAACTTCGACAGCCCCGCGCACCGGTTCAGGATCCCCGCCCTGGCCGATGGCAAAAATGACGATATCGCCACTTAATACTTCCTTGCAATCCTCATTCAGGGTGGGGTTAAAACGGCCTTCTTCATCAAATACACAAGTACATTCAACCAGCTCGAGGCCGGCGACCTTCCCGCCATCGCGGACTATTGCTTTAGGACCCCAGGAGTTATTAAACTCAACCCCTTCTTCCCTGGCCTCTTCTATTTCCCACTCGAAAGCAGGCATTTCTGCGTCACCTTCGAGACAGGTCAATTTGACCTTGCCTGCACCGGCACGGACAGCGGAGCGTGCAACATCCATGGCCACGTTACCGCCGCCGATTACTATTACAGTTGGGCTGCCTTCAAACTTAAAACCTTTTCTTTTGACCTCGTAAAGGAAAGGCAGGGCATACAGGATTCCTTCGCCATCGGTCCCTGTGATATCGACTCCGCGGCTGACAGGAAGCCCCATGGCCAGTAGGATGGAATCATATCCTTCTTTCTCCAGGCCCTCAATAGAAATATCTTTGCCAAGCTCTTCGCCGAATTTAAATTTTACGCCTTGTTCTGCTATTTCTTCGATATCCTTGTCAATCGAGGCGTCGGGAAGCCTGTACAGTGGGATATAATGGCGTACGGCACCGCCTGCGGAATCTTCCCGATCGTAAACGGTAACATCTGCCCCCTGACGGGCAAGGTCAAAAGCGGCTGTCAGGCCGGCCGGTCCGGCACCGATAATGGCAACCTTACCGCTGACCTCCGGCCCTTCGGCGGGTGGCAGAACTTTGGCATTGCCGTATTCCACGGCAAACCTTTTCAATGCGCGAATCGAGGGAGGTTTATCCACATCATTACGGCGGCACTCGTCTTCACAGTGATGAGCGCAGATTGTTCCACAAACAAAGGGCAGCGGATTTGTCTCCTTGATGATCGCCAGTGCGCGGTCAAAGTCTCCGGTGGCGATAGCCAGCAGGTAATCGCGGCACCCCTGGTGCAGCGGACATGCTGACTGACAGGGTGGGTGAATATCATTTAAAGCCAGATCCTGGTTATGCTGATGGGTCAACTAGATCACTCCTTGCAGCTATTTTAACTCATTAACTATTCGCCAAAAATAATAGTTCTCCTGTTAATATATGCAGTCTTTTTTAAGATTGAATCTTCATATTATTCATTTTTTCGCAACACTGCATGTGCAGCCGCCAGGCGGGCAATGGGCAGGCGATAGGGCGAGCAGCTGACATAGTCAAGCCCGATATCGTTAAAAAACTCCACGGAGGAAGGATCTCCACCGTGCTCACCACAAATGCCAAGTTTTATTCCAGGCCTCGATTGGCGGCCTTTTTCAACACCCATCTTAACGAGCTGGCCAACGCCTTCACAATCCAACTCTGCAAATGGATTGGCGGGAATTATTTTTTGCTGCAGGTAAAAGGGTAAAAATTTTCCTTCCGAATCATCGCGGCTATAGCCCAGGGTGGTTTGGGTCAGATCGTTTGTACCAAAAGAGAAAAATTCAGCCGATTTGGCCAGCTGATCTGCAACCAGGCAGGCCCGTGGCAGTTCTATCATTGTCCCCACGGAATAGGGCAGTTCCCGCCCGGACCCGTTAAATACAGTCCGGGCTGTATCATCAACCAGCACTTTCATTCTTTCCATTTCTTCGCGATGCCCGACAAGGGGAATCATAATTTCCGGCTGCAGCAGCCGGGCTTCTATCCCTTCGTCAACAAGTTCAAAAAGGGCCAGGAAAATCGCTTTTACCTGCATCCTGTAAATCTCAGGATAGACCAGGCCGAGCCGGCAGCCCCGGTGCCCGAGCATTGGATTGAACTCGCTCAGGGCGCTGACTTTTTGCAGCATCTGCTCTTTTTCACTGATCGACCCCGGATCTCCACCTTGTAAATTAAGCCTTTCAAGTTCTACAAGAAGCACTTCTTTATCAGGCAGAAACTCGTGCAGGGGCGGATCAAGCAGGCGGATGGTAACCGGTTTTCCGGCCATGGCCTTAAAAATACCCTTAAAGTCCTCAAGCTGCATCGGTAAAAGTTCCTTCAGAGCCGCTTCTCTATCCTCCAGGCTGCCCGCCAGGATCATCTTCTGAACCACGGGAATGCGGTCAGCTGCCATAAACATGTGCTCGGTGCGGCATAGGCCTATACCCTGTGCCCCCATTTCAATAGCCAGTATGGCATCGTCAGGATTATCCGCGTTAGCCCGTATCTTAAGGCGGCGAACACGATCGGCCCAACCAAGTAATGTGTAAAACTCATCGCTGAACTGAGGCTCTATAAGCGGAACTGCTCCGAAAAATACCTGGCCGGTTAGACCATCGATAGAAAGGATCTCCCCTTCTTCATATTCCTCCCCGCCTATATTAAAACGGCCCCGGGCCAAATCTATGCGCAAAGCTTCGCACCCGCAGACACAGGGCTTACCCATACCGCGGGCTACAACGGCCGCATGGCTGGTCATACCGCCACGGCTGGTTAAAACTCCCTGGGCGGCTATAATGCCGTGAATATCGTCAGGGGTAGTTTCCGGCCTGACCAGGAGTACGCTCTCACCCGACTGAGCCATCTCCTGGGCTTTATCTGCATTAAAAACCACTTTTCCTGAAGCGGCGCCGGGCGAAGCCGGAAGACCTCGCGCTGCCTCAACAAGGCTGATATCGGGGTCAATCCGCCTGTGCATTAACTGCTCAAGCTGAGAGGGTTCGACTCTTAACAGGGCATCATTAGTGCTGATCAGGCCCTCTTCAACCATATCAACAGCGATACGCACCGCAGCCGAGGCTGTCCGCTTCCCTGTCCGTGTCTGCAGCATGTATAGCTTGCCCCGCTCTATGGTAAATTCTATATCCTGCATGTCCCGATAATGTTTCTCCAGCTTTTCACACACTGCTTTAAACTGCTCATAAACAGCGGGAAGTTCTTTTTTTAATTCCGAGATAGGATTTGGAGTACGAGTGCCCGCTACGACATCTTCACCCTGAGCATTAAGCAAGTATTCGCCGTAGAGGTACGGCTCCCCATTGGCGGGGTTGCGGGTAAAAGCCACTCCTGTACCGCTGTTATCACTGAGGTTGCCAAAAACCATGGCCTGGATGTTGACCGCCGTACCGAGGTCATCAGGTATACGATGAGCCCTGCGATATACGACAGCCCGGTTGGTATTCCAGGAGCTGAAAACAGCTTCTACGGCAAGGAAAAGTTGTTCATTGGGATCCTGGGGGAAATCCCGGCCCGATTCCTTGCGGACGGTAGCAAGATAATCTTCGATTAATTTTTCGAGGTCGGACGGCTCAAGCTCGGAATCGGTTCGGACCTTCCTCTTTTCCCGGGCTGCAGTGATGAAATTTTCGAAGCTGTAATGATTGACCTTTAAAACAACATCGCCGAACATCTGGATGAAACGGCGGTAGCAGTCGAGAGCAAAACGCCTGTCCCCGGTTTCACGGGCCAGGCTTTCACAGGTATCACTGTTAAGGCCAAGGTTCAATACTGTATCCATCATTCCGGGCATGGAAACTACAGCGCCGGAACGGACAGATATTAGCAACGGTTTGGCTCCGCCAAAGGTGCGCCCCGTTTTTTCTTCCAAAGATTTCAGGTTTTCCAGGATCTCGCTTTTTAGGTCCGGCCAGAGCTGGTTACCCTTATTGAGATAGTGGTTGCATGCTTCAGTGGTAACGACAAACCCTGGCGGGACAGGCAGGCCGATCCTGGCCATTTCGGCCAGATTGGCGCCTTTTCCGCCAAGAAGGCTTTTCATCGACTTGTCGCCATCTGCGAAAGGATAAACATACTGCATTTTTTTCAATCCAGACGCCCTCCTTTTACTTTCTGAATGACACGGTTCGCCACTTCTTCAACAGCTTTGTTGGAGACATCAAAAACAGTACAACCAATCTTTTTCATGATCCTGCGGGCATAGGTAAGTTCTTTTTCAATTCTTTCCACGG
Source organism: Syntrophomonadaceae bacterium (assembly GCA_007132095.1). Lineage (GTDB taxonomy): Bacteria > Bacillota > Dethiobacteria > DTU022 > DTU022 > SLPH01. Next base: position 18,855 of record SLPH01000047.1, on the reverse strand, counting down.
CAACATAATCAGCATCGTCGGTGAGGCCGAGAGATTTAAGGCGTTCGGTGCGAATTTGACGAAGCTGCCCCGGGTCGATTACGAGTCCAATAATTTTTTCAGGATCAACCCAGAATAGCTCTTCGGGAGGTTCCACCTCGGGAACCAGGGGCAGGTTGGCGACCATAATTCTCTGGTGGGCCAGGTACATGCTGAGCGGAGTTTTTGAAGTTCTCGATATTCCAATCAGCACGACGTCTGCCTTTAACAAACCGCGCGGGTCTTTGCCATCATCATGTTTAACGGCAAATTCCACTGCCGCTACCCGTCGAAAATAATCTTCGTCGAGACGGCGCATCCGGCCCGGTTCAAAGCTGGGCTCTTTATTTGTTATTCGCTTGAAAGCGCTCATCAGCGAACCGAGGATATCAGCGGTAAATATAGAACAGCGGGTGGCCTCTTCGATCATGGCCGCTCGCAGTTCCGGAACAACAAGGGTGTAAGCGATAATAGATTTCCTGCGAGACGCCTCTTCGACAACCGCCTGAAGCTGCTCCTTGTTTTCAACAAAGGGAACCCTCTTCAGGTCAACATGGCCGGAATTATACTGACTGGCAACAGCCTTTACAACAAATTCGGCAGTTTCGCCGATGGAGTCAGAAACGATATAGACTATAGGCCGTTCTTGATCTTCGCTCATAAAAGTCCACCTCTCGCTTTCTTAATACTCTACCGGAGGGCCCGGATCCTTCAAACTGCTGTTTTTTATGGCGCCTGCAGTTTTGAAAAATCGGCAACCCGGTTGAATAAACGCTTTATGTTCCAGAGCAGGTTGAGCCTGTTTTCGCGTAACTGCCGATCTTCAACCATAACCATTACGTGGTCAAAAAAGCGGTCGACCGGGCCCTTTAAACGCTGCAGCTCTTCCAGCAGGGCAGCCGTATCATTTATATCGCGCATTGCCGATGACACTGCCATATATTCCCGGAAGAGCTCTTTTTCAGCACTCTCTTCCAGGCTGTTTTCGTCAACCGGGCTGCCGGAAGCTTTGCGGGCCAGGTTTGCAACGCGATTATACGCGGTAATGACATCATCAAGGAGCGGACCCTGCAGGTAATCTTCCAGGACCCTGGCTTTTTCTTTAAGCGATGCCGGCGAAGAAAATGGAACGGCTAAAACAGCTTCAATTACATCATGCGAAATTGCTTCTTCCTGGAATATGTAACGAATCCGTTGGATTAGGAACTCGTAAAGGTCCCTTTTCAGCCTCTCCCGGTTTTCATCGTTTATTTCCAGAGCCGGAGCTATTGCGTTGATGCCCAGGTCAATGTAGTCTTCGAGGGCAAGATTAAATCCGGTTTCAAGAAGAATGGCGACAGCTCCCTGGGCCTGGCGGCGGAGGGCATAAGGATCCTGTGATCCCGTTGGCTGCATACCAATCGCAAAACAGCCGGCCAGGGTGTCAATCCTGTCAGCCAGAGAGACAACAGCACCCTCAAGTCCCGAGGGAAGCAGATCGCCGGCAAACCGGGGCAGATAATGTTCATATATCCCCATAGAAACCGCTTCTGTTTCACCGCTAAGCCCGGCATATTCACGCCCCATTACTCCCTGTAGTTCCGTGAATTCCTTGACCATCCCGGTCACAAGATCGGCTTTGCACAGGTGGGCGGCCCGCGAAGCGCTCTCTATCTTATCCTGCGACAAGCCCAGGGCCTGCCCCAGCTTTCCGGTCAGGGAAACGAGGCGATCCCTCTTTTGGTCGATCGTCCCCAGCTGCTCAAGAAAGACAACGCTTTTTAGCTTCTCAACATAATCTTCAAGGGGGATCTTGCGATCTTCATCGAAGAAGAAGCGGGCATCGGCCAGCCTGGCCTGCAAAACCTTGGCGTAACCTTTACGAATATTGTTGTGGTAAAGATTATTACTGATACCGACAAAAACCGGCAGCAGTTTTTCCCCGCTTTGATCGGCCAGCGGAAAGTAGCGCTGATGGTACTGCATCGTGGTAACCAGAACTTCTTTGGGCAGATCAAGGTAACTTTCATCGTAGTGCCCTTGGATAGCCACGGGATACTCCACCAGGTAGATCACCTCTTCAAGCAGGTTCTCGTCAATCAGGGCCAGGCCGCCCCTGGCGGCGCTTATCTGCAATAGCTGCTCCCGGATCATTTCCCGGCGTCTATCCTGATCGAGAACAACATAATTTTCTTCCAGGAGGCTAAAAAAGTGGTTCACACTTTTAACGCTGAAAGGGCCCGGAGAAAGGAAACGGTGGCCATAAGTTTCATCACCGGATTCTACACCGGCATAACTGAAAGAAAGGGCCGTATTGTCATAGAGGGCAAGCAGCCAGCGAATAGGGCGGGCAAACCGGACCTCTTTGGAGTGCCAGTACATTGGCCTGGGAAAGCTTAGTTTCTTAATAACCTCAGGCAGAAGGTCAGGCAGAAGAATAGCGGTGGAACGCCCCTTGACAGGTTTACGTAAAACAATGTACTTTGCCTCCTTGATTGTCTCTTCTTCAACACTGTCCAGGGAGGCTTTCTGTCCCTGCAGGAAGCCCTGCAGAGCCCTGGTCGGGTTGCCCGCTTCATCGTAAGCGCGGTTTACCGGGGGTCCTTTAACTGTCTCGACCAGGTCTGGCTGGCTTGAGTCAAGATCCCTGACAAGGGCGACAAGGCGGCGGGGAGTGCCAAAAGTTTCAATACTGCCGCGGCCAAGGCGATTTTCTTCCATGAGAGAATCCAGTTCGCGTTCAAGCTGCTTCAAAGCTCCCTCCATGAAACGGGAAGGTATTTCTTCACAGCCTATTTCAAGTAATAAATCTGCTTTTCCTGCCATTACACTCCACCTCCGGCTAATAGAGGGTATCCTGCCGCTTCCCTCTGGTTCAGGTAACCTTCAGCGCAGAGGCGGGCCAGGGTGCGCACCCTGCCGATGTATGCAGCCCGCTCTGTTACGCTGATTGCTCCCCGGGCATCAAGAAGGTTAAACGTATGCGAACATTTCAGGATATAGTCGTAAGCGGGGAAAACAAGGTTTAGGCCGAGAAGCCTTTTTGCTTCAGCCTCGTAATCGCTGAAGAGCTTGAAAAGAAGGTCGCGATCGGCGTGATCGAAAGCGTAACTTGAATGCTCCCACTCCACTCGCTGAAAAATTTCACCATAGGTGATCTTATCAGTCCAGATCAGGTCGAAGACATTGTCGCAATCCTGCAAGTACATGGCAATCCTTTCCAGGCCGTAAGTAAGTTCAACCGGAACCTGCTCGACATCAAAACCGCCAACTTGCTGGAAATAGGTGAACTGGGTTATCTCCATACCATCCAGCCAGACCTCCCAGCCAAGGCCCCAGGCTCCGAGAGTTGGAGCTTCCCAGTTGTCTTCAACAAAACGGATATCATGCTCAAGAGGATCCAGGCCAAGGTAGGCCAGGCTATCCAGGTACTGCTGCTGGATGTCAGACGGAGCAGGCTTAATGATAACCTGGTATTGATGGTGCTGGTAGAGTCGATTCGGGTTTTCCCCGTAGCGGCCGTCGGCCGGCCTTCTTGACGGTTCAACATAAGCAACCGACCAGGGTTCGGGACCCAAAGATTTCAGAAAGGTCGCCGGATTCATGGTGCCGGCTCCTTTCTCAACATCATAAGGCTGCCATACCAGGCATCCTTTTAAGTCCCAGTATTCCTGTAATTTAATCATAATTTGCTGTAGTTCCAAGTCTTTTCCTCCTTTTAGCCGGAGCTGTCTCAACTTCTGCAAGGCAAGGTTAAAAATTAAAAAATCCCGCCCCTTAGCTGCAATGGCTATAGGGACGGGAGATGATCCCGCGGTTCCACCCTACTTGGCCTCCCGAAAGGGAAGCCCGCTTAAAAAAGTATCGCTCAGGAACGCCGTTCACCGATCCGCCGGCCGGGCTTACACCGTCCCCGGCTCGCTTTACTTAATTACAGGCAAGATTTCGGCTACTCTTTCCTTCATCGCCTGACCGTTATTGAACTATTTGCATACTAACAACTGACCCCGTCTTTGTCAAGCCTGGCGGTTCTTTTTCAAAAAACTCCGCCAGGTGCAGGCAAACCGCTCCAGGTCCATTAAAGGTTCCACATCAATAAGGCTGATAGCGCTGTTGTGAGGAGCATCCCGGACCAGGTCGGGATCGCTGTAAGCCTCCCTGGCTACCCGTTCGAGCACAGCTGCATATTCATCCAGATCGTCTTTGGAGTATGATTCCGGCGGCTCTGGTGTAAATGGCTCGGGGATAATCCAGGGGTGATGGCTGGTAAAATAGGTTTGCAGGCCGTAATCGATGATCCTGCGGTTAATGCAGTCAGTGCCGATCCCTGTCGTTTCTTTCAGTTCAGCCCAGCTTAGCCTGGCCTGTTCGATCCGCTGGCGCCCTTCAGCCATGGGACAGCTTAAGCCCGGCACCTGGAGCAGCTTTTTAAGCAGGTAGTTGTTGTTCAGAATTGAGAGCAAAGCAGCCAGTTTTAGACCATCCGGGCCCAGGGATCTGATATATGCATAGGCGCGAACAAACACCGGCGGAACACCATAAAATTTGCGGATCTTACCGATTGAATCAGGGCGGTCATAACTGAGGCAGTATTTCTTTCCATCAAATTCAACTGTAGGCACAGGAAGGTATTTGGCCAGTTTTTCAGTTACACCCTGCGCTCCGGCTCCCGGCCCGTGACTGCCATGGGGAGATGAAAACGATTTGTGTAAATTATAGTGACAGAGGTCAAAACCCATATCGACAGCCCTGACAATACCCATCAACCCGTTTGCATTGGCGTGGTCATAACAGCAAAGCCCGCCCGCTTGATGAACAATATCGGTAAACTCGCTAATCCGGTCATTGAAAATGCCGGTATCTTCCGGGTTGGTGATCAACAGTGCGGCCGTTTTTTCCGATACGGCCGCTTTCAGCGCTTCGAGGTCGGGCAGACCGCTCTCATCCGGCATGAGGGTGATAACTTTATAGCCTGCCGTCGCAGCCGCGCCAGGGTTCCCGGGATGAGAAAGTATTGTAGTAATAATCTCGTTGCGGCCTGTTTCGCCACGGTCCAGGAAATATTTCCTGATTACGGAAACGTTAGCGTAAATTGCCTGGGTTCCGGAGCTGCCCTGAAATGAAAACTTGTCCATTCCGGAAAGTTCTTTTAAATACTGCTCCAGCTGATAAGTAATTTCCAGGATACCCTGAACTGTCTCTTCATCCTGGTATGGATGCAGCTCGCTCATTTTCGGTGAACTGACCAGAGCTTCATTAATTTTTGGGCTGTATTTCATAGTGCATGTACCCTGACCAAGATCGATGCATAGATCTGCGCCAAGTGTTTCCTGTGAAAGGCGCAGAAAGTGTCTTAAAACCTGCATCTGACCAAGTTCCGGCAGCGCCGGCTCCTGTTCTCTCTTCAAGCCGGACGGTAAAAGATCCATGGGATCGCCAACTTTTTCAATAACCCTATCCTCGAGCGGTGAAGGCACGAAACCTCGCTGGCCGTGTTGGCCCATTTCCATGATGATCGGCTCGTCCCAGCGCACCCCGTGATAATTCCTAACCTTGCCTGCCTTATTATCGGAGTTTTTCATATCAGTTCCCCTCCCTGCTGTTAAGGATCTGATCGAGCGCTTCAGCCAGCCTGTCGATATCATCAGCGGTGGTAGCTTCGGTGAAACAGTAAAGGGCGCTCTGCCCCAGCCAGGGAAAGTCTCCGGATAAATCCTTGCCGCCAAAGATCCCATGCCCAAGCAGCGAGCGGTTTACAGCGGCAGTGCTGCACCCGGTATTGTCAAAATTAACAACCACTTCCCTGAAATGCGGAGCCCTGATCAGGTTTGACCGGACACCCTTTATCTCCCCCAGGATCCGGCGGGCATATTCTGTTCTGGCCAGGATTGTCGCGCCAGTTTCTTTCATACCCTGCGGCCCCATCAGGGCAAGGTAAACAGCGGCCGTTATGGCCCATAAGCCGGCAGCTGTGCCCATATACTCGTTCGCTTTCTCCCTGCTGCCGTGAGAAGTGCGCCAGTTCAATGCGCGGCCCCACCCGAAACCGCTGTCGTCCCTGGCCCTGGTAATACCATAAATGTAGGTGGGATAGCTGGCAATAAATCGCTCTTCGTCGGGAGTGGCGATATAGCCGGCGCAGCCACCGCCGTAATGCATATGCAAACCCAGAGATTGAATATCGCCGCAGACAATATCAGCTCCGTATGTGGCCGGCGGGGTGATAACACCCAGCGAAATCGGATCGGCCCCGACAACAAAAAGGGCGCCCCGGGAATGAGCCAGGTCGCTGATTTTTCCGGCATTCAGTTCAAGAAAGCCCAGGTAGGAAGGGTTTTCAATATAGACGGCGGCAGTTTGGTTATCCAACTCCCGATCCAAAACTTCCAGTTCCATTCCGGCGGTTTCAGGATGGCGATCAATAGTTATAATTTCTGCCAGGTGGCCTGAATAATCCCTCAGCTGACTTAAAACTTCCGGGTTGATCGTGGCCGGAACAAGCAGTTTTTTCCTGCCGGTAATCTTGAGGGCCATTCTGAGCGCAGAGCAGGCAGCCTGACCCCCGTCAAAGGTAGTATAACTGACAACATCCATTTCGAGGAGTTCGGCCATGAGGCTGCAGTATTCAAAAAATGCCTGCATTTTGCCATGATCAGAATAAGTGTCACCCACGTAAGCGGTCAGAAACTCAGCCCTGCTGTTAATCTCGTCACAAACAGCGGGCACGTAATGACGATAGCAACCGGCCCCGAGAAAACTTGTGTAATCGGCGCAGGAAATGTTCCTAACCATGATGCTTTCCACGTGCCGCTTTAAATCCGATTCGCTTAAAAGCGGCTCCGGGATATTCATTTTGCCTCTGAACCTGAACTTTTCCGGAATATCGGAAACGAGATCCTCCAGTGTGTCTGCCCCAACCTCTTTTAACATCTCCGCCCTGATTTCAGGCGCCCCGGTGGGCATGTAGGGATGGGCAGAAGCAACATCATGTTCCCTTTTCATGCTGTCTAATCTCCTCCTCCTGGTTGTTATGGCTCCAGAATCACCTTAATTGCTTCCCTGCGTTCCAACAGCGCCAGTCCGTCACCAATATCTTCCAGAGGCAGACGGTGGGTGATCAGGCTGGCAGGATTAATCCTGCCCTCGCAAACCAGGGTAAGCGAATCTTTAAAATCCTGGATCGTGTAACATATACTGCCCGTAATGGTCAATTCCGAGCGCACAACCCGTCCTAAATCGACAGGCGGGTTTTCGTGAAATATGCCGGCAATACTCAGTCTTCCACATTTCTTTAGAACGGAGGTGCAAACTTCCAGGGCAGATGATCTACCGGTGGCTTCGATCACAACATCAGCTTTTCTCCCGGCAGTAATCTGATCTAGAGAAGCGATAACGCTGGCCGCAGAGCCGCTGACAGCTTCATCGGCTCCGTTTAAAAGGGCCCTGGACAACCTTGGCTCGTCTTCCGGAAGACCGGTAATGATGATCCGACCTGCGCCTTCGGCCCTGGCTATCTGGACTGCCAGCAGACCGATCGGCCCCGGCCCGACAACAACTACTGTTTCACCATGCTTTATCGCCGCCTTTTTTACAGCCCGATAGGCAGAGGCAACAGGATCAAGCAGGGCCCCATCCTCATAACTCATGCTTTCCGGAAGCAAATGGGTCACTTTTGCAGGAACCTTTACGTACCTGGCAAAAGCCCCATCAACATGAATGCCCGTTTCCAGGATATTATCGCAAAGAGTATCTAAGTCTTCAAGGCAATAAGGGCAATCGCCACAACCGATGACCAGGCCGGCAGTAACCCTGTCCCCGACAGAAAACTCTTCCACTTCGGGGCCGGTCGCGGCCACTTTCCCTGCAAATTCATGCCCCGGAACAAGAGGCAGCGGAATTTCCCTTTTTCCGGCAATAATGGAAAGATCTGTGCCGCATATACCGACGGCCTCGACTCTGACGAGAAGTTCTCCTTCCCGGGGAACGGGCACCGGCACCTTTTCAAGACTATAACCGGGCCCCATATTCCTTTTAACTAGGGCAAGCATCTCTTTTTCCAAGTTTAACACACCTCCGGTTGCAGTTAAGCGCTTTACCCCTGCCCTGGCATTCTTCAGTTCGAAGGAGAGAACAGGCGGCTGACGCTGTCTTCGCAATTCTTTATTGATCGCGAACGGTGTTTACCGGACCAGACGACTATTTCTGTTCCCACCACCCGGGCTTCTTTCTTTTCGCAAGCTTTCTTCATAATTCCGATCGCCCCGGTGCCGCCAAGCCAGAGCATGGGCAAATGCTTGGTAACAAAAAGAGCAACCTTTTTGCCTTTTAAAGAAGGCATGGTATCAAGATAGGCTTTCATGACCGGGTTAAGGCTGAAGGCCTGCACAGGGGATCCCAGGATCAGGGCCTCAAATTCTTCAACGGATGGAACGTGTTCCAGCTTAAACTTTCCGGCCTGGGCCGGCGTGTCGCCGGAAATCCGGATTTCTTCCAGCGAAACAGTGTGGCCTGCAGCAGAAAGATTTTTCTCAATTTTTTCTGCAACCTGCCTGGTGTTGCCTGAAAGAGAGTAAAATATGATGCCAATTTTCATCTATTCATCCTCCTGATATACTTATTTCCGGGAAGAGCTGTCCCCCTGGCGCCCGCAAAGAATATTTTCTGCTTCAGCATCGTCCCCGATTATAAGCATTGGAAGCAGGCGCTAATATAATAATTCCCTGCTGCAATATTATTACCTCCCGCCTGACAATGGAAGCGGAAGTCAGGTAGCAAATTCTTTCTCTGCCAGAAGAATAATCTTGCGCAGATCCCTTTTGGTTTGCTCATCTAAAGGAAGACATTGATGCGAAGCCAGGATTTTTCTTGCTTCTTCGTTGCAACGGCTGTGCATATCGAGGCCTCCTTCGGATAGCCAGGCACCCCTTGTGTTTCGATCAACCATGGTGACTTGAACCTGGTTTTCTTTGAAATGGTTAAACGTGTGCTGGTGGGTAACAAATTCTCCCCCAATACCAACCTCCCTGATTAAACCAACAGCCAGGGTATCAGTATTAACAGGTACCCCTACCAGCAATCGTTTGACCATGCGGACAAATTCGTTATCAGCGACCAGCAGGCCGTAGTCCATGGTCATTCCCTGCTCCACCATACCGGGGCCGTAAATCATGTTGGCACCTGCCAACGCTGCAGCCATAATGGTAAGAGTACGCTCATGACCGGCCTGGAGATCGCCCAGCTTGCTATCAGTCTATGAACCGGCCAGAAAACTGGGGATACCGTAACGCCTTGCCATCGCCGTAACACAAGCGCTGATCATGGCCATTTCCGGGCAGCCCACGGCGGCGGTGCCGCGGCGCATTTCCATGATCGTCGATGAACTGCCGTAAAAATTGGGTGCCCCCGGTTTTGCCAGCTGGCTGAGACAGATTCCGGCTAAAACTTCAGCATTATGAGTGACAAGCGTTCCGGCCAGGGTAACGGGCGCAGTACCGCCTGCCAGGGCCATGGAAAGCACATTAACAGGAATACCGTGTCTGGCATAAACAATTATGGTTTCGCAGGTTTCCCGGGCCAGGGATAGCGGGCTCTGGGGGCAAACATCGGCCGAGATGATCGGCCTCTTTTTTAACTCCTCCCTGCTCCCGATAATCGCGGCTGCCATATCGATCATAAGTTCGGCATGGCGGTAACTCTGCGGCGCAGTGCTACAGTGTTTGACAGTATTTGAGACCATTATCTCGTAGTTATACAGCGAGAAGAGGGCCGGATTAACGTCGCGGGGGATGACAGGACAGTCCAAAATGTCGTACTGATCCAGGTAATCGACCAGCCTGGCTACATCAGCAGAATCCTGCAGGGTGGAATCGCGGACAGAACCGCTTTCAAGATCAACCACCTGGACACCGCAGCTAAAATTACAGAAACCGACCCTTCTTCCTCCGGCCAGGTAATCAAAGCTCTCGTCGCGAGCGGCAAGCAAGACTTCTTCCGGAGCCCTTTTGATACAGGATTCGACGACTTCGGCAGGGAAAAAAACTGTCTTTGCGGCCCGGTCTACAAAACAACCTCCACCGTGGTATATGTCAAGCGCCAGATCGCTGTAAACCCTGAGACCTGTTTTGTTCATCACCTCAAGGGTGGCTTCATGAATCCGATCAATCGATTCTTCCGACAGGGCATTGATCTGAAATCCCACTCCGCTGCGGCCTTCAGTTCCGGGCGTCTTCACCGGGGTCACCTCCCCAGACTGCTGTAGTATTAATCAAAAATATTGGATCGCTGTTTTTTAAAAGCGCCAGGCTTATACGCAACCCCACAAACCCCGGGAGCAGGCCGGGCGAAAAGACGGGCTACTCATCCAGCAGTTTCCTGGTTTTAATGTCGCCCAGCTCAGGATGATAAGCCAGAAAAGCTGTATTTACCCTGCGCAGTTGATCTTTCTGAGCGTTAGTCGAACGGACTTTGCGGCTGGAGGCCAGCGGCATCTGGAGCAAATGTTTGGCCAGGGCAAGGGTTCCGGGATCGAGCCTGATCAAGTCGATCCCCCGGCATTCGGAACAGACAAGCCCGCCCTGCCTGGGGCTGAAAGCCCCGTTACCCGTCATACCGCACCCTGTACATGCATCGAGATGCGGGCTGTAACCTGCCGCGTGAGCCAGCTTCAGCTCGAAGGCACGGCATAAAAGAGCCCTGTCCAGGTTCTCTCCCAGCAGCTTCCATCCATCAAGCAGCAGGTTAAATATTTCCGGGTTGGATTCCTCTCCCGAAACCAGGCGATCAACAAGCTCGGCCAGGTAAAGGCCGTAGGGGTAACAGGTATAGTCTTCACGGAAGCAAGAAAAATGCTCTATTACATCCTGACCGGTTAGAACAGGCCAGGTTTTACCGCTGTAAAAGTCAAAAGATCCGTGCGTGAACAGGTCGACCCCTGCAGCCAGCTTGCTCTTTGTTTTGCGGGCCCCGCGGGCGACAGCTTCAAACTTGCCCCGATCCGGTGTGAGAACTGTAATGAGACGATCGGATTCGCCCAGGATCCTGCTGCGCAGCACCAGGCCTATTGCTTTAAAGTTTCGTCCCGCCATATCGGCACATCCCTATAGAAATTAAACAAAACCGGTTATACCGTCCTGACCTTAGCCCTCATAGCCAAGGCGGCGCAGCTCGTCCTGCCGGTTGCGCCAGTCCTTCCTGACCTTAACCCTGATATCGAGAAATATTCTCTGGCCAAAAAGAGCCTCCAGTTCCAGCCTGGCCCTGGTTCCCACCTCTTTGAGCAGCGTCCCGCCTTTACCCACAATAATGCCCACCTGGGACTTGCGCTCAACAAGAACTTCAGCCCTGATGTCCAGAAGGTCGCTCTCTTCCCGCGGTTTCATCTCTTCAATAACAACCGCAACGGAAAAGGGAACTTCCTGGCGGGTAAGAGCGATAATTTTTTCACGGATTATCTCGGCGGCAATAAAACGGCCGGGCTGATCGGTGATCATGTCCGGCGGATAATATTGAGGTCCCTCGGGCAGACGTTCGATAATAGCTTCAACAAGGGGTTCCAAGTTTAAACTTTTAAGAGCTGAGAGCACAAAAACCCCTTCGGCCTTAATTAGCTCCCCGTATAAGTCCCGGTTGCGTTCAAGCTGCTCCGGCGAGGTGAGATCGCTTTTATTGATCACAAGAAACACAGGGTTATCAGCTGATGCAAGGATTTCTGCGATAAAGGCATCGCCTCGCCCGGGCGGTTCGTTTGCTTCGACCAGAAAGCAGATCAGGTCAACTTCATTCATGGTAGAGCGAGCCATGCTGACCATTGATGTGCCAAGCAGGTGTTTAGGTTTGTGCAGGCCCGGTGTGTCGATAAAGATAATCTGCTCTTCAGGCCTGGTCAGGACAGCGCTGATCCGGTTTCTTGTCGTCTGCGGCTTATCTGAAATAATCGATATTTTTTCGCCGACAAGGGCATTGAGCAGGGTTGATTTTCCCACGTTCGGGCGGCCGATCAAAGCGATAAATCCTGATCGATGCATAGTTTATCCTTTCAACCTGTCGTAATCAGTCTTTATATCCAAAACGGGAGTGCCATTGATTAAATCCAGTCCCCTGACCGTGAGGATATTATTATCTATACCGACCAGTTCTACGACTGTTTGGGCCAGCGGGTTGGGCCGAAAAGGAGTGCGACAGGAGAATACTCCATACACTTCTCCTCCCCTTCCACTGCGTTCGCCTTTCAAATTAAACCCTTCGGAGCTATGCAAATGAGAGAAAATCACTATTCTTTCCTCTTCGTCAAGACGATAAAGCCCCTGTGTATAAACCGGATCAAGGACCACTTCCGACAGCAGTTCCTTATAACGTGAGGGGATTTCTGCAGTTGAAGAAAAACTGTTCCGGACATAGCCGATCGGGTTGTAAGAAACAGGCATTCTCCAGGCTTCATTGTCCGGGGTTTCCAGGCCCTTATCCCAATCTTTGAGGGCGGCTTGAGGACCAAATGGATGGGGCAAGAGTTCCAGGGCGGAACGGGTAAACTGGTCACCCTGCATATTTGCCATGACTACTTCAATATCGCCCGCCAATTCCAGCAATACCTGCCTGCAGGCGCCGCAGGGGCTCGAAGGAGGGGTGGTGTCGGTAACGACGGTTAAACCCTTGAAGCTTCTAATACCGGCATGAACAGCCGAAAAAAGGGCAACTCTTTCAGCACAGATAGTCAAGCCGTATGAAGAGTTTTCAATATTAGCTCCTGTATAGATGCTGCCTCTGTCTGTAAGCAGGGCAGCGCCGACCCGGAAACCGGAATAAGGGGCATATGCCCTGGAACGGGCGGCCCTGGCAGCGGCCAGTAATCTTTGATGGTGCATGCTTTATCACCTTCCGCAAGAAAATAGTTACCTCAACAGGTCTGTAACCAGATCGAAGAGAGGAGGGCCGAGGATTAATAGGCCTGTAACCACGGCTAATATTGCGGCAAACAGGACCGCGCCGGCTGCCGTATCCTTTGCTATATGAGCCAGTTCATTTCTCTCCCTGGTAATGAGATCGATTGTTTTTTCCAGGGAGGTGTTCAGTATTTCAGCGGCAACTACAAGGGCAATGACAACTACCAAAATTGCAACTTCCAGAAAAGAAACACGAAGGAAGATTGCCGCAGCAATTACGACAGCGCCGATAATGGAATGAATAGCCATGTTGCGCTGGGTTGCGAAGGAATACTTCAAACCGCGGTAAGCGTTTCTCAAGCTGTATATAACGCCTTCAACCTGATTGTCTCTGCCTGTTTTTTTATTCAATCTTTCCCAGTATCTCCTCTTGCTTGCCCCACATCAGCTTTTCTGCAGAGGCGCTGTCATGGTCGTAGCCCAAAAGGTGCAGCATACCATGCACGGCAAGTAATGCTGTTTCGCGCTCCAAAGTGTGCCCTGCTTCAAAAGCCTGCCGCCTGGCCCTGTCAAGGGAAATATAAATATCGCCAACAGCAGTATCGCCTTTATTATCACCGTCATGATCGTCAGGGTCAAGGTAGCCAAAAGAAAGGACATCCGTGGGAGCATCAATATTCCTGTACTGCCTGTTCAGCTTTTGTATCTCTCCGTCACCTGTAAGAATGAGGCCGACTTCGCCATGACCCAGTTCATGTTCTGACAGCAGTCCGTCAAGTAAAGAGGTTAGTTTTTCTGTAAAAGCAGAAGAAAAAGGGGATTCTCCAACTGCTGCAGTTAAAATAACGCTCATCTGTCAGAAGAACTCCTTTCCAGTTCCGCTTTTAAATCTTTTTCAGGATATTCAATCCTGGAGTGATAAATTCCAGACATAATGTAGACAAAAGACTGAGCGATTAAATCGATCTCTTTAAAAGTCAAATCGCACTCATCCAGCTGGCCGTCGTCTACTTTTTCTTTAATCATTCTCCTGATCATGGTTTCCACCCTGCCGCCGGCCGGCTTGGAGAGGGATCGCACACCCGCTTCAACCACATCGGCAAGCATTATAATTGCCGCCTCTTTGGTCTGGGGCTTTGGACCCTCGTAACGAAACTTTTCCATGGGAACCTCTTCATGTTCACAATTCTCAAGCGCTTGCTGGTAAAAGAAGGAGATCATGCTGGTGCCATGATGCTGCGAGGTTATATCAAGGATCGCTTCCGGTAGTTTGTGTTTTTTCCCCATTTCAAAACCGTCCTTGGGATGGGCGCCGATAATCAAGGAGCTCAGGTTTGGCGAAAGCTTGCTGTGCGGGTTATCTCCTGAAAGCTGGTTTTCTGAAAAGAAATAAGGCCGCTTTAATTTTCCGATATCGTGGTAATATGCACCTACCCTGGTCAGGAGCGCATCGGCTTTAACCGATTCAGCGGCAGACTCGGCCAGGTTTGAAACCATCATACTGTGATAATACGTGCCGGGCGCTTTTTGCAGCATTTCCTTCAAGAGCGGATGATTCGGGTTGGAGAGCTCGAGCAGGGTAATTGCTGTAGTTACGCCAAAAAAGGTTTCCAGGTAAGGTAGAAGGCCAATTGCTATCACTGAAGAAAATATTCCGCTGCCAATTCCGGCCAGGACGCTGTATCCCAGCGAAACGAGAGAATCAGTTTCTAAACTTACATTGCCAAAAAAGAAGAAAATTGAGACGATCACGCCTGCATTGGTTACAGCCACAAAAAAGCCGGCCCTGGCCAGATCGCTTCTCTGACTTAGTGTTGAAACAGCGTAAATTGAAACCATGCCTCCAAGCATGGCCACTATAACAAAGGCAAAATCGCCGCTAGTGATCAGACCGACAAAGAGGGCAAATACGAGGTTGATGATAACCGCCAGCTTATAGCCGAAAAGGACGGTTAGCAGGATTACCCCGATCGCTACCGGTATGAGATAGCCGGAAAAATAAGTTGCCGCAATAGCAAATACCAGGGTAATGATCACTACCAGTCCCATTAGGGTTAAATAGGGAGGGCTGCGAAAAACGTGGTTTACGAAAATTCTGATATAGATAGTTACAACGATAAACACGATCAGGAGCAGGAAAAAAAGGCCCACGTATCCGAAGTAATCCGCCTGCCTTCCCCTGAGCAATCCCATGCTTTCAAGCAAAGCCATCTGCTGAGCTCTTACCGGTTCTCCTTCACTAACGATTAGTGTGTTCCTTAGCACAATTACAGGCTCCACTTCCTGGCGGGCCTGCTCGCGCATGGCTTCAGTCGCTGCGACGTCAAGAAACCTGTTTGGCTCGACCATGGGAAGGACCAACTGCTCTGCAATCCTCTTCAGTTCGGAATTGAATGGCAGCAGGGCGATCTCCTGAGTCACACGCCTCCTGGTGCTCTGCAGGTCTTCTTCCCGGATACCCTGCTGGAATATTTCAGTAACTACACTGCTGAGCCTGCGCTGCATGCTCAGCAGGGTAGCCTGCTCGATCAAGAGGGCTTCAAGAGTCGACTCCGGGAGTTCTTCTTCTGTTAACTCCTGGAGGGCATAGATTTTATCATCGTATTCTGCTTCTTCGTCTGCTTTAATTTCAAAAACAGCCTCAAAAAATTGATCAATCTGTTCCAGGGCATTTTCGAGCACGGCCGGATTATCATTATAGACGCTTGAAACTGAATCAGCTGCCGATTCTCTCAGCCGATTTGTCGTATATTCGTCGATGGTGTCCCGTGAAGCGTAAATCGTCTTGGGGCTTGGTCTGCCGATAGAAAGATCAAGTCTTGCCGGCATACTGGAAATGATCAGCAGCAAATAGATGGCCAGAAACAGGGCTGCCGCCAGGGCAATTTTTTGCAGCATAATATTGTCCCTGAAAGAGACTGACCGATCAAAAATAGCGCTTAATCTGTCTTTATTATTCACTCTTGCTGCTCTCCCCGGAGGCTTTGTAATTTTCGTAAGCCCTGATTATTTTTTGAACCAGGGGGTGCCTGACAACGTCTTTATCAGAAAGATAGCTAATGGCAATTCCTTCAATGCCTGCAAGTATCCTCGATGCTTCTTCCAGCCCCGAAAAACGCCCGCGGGGAAGGTCTACCTGGGTAATGTCACCGGTTATTACCGCTTTAGAACCAAATCCAAGGCGCGTGAGGAACATTTTCATCTGCTCAGAGGTGGCATTCTGCCCCTCGTCAAGGATCACAAAGGAATCATCCAATGTGCGCCCCCGCATGTAAGCAAGAGGCGCAATCTCAATTATACCTTTTTCCCTGTATTTCTGGAAGGTTTCTATTCCCAGCAAATCGTAAAGGCCGTCATAAATAGGCCTTAGGTACGGATCAACCTTTTCCTGGAAATCACCGGGAAGAAAGCCCAGGTGTTCGCCTGCTTCAACTGCAGGCCTGGTTAAAACCAGGCGCTGCACCTGCTTACACTTCAGGGCATCAACGGCCATCGCCAGTGCAAGGTAGGTTTTTCCCGTACCCGCAGGGCCAATTGAGAGAACTATGTCAAAACAGCGTATCGCTTCAAGATATCTTTTCTGACCTATCGTTTTTGGCCTGATCTGCTTTCCGCGCGGGGTAACCAGGACCAGATCGCTAAAAAGAGAGCAGATCAGGTTAACGTCACCCTGCCCGGCCAGCTTCAGGGCATATTCAAACTCGCGACCTGTCAAAAGGTGCCCTTTACGAATATGAGCCAGCAGCTCCTGGAACATTGTATAAACTACTTCAACATCTTCTTCCGCCCCTTCGATCTCCAGTTCATGACCCCTGGGGATAAGGCGTACTGCAAACTTATCCTCAACCAGGGCAAAATGGCGATCATGTTTTCCCAGAAGCTGAACTGATTCGTCACCGCCGGATAGCATCAAGGTGCGGCTAATTTCATTAATAGACAATAAGTAATGCTCTCCTTTCTGTTAAAGCGATTTCAAAGGATAAGAATAGAACAATGCTATTGCTTTTTCAGGGCAAGTGCAGCAAATAGTTCATAAATTATTTTCAGGGCAGCCCACGAGGTAATATCGGAATGATCCAGGGGAGGAGCCACTTCTACAAGATCCATCGCCTTTACAGGCAGCCGCTCAACAATATTTCGAACCAACTCAAAAACCTGCCTTGTAGAGAGGCCGCCTCCTTCAGGTGTCCCTGTGCCGGGGGCGTAGGCCGGATCCAAGACATCGATATCAAGGGATAGGTACAGAGATTCCAGGCCGCTCATGGCTTCACATATCATCTGTAAAGTTTGCCCGGGAGTTTGCTGTAAAAATTGGCCTGCCCCAACCACGGTCAGGGAGGGGTGTCGATTGATAAAATCTAACTCCTCCGCTTCATAAGAGCGGATTCCCAGCAAAAACAGGCGCTTTGGCTCGGCATTGGGCTGCTCAAGAAAGCGTCTCTGCGGGCAGGCATGCGACCATTTCAACCCATCGTAAACATCCATGAGGTCGCAGTGAGAATCAAGATGAATCATTCCAACCGGAGCAGGATAATGATGCTCGGCAAAAGCGGCAGACAGGGGAATATTGATTGAGTGATCCCCACCAAGGAATAGGTTGAATCCGCCTGACCTGAAAAGCCCGGCCGCTTTTTCTTTTACACTGTCGAAGTAGCCCTCCCATTCAGAGGTAACCGTCAAATCGCCATAGTCATGGATTCTCAGCGGCCGAAGATCGACCCCTGCTTCGGAAAAAGGGGGTAATATCTTCGAAAGCTCTCGCAGGCGCACAGGAGCCTCAGCGGCGCCGGCGGCATTGCTTACCGCACCATCGAAGGGAACACCAAGTATATTTATATCAGCGCTACCGGGCGGTCCGGCGCCTATTTCAGACCAGGGCTTTTCTGTCGCCATTTAATCAAGCCTCCAGCCAAGCTAGGTTATTATTCAACTTCTCCTCTGGCAGCTGCGCTGATAAGAGCGCTAAGACTGCCTGCGCTTTTTAAGAGCCTTCGGTGGTTCGAGTATTTCATGCATTATAAAGGCCGATAGAAATTTGCCTTTTGTGGCAAAGGTCTGTTCCAGGTCCCCGAGCACACTGCTTCGGCCGGCTTTACCGGACCTTGCCATTTTCTTCGAAGGCCGGCCATCAATCTTATCCTCCTCTCTAAAAAGCGGAGGAGGTTCCTGTATCCTCGAAGACTTAGTTTCAGCAGCAGGGCTTTCAAAAGGCCTGCTGTCAACCGGCATTCTCGTCTCACCGGTAGGCTCAAAGCTCCAGGGGTCGACAGCCTGACCGGGCGGTGGAGCAGAAATTGGCCTTGTTTCTACCGTAAACTCCGGCTCAACAGGAGACTGCCGCCGCTCGCGGCTCCCGGTCCCGCTGCCGGCTGCAGTCTTTCTAAACAGGGCAGCCAGAAGCCTGGATACAATGATAAATATTATAATCAGAAATGTAATGTTGCCTTCCATATCGAGAAAGCCTCCGTTTTACTCCTTGTCCTCCGGCTGAGCGTCCCCGCCAAGTTTGCTAATGTTGCGGCGCATATCTGTGTCAGCCATCACATTGTGCATCTGGTAATAATCCATTACCCCCAGGTTGCCATCACGGAATGCCTGGGCCATCGCCCGGGGCACCTCGGCTTCGGCCTCGACAACCTTAGCGCGCATCTCCTGAACAGAGGCCTGCATTTCCTGTTCCCTGGCAACAGCCATGGCGCGACGTTCTTCAGCCTTGGCCTGGGCGATCCGCTTGTCGGCTTCGGCCTGGTCAGTTTGCAGCTGGGCTCCAATGTTTTTGCCAACATCAACATCGGCAACGTCAATCGAGAGTATTTCAAAGGCGGTGCCTGAATCGAGCCCCTTGTTCAACACAGTGTTGGATATCGTATCCGGATTTTCGAGAACCATCTTGTGGTCAGTTGAAGAGCCGATTGTGGTTACAATCCCTTCGCCAACCCGGGCGATTATGGTTTCTTCACCGGCGCCCCCGACCAGGCGA
>SLPH01000110.1 GCA_007132095.1 Syntrophomonadaceae bacterium | reverse complement strand
TTCTTCGCTAATTGACCCGCCGGCGCTGAAAAAGGCAAAGTCAACCCCTTTGAAAGACTGTGCCGTGAGTTCTTCAACGGTATATGTTTTACCACCGGCTTCAACTTTTGTGTTTGCCGAGCGTGCCGAGGCCAAGAGTTTTAAACTGCTGAAAGGAAATTTTCGCTCGATCAGCACCTCGACCATTTTCTGACCGACCATTCCGGTCGCCCCAACTACTGCAACGGTATAGGTTTTTGTCATCATGCTGCCTCCCCATTTTCTTTATCAGATCAAGTAAGAGCCTTATTAAATAAAATGCTAACTGTTAACTTGATTTATTTGTTAGTCAACGCGGCTTTCATCCGCGCATTCTCCAGGAGGTTCTCCCTCTATGATCGAGGTGATGGTTGGCTTATATTTTGGATCGTCTTTAACCCGGCGATCCCAGATCCTGATCCCGATAAATATTAGAACCATGAGGGCCAAACCAACCCCTACTGCAGTCAAATCCTGATCACCGCTTAAACCAAGCCTGGCAGCAGCATTAAGCCACAGGAAAATACCGGCCACGAGGCCGATCAGCGGAACGATGTATAAAAAGAAGGATATGAATAAAATATGGCGATCGTCAGATTCAACCACAACCCTTTGACCGCTTTCAGCTTCGATGGGGTTTAAAACTTCCACGGTAACTTCACGTTTTTTTGCCCCGCTTAAGAGCCCGCATTTTCCGCAGTTACCGCAGGCCAGGTGCCGCTGTAAAGAAACAAATGCTGTTTCACCTTTTGCCTCCGTAACGATACCGTATTGTTCCATTATTTCATCTCCCCCTGTTATGTATAAGATATTAGCACAAGCAGACGCACCTAACAAGGCGGAAGCAGGCGTCTGGGCATAATTTAAGCCTATCTTTTGAATTTGTAATCATGCTGCCGATAGCCTTACATTAAGAAAGAAGGAATGTATGTTTGAAACATTCGGTCTTAAACATGGCTAATACCCCGCTGCCTGAGTTATGACGGGCGCACCAGTTAAAAAAGCGCCGCCCGGCGGGCGACGCTTTTTAAAGCTAACATAGATTTTGTTTTACATGTTAGTTTTACGCAAAAGCTTCAGGTATTTCCTTCAGCACGGAATAGCAGAATACAGGGCCATCTTTACAGACATACATATTGCCTGCATTACAGCGGCCGCATTTGCCGATACCGCATTTCATCCTGTTTTCCAGGGTGGTGTAGATCTGCTCGTCTTCAAACCCCAGCTTTTTCAGGTTTTCCAGGACAAAGCGGATCATGATCGGCGGACCGCAGGTTATGGCGATGGTGTTTTCCGGAGAAGGCTTAAGGTCAAGAAGCATTTGAGGCACAAAGCCAACGTTGTGATCCCAGCCTTCTTCTTCCATGTCGATGGTCAGATGACAGGATAAGTCGCCGCTTTTGCTCATTTCGTCGAATTCGCCTTTGAAGCAGAGATCGCCGGAAGTACGGGCCCCGTAGACCAGGGTCAGCCCGGCGTACTTATCTTTGTTTGCCTTAACGTATTCGACTATGGGCCGCAGCGGAGCCTGGCCGATACCGCCACCGATAGTGAGGATATTCTTGCCCTGCCATTCGTCCACAGGAAAGTTGTTGCCGTAGGGGCCGCGGACCATCATCTTGTCACCCGGTTCGAGTTGATGCAGGGCCTGGGTTACCTTGCCCATGCGCATAACGGAGAACCGCAGGAACTTTCCTTCTGTCGGTGAACAGGAGATGGAGATCATGCTTTCGCCAACACCGAGGACTCCGATCATGGCGCATTGACCGGGCAGGTGACTCCAGTTTTCACGCACTTCTTCGTCGTCAAAGACAACTTTGAAGGTTTTTATAGCGCGATCGCCATAAGTTTCATCCCAGGTGTCTTCCACGGTAGCAATATAAGGGATATAGGGGTTTTCGCTGTTAATCATAGCGCCTCCTTCACCTGCCTCAGTATTTCAACGATGTCGATATTGACCGGGCAAAGGTTGATACAGCGGCCGCACCCGACGCAGGCTATTACATCAAACTTATCGACATAGTAACTGTATTTATGGCTGATCCTGTTCCTGGTTCGCTCTTTACGGCTGGGCCGGGGATTATGGCCCGATGTGTGCATGGTATATTCTCCAAACATGCAGGAATCCCACATGCGCAGGCGCCTGCCGTCAAACCCTTCCACCTCGTCCTGGATATCGAAACAGTGACAGGTGGGGCAGAGGTAGGTGCAGGTGCCACAGCCAAGGCAGGAAGCGGAAACGCGCTGCCATAAAGGGTCTTCCCATAGCCCGGGCAGGCCGGCGGGAACGCCTTCACTGTCGATAGTGCGTTTAATTTTGCCTTCTGCTTCCGCAACCGCTTTTTCTTTCTGCGCCGCGCTGTCCGCGGGGGCATCAGTAAGCAGTTCTTTTACCTCTTCAAGCAGGGTTTTCCCTTTATCCGTTACCGCTTCAAGGAGGTAGTTTTCACCAAAATCAACCATCAGTAAATCAAGCCCTTCAGTGGAAGCAGGCCCTCCGCCAACAGTTGTGCAGAAGCAGTTTAAACCGGGTTCGCTGCAGGCGACCCCGACCAGGGTTACCAGTTCGCGTCTTTTCAGGTAGTAGGGATCATCTACATCCCACTTGAACAGCTTTTCTACAATATCCATTGCCCGCGCATCACAGGGTCGCAGCCCGAGAACTACCTGCTCCCCGGTTAATTCAGGAGTCTCCATTTCAACGTTTCCAAGCTGGAAACGATACATGGTCTCGGTCTGGGGGAAGAGAACCTGCTTGGGCGGAACCCTGGTATTGTTGTAGTCAAGAGCCGGCAGATCGCCCTCTTTCACCGGCCCAAAACGGATGGCGTCGCCTTCTGCCTGCGGCGCCCAGAGATTCTTTGCGGTCAATTTTCCGATGAACTCGGGCCACTTGTCTTTATTTAACAGCATCGCTGACATATCACCCACCTCTACAGTATGAAGTCTTCGGGATCATCAGGCTTAAAGCTGGCCTGGAACGGTTCGGCCTCGGGGTCAACCCCGGGCTCGAAGTCGTATTTATCCCTAACCTCCCGGGCCAGCTTGCGATTTAGCTTGCCCAGGGGAATATTGGCCGGACAGACACGCTCGCACTCACCGCACTCTATGCAGCGGCCGGCAAGGTGAAAAGCCCGGGCAATATTGAAAGCTGTATTCTCGGAAAAGTTGACCGACCGGTTTACCCAGGTTGGGTTCAACCGATCCAGGATACAGTCCTGGCAGTAGCAAAGCGGGCAGACATTACGGCAGCTGTAACAGCGGACACATTT
>SLPH01000083.1 GCA_007132095.1 Syntrophomonadaceae bacterium | reverse complement strand
CTCCTTTCATGTCTCAGCACCGTAATCGAAAGTTCAAAGAGGGGAGGGAGGTTAATGAGCCTCCTGGTTTCATGAAGATAATTTGTATGCTTCACCCGGCTTGAGCTTGTATGTAATAATCGTCCGGGCAATCAGGAAGCCGGCCAGGGCGGCAAATAAATATGCCGAGCCGGACATCAGCAAGAAATAAAAACCAGCCAGCACGACAGCTGTGCGCACAACAAAACTTGTCACCGAGATAAGGTACGCTTTTTCGCTGCCCGTTATTTTTTGCACCGTCCACCAAAGCCCACCAAAGAAAAAGATTCCGAACAGAATGCCTGCCAGAAGCGCAAAAACTAAATAGACCCAGTACACGTTACAATGCCTCCTACTTAAGTTTAATTTTTTTATCATCTTAGTCGTCGTCCGGCCAGCCTTCTCTTTTAATCCAGTACCAGGCATTCAGACAGCCGACAAGAAGGCCGATGAACAGGAGCGTGAGTGTCCAGGAATAAGGACCGGGCCAGGTGCGGTCGATCCAAATTCCAGCGGCAACCCCAACCAGGGTGGTGATAGCGATGGTCCAGCCGACCAGGCCGAACATGCCGAGCCCAAAATAGATGCTGCGGTCGCGAGTACGGCGAGCCTTGATGCGCCGGCTCGCCTTTTTGCCAACTGTGCCGGATAGATTTTTGTTTTTGCTTTCCTTATCTTTATCTTTGCCGTTCACTAACGTTCTCCCCCCAGGCGGGTAAACCGCCGCAGGGTATCCACCTCCAGCCGGGACATTACCGAGCGAGCTTTCTTCTCGCTTTCATCAAGCACTTTCAGTTCATTTTCGACGATATCCTGCAAGTGCTCCAGGTCGTCTCCAGGAACGGCCCTGGATGCTGAAACATAGATCTGGTCGCCCTGTTTGACCAGGACTCCTTGATCGAGGGCGAGGAAGCGCTCTTCACCGGAAATAGTTGCGTAGGAAAAAATGCCGGGGGTCAAGGCGGCCACAAAATCAATATGGCGAGGCAGCAAGGTAAAAAACCCGTTTTCCGCCTCCGCAGTAACTTTTTCTACTTCTACTTCCAACAAAACTTCGGCCGGTAAAAGTATTTTTAAATTCAGAGCTAAACTCTCCTCATCAAAATATTCTTCCTATTTATTTTCATTTCCTGCAGCACCAGCATCTTTATCCTTTTTCCCAGGATGCTCCGCTTCTGGCGCCTGGGCGCTGCCCGCAGGTTGATCATTTTTCGGCTCTTGCTCTTCCTCTTGCTTTGTTTTGGCACCAGATTTGGACTTAATATCACTGATTTTGCCTAGCATGTAAAGATCCGATTCAGATCGCTCGGCAAACTCATCGTTCAAAATACGCTCGCAGCCGTCGATGGCATCTTCCAGATTAACCACCCGGCCGCGGTGACCGGTAAACTGCTCGGTGGTGACAAAGGGCTGCGTCAGAAAGCGTTCCAGGCGGCGGGCCCGGTTGACAACCTGGCGGTCTTCCTGCGAAAGTTCCTCCAGGCCGAGCATAGCAATGATATCTTTCAGCTCTTCGTATTCGGCCAGGGTACGCCTTGCTTCCTGGGCCACCATGTAGTGCCGTTCACCGACAACCAGGGGGGTAAGCATTTTTGACCAGGAGCGCAGGGGATCGACAGCCGGATACAAGCCTTCGCTGGCCCGCTTGCGGGAAAGAATAATCGAAGCAGAAAGGTGAGCGAAGATATGGGTGGCTGATGGATCGGTAAAATCATCGGCTGGCACGTACACGGCCTGGATCGATGTAATAGCCCCGGTAGCTGTATTAGATATGCGCTCCTGCAGCTCAGCGATCTCCGTTGACAGCGTTGGCTGGTAACCGACCCGGGAAGGCATCTTGCCGAGCAGACCCGAAACTTCAGAACCGGCCTGCACAAAACGGAAAATATTATCGATTAAGAGCAGCACATCCTGCTTTGCCTCATCTCGGAAATATTCGGCCATGGTCAAGGCGGCATGTCCAACCAGGAAACGCGCCCCGGGAGGTTCGTTCATTTGGCCGAAAATCATTACCGTGTTATCAAGGACGCCAGCCTCCTGAATATCACGGTAGAGTTCTTCCGCTTCGCGCGATCGCTCGCCGATACCACAAAAAATACTCACGCCCTCGTGCTTGCCCACGGTATTGTTGATCAGCTCGGTAATCAAAACGGTCTTGCCCACCCCGGCCCCACCGAACAGGCCGGCCTTGCCGCCCCGTTCAAGCGGAGTGAGCAGGTCAATCGCCTTGATGCCGGTTTCAAATATTTCAGCTACTGTTACCCGGCGGGAAATCGAGGCGGGTGTCTGATGGATGCCGCGTCTTTCAACGTCAGTCAGTTCTTCTTTTTCGTCAATGGTCTCACCGAACACATTGAACATGCGCCCCAGGACCTGCTTGCCCACTGGAACGCGATTCATTTCGTTGCTGTCGATGACCGGATCGCCGCGCCGAAGACCACTTGTCGGAGAAAGGGCAATGCCCCGAACAATGCCGCCCACATGATGAGAGACTACCTCGATCACAATATCGCCTTCCGGCCCGGCTTCAAGTCTGGCGTGCAGCGGTGGAAATCTGGTCGGGAAAATAACGTCGACCACACTGCCGCGGACAGCAGACACGCTGCCCGTATTTACCCTTTCTGTACTTTTTTCTGGTTGCTCCTTTAGCATCGTTCATTTCTCCAATATAAAGATTCGGTAGTGGTCCATCTCTGAAGAACAAAAAGCAGCATGCGGATAGTTTCCTTGAAATCCGGTGAAATATCCCGGCACCTGTTCGTTCAAATAATTTATTGAACACATACATTTTATATTAATTATCCTGGAAAGTCTATCGGGAGAGGGTTACAAAAGACCGTTTAAGGAAATATCCACTCCATGACTGGGAGAACCACAGGAGTTCCAGGTGACCAGCAGTGTTCGCTGGGACGAAGGTAATGAGTCCATGGTAATTGAATAAGCCTGCAGACAAAAATTCTGCTGCAACTCTTTTCTCTGCTGTCCTTTTGCCTGTTCGGCACTGGTCCGTCATGGCCTGTTATACTCCCCGGAGAGTTAATGAAATCCTCTTTCGTTTCACATCCACCGTCAGCACTTTCACCTCCACGATATCCCCGACTTTTAACACATCCCCCGGGTGTTTCACGTAGCGATCCGCCAGCTCGGAGATGTGCGCCAGCCCGTCCTGGTGGACTCCGATATCGATGAAGGCACCGAAATCAACCACGTTGCGCACCACGCCCCTCAGGCGCATACCTTCCCTGAGATCCTCCATCTCCAGGACTTCTTCCTGGAAAACCGGTG
>SLPH01000215.1 GCA_007132095.1 Syntrophomonadaceae bacterium | reverse complement strand
GTCAGGGTTGCCCCCATTGCGCAAAATTCCCCACTGCTGCCTCCCGTAGGAGTCTGGACCGTGTCTCAGTTCCAGTGTGGCCGTCCATCCTCTCAGACCGGCTACCCATCGTCGCCTTGGTAGGCCATTACCCCACCAACTAGCTAATGGGACGCGGGCTCATCTTAAAGCGCTACATAACGCTTTGGTCTTAAACTATAAGTAAAAGACATTATCCGGTATTAGCAGCCGTTTCCAACTGTTATCCCAGGCTTTAAGGCAGATAACCCACGTGTTACTCACCCGTTCGCCGCTCAGTCACTTCAATACAGCAAGCTGTTTCAAAGCGCTTCGCTCGACTTGCATGTGTTAGGCACGCCGCCAGCGTTCGTCCTGAGCCAGGATCAAACTCTCCAGTTTATATTTGGAAAACAAACTTCATTTAACAAATTAAACTTACACCTGTTTAACCCGTAGCTCTAAAGTTACACTGATCGCAAGAGCCTCAAATAAATCCCAGACAAAACCAGTTTGAACCGGTTTTACCCAAAAAAAAGAGACCCTTCTCTTATCCTGCTCAGTTTTCAAAGAACACCGCCGTTTTAAGGGCAAGTAATATCTTACCATAGAACCGCTATCATGTCAATACAGAAGGCCGCCTTTTTAATACTTATTTTCCAAACCCGGGCAACCTGTTTTAAAAGCACCATAGAGGATTTTACACCCTGGCATGGAAGTATGTCAAGGGGGTGTTTTAATATGGATCGAAACTGCGATAACCCTTCCCGCTCAATCCAAAAACCACCTTACAATTCCATAAACCAATCGTTCATTACTCCACTGGGTAAGCTCTACCTGCGCGGCCCGGTGAGCCCGGACCAGTTTACTGATTGGCGCCTCTCCTCCGGGCTGAACTGTTTCAGACCTGCTGCGTCACAGCACCGGGCCCTGATTGAGCTGGCGGCCGAGCCGGACGGGCTGCTTTTTACTGCAACCCTGGCTAACACCGTCATATCATATGCTTCTTTTCAAAAACCGGATTTCCCGTGGTGGGAAAAACGCTGCTTCCCGGAGCTGATCGAGCTCGGCGGTATAGAAACTGATCCCGGCTGGCGCAAAATGGGTGTAATTAAAGCGCTTTTAAATGCAATCTTCAAAAACCCCGGCTTTACCTATTTTGATGACTTCATTATAATAGCGATTCATACTATTCACAGCTGGGATATAAGGACCAGCAATATCGCCCCCTGGGCGTATCGCCGGTTGATGATTGATATTTTTTCTAAATACGGCTTTGAAACGTGGGAAACCGATGACCCCGAAATCAGAGAGCATCCCTGTAATATTCTGCTCGCAAGGCCGGGGAAAAATATTTGCCGCAAAATGATTAAACATTTTGAAGGCTGCTGTATGGGCACAATCTAAATATTAGCCCCTATAGTAACCTGCCATCATTTCTTTGGCCTATTTGCAGAATCTTAAAGGAATTGCCTTTCTTTTAGCGAATAATAAAACCCTATCGCCGTTAGACCTTATTTACATATTCCATAAATATCACTATAAGGAGGCAATGCTTATGTCAGAAGAGAAGCATGGTAAAATGTTCAGCGATGAACAGGTAAAACCCTTTCTGCCCTCAGCCGAGTTCAAATCTAAGGCCTTAGCCAGAGATGACAAACTTTACAAGAAAGCTGAAAAGGACCGGCTCTCTTTTTGGGCTGATATGGCTGCAGAGCTGGATTGGTCCCAAAAATGGGAAGCCGTATTGGATGATAGCAACCCGCCTTTTTACCGCTGGTTTACCGGAGGCAAACTGAATATTTCTGCCAATTGCCTCGATCGCCACGTCAATAACGGGCTTGGCGATAAAAGAGCGCTTATTTTTGAAGGGGAAAAAGGGGACACCGCGCAGCTCACTTACTCTGAACTGCTTGAAGAGGTCTGTAAATTCAGCAGCGTTCTCCGTAAGCTGGAAGTAGACAAAGGCGACGCTGTCACTATATGGATGCCAATGGTTCCGGAAGCAATAGTGGCCATGCTGGCCTGCACCCGTATTGGAGCCGTTCACAGCGTTGTCTTCGGCGGTTTTAGCCCGGAAGCGCTGAAAGACCGGATCCTTGATTCCAAATCAAAGGTGCTCGTTACCGCTGACGGTGCTTTTCGCCGGGGGAAAACGATCCCCATGCGAGTGGCGGCAGAAGAAATATTGCCGCTTTGTGAATCTATCCAGAGCGTAGTCACAGTTGAACGGACCGGAACCGGCTATGAACCCATGGACGGACGCGATTACCGCTGGGAAGATTTGATGGCTGATGCAGACAGCTGTTTTGATCCTGAACCTATGGACGCAGAAGATCCCCTGTTCATTCTCTACAGCAGCGGAACGACTGGAAAGCCAAAAGGCATCCTGCACACCGGCGGAGGATACCTGGTCGGAGTAAACACAACATTCAAGTATGTTTTTGACCATCAACCCGACGATGTATTCTGGTGCACTGCCGACATCGGCTGGATTACCGGTCACAGTTATATCATATACGGACCCCTTTCGAACGGAGCCACTACCATGATTTACGAAGGTGTCCCCGATTACCCCGAAAGGGACCGTTTCTGGGAACTGGTTGAAAAATACGGGGTAACCGTCTTCTATACAGCCCCGACTGCAATCCGGTCGTTCATGCGCTGGGGCAATCATTTTCCGGCAAAACGCGATTTGTCGAGCTTAAGGCTGCTCGGCTCTGTGGGAGAGCCAATTAATCCCGAAGCATGGATCTGGTACCATGAGCATATCGGAAGGGGCAAATGCCCTATTGTCGATACCTGGTGGCAAACAGAAACGGGAATGATTATGATCACCCCGCTACCTGGCGTTACCCCCTTAAAACCGGGCTCGGCAACAAAACCGTTCCCGGGAGTTGAAATGGATATCGTCGATGAAAAAGGTAACTCCACCGGGCCGGGGCAAAGAGGTTTTCTCGTTGCAAAATCCCCCTGGCCGGCAATGCTGAGAACGCTGCACGGAGACCCGGATCGTTATCTTTACACATACTGGAAGCAATATGAAGGAATCTATTTCACAGGCGATGGAGCCTGGAGAGATGCTGACGGTAACTTCTGGATCATGGGACGGGTTGATGATGTGCTGAATGTGTCGGGGCACCGGATCGGAACTATGGAAGTCGAGAGCGCGCTGGTTGACCACCCGTCTGTTGCCGAAGCGGCAGTTATCGGTAAGGTCCATGAAATTAAGGGGCATGCCATAACCGCCTTCGTTACCCTGAAAGAAGGAATCGAGGGCAGCGATGAGCTTGCAGCAGAGCTGAAAAAGCATGTTGGGAAGGCTATCGGCGCTATCGCCAGGCCCGAAGAAGTCTTCTTTACCTATGAGCTGCCGAAAACCCGCAGCGGTAAAATTATGAGACGCCTGCTGCGCGATATTGCGGAACAAAGAGATTTGGGAGATGTTACAACCCTGATGGACCCGCAGGTTGTTGCCGCAATCAAGGATGGCTATACGGAAAAACAGTAACCTGACTTTTCTCCCCATTTGGGATTTGGGCGCCCCCGAAGGGCGCCCTTATTTTGAAGTTTAACATGTTAAAGCAACCTGGCAGGGTTATTTAACGACAACCCGGGCGAAACGGCGTTTGCCAACCTGGACAACCACATCAGCGCTGCTCTGCAGCTCCAAATCAGTAGAGCTGACCAAAGCGCCTTCTACCTTAACTCCATTTTGGACAATCAGACGGCGCGCTTCCGATTTACTTGAAGCCAAACCGGCCGCTACCATAACCGGAACAATTCCTACCGGTCCTTCAAACTCATACTCTTTCATATCATCAGGCATTTCGCCTTTCTGAAAAACCTGCTTAAATTGGGCCTCTGCCGCCTCTGCCGCATTGCGGCCATGGTAAAGAGCGACTATTTCTGAGGCCAGGCGCATTTTAGCGTCGCGGGGATGCAGTTTGCCCGATTTTATGGAGGCAATAATTTCATTAACTTCTTTTGCAGAAAGAGAGGTGGCCAGGCGGTAGTATTCTTCCATCAGCTCATCGGCTACAGACATCGCCTTGCCGTAAATCTGGGCGGGCTCTTCGGTAATCCCAATATAATTACCCAGGCTTTTGCTCATCTTATTCACGCCGTCTAAACCAACGAGTATGGGCATGGTAAACGCTACCTGCGGGCTCTGACCATACTCCCGCTGCAGGTGCCTGCCCATGAGCAGGTTGAATTTCTGTTCTGTAGCGCCAAACTCGATATCAGCCTTAATGGCAATTGAATCATAACCCTGCATAAGGGGGTAGAAAAATTCATGGATACTGATCGGCATATTTTCCTGGTAGCGTCTCGAAAAGTCTTCGCGCTCCATCATCCTGGCCACGGTCAGGCTTGAAGCCAGCTGGATAACATCGGCAAAGTTTAGCCTGGCCAGCCAGCTGCTGTTAAAAACCATCTCTGTCTTTTCACGATCGAGGATGTGGAAAATCTGCTCCTGGTAAGTGCGGGCATTGGCCAATACTTCATCTTTAGAGAGCTGCTTGCGCGTTTCTGAACGCCCCGTGGGGTCTCCTACCATGCCTGTAAAATCACCGAGGATAATGATAATGTGGTGCCCAAGCTGTTGGAACTCCCTCAGCTTATGCAGCACAACAGCGTGCCCCAGGTGCAGATCAGGAGCAGAAGGATCAATGCCCAGCTTACAGCGCAGCGGAGCGCCTGTGGAAACGCTTTTCTCAAGCTTATTAAGAAACTCTTCTTCCGTTATTATTTCAACAGTATTTTCTGCCAGAATGTCGAACTGCTCTTTTGCGCTTAAAATATTCTTATCCATTTGTAATTACCCCCATGCTGGTCATACTTTATCAACGACACTTCGCTATTCTATCATATTATTCCGCTTAACGGGGAGAGATTATAGGCCATTAAGTCTCCCCCCTGAGTTTCAGAATGTTTCAAAGCTCAAACCGCTGCCCGCAGTTGAAAGGTAGAACAGGGGCCGGCGGTAGCCGGCATCCTGGAAAGCGCGGGCAATCTCCTTTTCGAGCCTGTCAATGGATCTCCTGTTAACAAGCGCCACAGCGCAACCCCCAAAACCGGCCCCGGTCATCCTGGCGCCGGCAACTCCATCAATAACAACTGCGCTGTCAACAATTAAATCAAGCTCGGGACAGCTGACCTCGTAAAGATCCCGCAGCCCCGCATGGGATGAAAGCATCAAGGCGCCGAATTCCTCAAGGTCCCCCCTTTCCAGGCTTTGAACGGCAGACTCTACCCGCCTGTTTTCCTCGATCACATAAAGGCTCCTTCTGTAAAGAGGATCGGTGAGGAAATTCCCGACCCGGTTAAGAGTTTCCAGGTTAATTTCCCTTAAACTGTTAAACTGGTGCCCACATGCTTTTGAGATAACTTCAACCGCTTCTTCACATTCCTGCCGTCGCCTGTTATAAGCCGAACCGGCCAGGCTCCTGTTAACCCTGCTGTCAACAATAAGGAGGCGGTAATCTCCCAGTATAAGAGGGACATGCCTGTACTCCCGGCTTCTGCAGTCCAGGAAAAGCGCTTGATCTTTCCTGGAGAGGCCTACGGCAAATTGGTCCATGATGCCGCAGCGCACCCCGATATATTCGTTTTCAGCCCGCCAGCAAGCAATCGCCAATCGATCACAGCTGATTGATCTTCCCGCCAGAGCCACCATAGCCGCACCGGCAGCCATCTCAAGAGCAGCAGATGAACTCAAACCGGCCCCGATAGGAATATTGCTATTCAGTTCTATTTCAGCGCCAACCAGGGGGAAACCTTCAAGGCGCAGAGACCAAAAAACAGCCTTGATATAGTCATACCATTGTGGTTCGCCTTGAACCGGCTCAAGCTGATCAAGATTGAAACTGGCGCTTGCATTGAGTCCTGCCGCGTAGGCAGTTACCACCCTCCCTTCAGTTTTTCTTCCATAAAGGGAAAGAGCTTGATCAAGCGCTGCGGGTAAAACAAACCCCATATTGTAATCTGTATGCTCGCCGATCAGGTTGACTCTTCCCGGGGCTCTTGCCAAAACTTTCACTTTGAGGCGCCCCCTTCCAATTGTTTAGGGTGTCCGCATGCTATTCTACCGGTCAGTTTATAGATTCTTAAAAGGTGCGCGGGATCCTCCTCTCAGATCTGCCCTGTAGCCAAGAAAAAGCAAAAGGATAAGCAGTCTCAGTGTCGAAGTGAAAAAGTGATAGCAGATCAATTCTGCTGCTTAGATCTTGAGGAGGTTGCTATGGAACACCAGACTGTAAAACACGAACTCAACCAGGGCGTTCTTATACTAGGGCTTAACAGACCGGAAAGAATGAATGCAGTAAACGAGGAAATGTATTCCGATTTAACACAGCTGCTTCATCACTACAGGGATGATGAAAAAGTACGCACAGTGGTTTTGACCGGCTCGGTCAGGGTTAAAGATGGCGTGAAAAAGCAAGCTTTCTGTGCCGGGGCAGATTTAAAAAAGCACTCCACAGGAGAGCGCAGCCAGGCCCAAAAAAGACGGTATATCGAGCAGGCCCATGAAGCGACAAAGTTGCTTTACCGCTATCCCAAGCCGATAATTGCTGCTGTGAACGGCCCCGCCCGCGGTGCAGGCGTTGAAATGGCAGTAGCCTGCGATTTTCTGGTTATGTCTGACGAAGCAACTATCGCCTTTCCCGAGACCGGGCTGGGCACCTTTGTGGGCGGTGGCGTTACCCATCACCTACCGCTTAACATCGGCCTGATGAAGGCGAAAGAGTTAATCTATACCGGGAAAGTCCTTGATGCGGAGGCGGCAGTTAACCTCGGCCTGGCTCTTACTTCCTATCCCATGGAAATATTTATGGAACAGGTTCTGGAACTTGCCTGTAACATTGCGAGCAAAGCTCCAATTTCCATTGCTATGGCTAAAAAGCATCTCCAGAAAGCTTTTATGCTTGATCTTGAAACGGCCCTGCAGCTGGAAACTGATGCTATTCTGGCCTGCATGGAAACAGAAGACTGGCAGGAAGGAGTTACCGCTTTTGCAGAACAGAGAAAACCGGAATACAGGGGGAGATAAGATGAACCTCGATAGAATTTTAAAAGCTGAATCTATTGCAATTATAGGGGCATCAAAAGATGAAACCAAGCAGGGTCACCAGGTTCTGGCAGCCCTGCTGGATGAAAATTTTGAAGGCCCCGTTTACCCTGTCAACCCCGGGGAGAAGACTGTCCTCGGGTTAAAATGCTACGGTTCCGTGCTGGATATTCCGGGAAAGATCGACCTTGCGCTTATTGCCACTCCTGCAGAAACAGTGAAGACTATTCTCGAAGAACTGGGCGAAAAAGGCGTCGCCGGGGCTGTTGTGCTTGCCGGTGGTTTCGGAGAACTTGGTGAAGAAGGCAAAGAGTTTGAAGATGAAATCGTGAACCTGGCCAGGGAAAAAGGCTTGCGGATTATCGGGCCAAACACGCCGGGAATTATCAACGTAGACAGGGGTATTAACCTGGCCGGAATCAAAGAAGTACCCAGGGGCAGCATAGCCTTGTTAACGCAGAGCGGTAATATTGCCCTTAACCTGATCATCGAAGCGGGCCTGAAAAGCCAGACGGGCTTTAACTACTATGTCGGCGTTGGCAATGAAGCCGATATTAAGTTTCATGAATACCTCGAATACCTGACAGAGGACCCGGAAACAAAAGTTATCCTCATGTATGTAGAAGGGCTGAGGGAAGGGCGTAAATTTCTTCAACAGGTAAGCAAAACCACCCAGGTCAAACCGGTTGTGTTGTATAAGAGCGGCAGATCGGCCAAGGGCAGTAAATCTGCCGGTTCTCATACCGGAGCGCTTGCCGGTATCTCTGAAGTATCGCAATCGGCATTCAAAAGAGCCGGCATCATTGAGGTAGAACATCCGGGCGAAATGTTCCCCGCCGCCGAATCGCTGGCATTGCTCCCCATTCTAAAAGACAGTTCAATCGCTATTCTTGCTGACGGAGGCGGACATGCGACCATTGCGGCTGATTACCTGACCGACCTGGGCATCAAGCTTCCTGAGCTGGAAAGTGAAACCAGGGCTAAACTCGAAGCTATTCTTCCTCCCAATGCATCGCTGGCCAACCCTATCGATGTAGCAGGTGGCGCCGACCAGAACCCGGCTATTTTTGCCGATTGTGCCGAAATTCTTCTAAGTGACAAAAATATTTACGGCTTACTTGTTGTCGGCCTATTTGGCGGCTACGGCATCCGTTTTTCCGAGAAACTGGCCTTCATAGAAGAAGATGCTGCCCACCGCATGGGTAAGCTGGTAGAAAGCAGCCGTAAGCCGATAGTCCTTCACAGCCTTTATGATTATGCGAAGCCTCACTCCCTGGAGCTGATGCGTTTCTACAATATACCGGTTTACGATTCCCTTGAGATCGCCACTAAATGTGTTGAAGTGCTCTCGCTATATGGTTCCTATCGAAGGGAGTACGATAAAGAAGGCAGCTTCCAGCTGGAATGGGGTTCAAAGGCAGTTCCCGAAGCAGAAAAGATTATCAACAATGCCCTGGCCGAAGGCAGAAATACTCTGTTAGAATTTGAAGCCCGGGAAATCTTCAGGCACCAGGGCGTGCCTATGCCAAAGGAATTCCTGGCAGCAGATGAAAACGCAGCAGTTAGATACGCCGAAGAGCTTGGCTATAACGTGGCGATGAAAGTTGTGTCTCCCCAAATCCTGCATAAATCGAACGTCGGCGGGGTTATGCTGGGCCTTCACACCGAAGCCGCAGTTCGCAGCGCCTACAATAGCATTATCGGCAACGCCCGAAAATTACACCCGACTGCAGATATCAGGGGATGCCTGATTACTCCCATGTCAGAAAAAGGCATCGAAACTGTAATTGGAACTAAAATTGATGATCAGTTCGGCCCCGTAATCATGTTCGGCCTGGGCGGGATCATGGTTTCAATTATGAAGGATGTATCATTTCGAGTTGTTCCTGTTTCTGAATACCAGGCTGTTTCCATGATTAATGAGATAAAATCATCAGTAATCTTTGATGGTTTTCGGGGCCGGCCGCCTTCTGACAAAAAAGCCATTGCTGAATTGATTCAGAAAGTATCGGATATTGTTCAGGCCTATCCATTAATAAAGGAGATAGATCTTAATCCGGTCATAGTCCATAATAAGGGCCTGACTATAGTTGATGCCCGAATTATCCTGAACGGGCATACAGTTGAAATGTGAGTCTTGTCCTTGCAGTATTGATACTAAGCTGAAAATACTTTGAGCAAAAGGGTGGTACCTGATGGATATTCCCTCAAATATGGCCGCACTGGAGAGAATTTTTAAGGCTGAATCGGTAGCTATAATCGGAGCATCAAAGGATGAAGCAAAAAGAGGATACCAGGCCATTAAAATCCTCCTTGATGAAAAATTCGACGGGCGCATCTACCCGGTAAATCCGAAAGAAACTTCAATTCTCGGTTTAAAATGTTACCGCTCGGTTTTGGATATCCAGGAAAAGATTGATCTCGCCCTGGTCACTACACCGGCCCATACTTTAAAAAATGTACTTGCCGAGTGCGCTGAGAAAGGTGCCGCAGGAGCAGTGGTAATCGCCGGGGGTTTTGGTGAACTGGGAGAGACTGGCAAGCGCCTGGAAGAAGAAATCGTTGCCAGCGCAAAAGGTATAAGGATCATTGGGCCAAATACATCCGGGATGATCAGCGTGGCTAAAGGGCTGAACCTTGTCGGTTTGCAAGGAGTACCCCGGGGTTCCATCGCCCTGTTAACGCAGAGCGGAAATATTGCCCTGACCCTGATCACCGAAGCTAATCTGAAAAGCCAGGCTGGTTTTAGTTATTACGTAGGCGTGGGCAATGAGGCTGATCTTAAATTTCACGAATACCTCGAATATTTTACTGAAGACCCTGATACCAGCGCTATCCTGATGTATGTCGAAGGCTTGAGGGAAGGGCGCAAGTTCCTTCTGCAGGCTAGCAAAACCACACAGGTTAAACCGATTGTCCTGTACAAAAGCGGGCGGTCCGATAAGGGAAGCAAATCTGCCGGTTCTCACACGGGAGCGCTGGCAGGTATTTCTGAAGTAGCAAACACCGCCTTTAAAAGGGCGGGAATCATCACCGTGCAGCATTCAGATGAGATGTTTCCCATTGCTGAGTCTCTTTCTTCTCTGCCCCTGATCAAGGAAAACTCGATCGCCATTCTTGCCGACGGAGGCGGACACGCCACAATTGCAGCCGACTACCTGACCGAACTGGGCATCAAGCTGCCGGAACTTGAACCAGAAACCAGGGCCGGCCTCCAGGCTATTCTTCCCACTAATGCCTCTTTAGCCAACCCGATCGATGTTGCAGGAGGAACTGATCAAAACCCGTCAATTTTTGCCGATTGCGCTGAAATTCTGCTCAATGACAGGAATATCCACGGGCTTTTAATAGTCGGGCTATTCGGCGGTTATGGCATCCGTTTTGCCAGGAAGCTGGCTTTCCTGGAGGAAGATGCCGCTCATCGCATGGGCAAACTGGTCAGAAGCAAGAATAAACCGATCGTCCTGCACAGCCTGTATAATTTTGCCAAACCGCATTCCCTGGATCTGCTGCGTTATTATAAAATTCCGGTTTATGATTCACTGGAGATAGCCTGCAAATGCATAGAAGCGCTTTCAGTTTATGGCACCTATTTGCTTAAAGGCAAAGAATCCAGTAATTTTCAATTTAACTGGGGCACTAAGGCAGTACCTGAAGGGCAAAAAATAATCGACACTGCCCTGACTGAAGGAAGAACCGCTTTACTTGAACATGAAGCCAAGGATCTTATAAGGCTCCATGGAGCCCCCGTATCCATGGATCGCCTGGCCCGCAGCGAAGAAGAAGCGGTTGAATTCGCAGAACAAGCCGGCTACAATGTGGCCATGAAAATTGTATCACCCCAAATCTTGCATAAATCTGATGCAGGCGGAGTGATACTGGGACTAAAAAACGAGCGAGATGTTCGGGATGCTTTTAAAAGGATAGTTATAAATGCACACCAGTACCGGCCTGATGCTGATATCAGGGGTTGCATCGTGTCGCCCATGTCAGCCGAAGGGGTTGAGGTAATCATCGGCACTAAAATTGACGACCAGTTCGGGCCCATTCTCATGTTTGGCCTGGGTGGAATCCTGGTCGAAGTAGTTAAAGACGTCTCTTTCCGGGTGCTGCCGGTTTCACGCAGCTGGGCCTCGACAATGATTGACGAGATCAAGTTCTCCACAATCCTGGACGGTGTGCGCGGGCGTCCGCCTCGCGACAAGAAGGCGATTGCCGCCCTGATAGAAAAAGTTTCAGAGATTATCGAAGCTTACCCGGTAATACATGAAATGGATTTAAACCCGGTTATTGTGCATGAAGAAGGGCTTACCGTCGTCGATGCCAGGATTATTCTCAGCGTGGAGCAGATGGATAAAAAAATTGAGCTATCCAGGTCGTTATAACTATTTCCTGACCTGACGCAAAATACTGATCGCCTGTGCTATAATATATGTGCCTATTCTCAAATATTGCTCTTCAAGGGCAAAGTGTAGGTATTTTGTAAAACAACCGCTTTATTCGCAGCGAGGGGTCAAATTGCAAGATGCTGATTGATTATCAATACGGGCCGGTCACAGTATACAAAGCTGCCCGGACTCTTTTTAAAAAACCTCTATATTATACCCACTTTTATAGCCTCGGAGATCTCCTGATCGACTGTGGCCCCAGCCAGATCGGCGGCGAAGTGCTGCCTGTTGTAAAAAAGAAAGCTTTTCAGAAACTGGCCGTTACTCATGAGCATGAAGACCACTGTGGCAACTGCAGTTTAATCAAGGAAGAGCTTAAAATTCCCGTATACGCCCACCCTGAAACGCTTTCATACATGGCTAATCCTCCTTCTATCCAGCTTTACAGACACCTTATGTGGGGCGCTCAGCCCCCTGTTGAAGGCAAACCGGCTCCGCAAAATATACGGGCAGGCGAATTTTCGGTTAAAGTTATCCATACACCCGGCCATTCAACAGGGCATATCAGCTTTTTTGAACCCGAGAACCGCTTTCTTTTTTGCGGCGATCTTTACCTGGGCGAAAAGCTTAATGGGTTTATGGACGGCGAAAATATTGCCGACCATCTGCAAAGCCTGGAAAAAGTAATAGCACTCCAGCCTGCAGTAATCTTCTGTGGTTTAAAAGGAAAGCTTGAAGACGCAACAAACCGTTTGAAGAGGAAGCGTGAAACCTGGTGGGAGTTGTCCTGCCAGGCAATAGAGATGCATGAAAAAGGCTACAGCCGTAATGAAATTCTCCAAAAGTTTTTTAGCGGCGAAGTTTACTTCTTCTACCTTTCTGAGCGCAACTGGGGCCGGGGTTATATGCTTGATTCTATTTTAGAGAATATCGATTTTTTCAAAAAATAAGCGACCCATTGAGGCCTCTTTTATAATGATAAGAACCGAGCATGCTGATAAGCCGAGTTCTGTTCTTTAGCCTGCTCCCCTGAAGGAGCAGCTGAAGCGACAGCCATCTATCTTCGACTCCAGTTGCCTGAAGCCTCAAGCGACCTAACCCGAGGAGTCAGCGGACAACCTCATCCCCCTCCTATTTGGTCTTGCTCCGGGTGGGGTTTACCTAGCGAACCGGTCTCCCGGTCCCTGGTGCGCTCTTACCGCACCGTTG
>SLPH01000204.1 GCA_007132095.1 Syntrophomonadaceae bacterium | reverse complement strand
CAAGAGCCGGCTTAAGAAAGGGGCTTCAACCAGGGCCGGTTTTCCCTTCTACAGTCCAAACAGGTTTGACTCTAACCCCCGTAAAACAGCTCCTAAAATGGGGTTAGAAGAAAAACCACCAGGCCGGATCACCGCTCTCGATTTCAACGCGCAGGGAGTCTTTGGTCAGCCGATCTGCCGCATCCATATCGGCGTGGTAGACATAAACCCTCAGGTAATATTCGCCAGGCTCAGAGGGTATAAAGGTATAGCTGGTCACCCCAAAGCGGTAACTCTGCCTGGAAACCTGTTCGTCATCGCCAGGTCCGGTTTTCACCTTGTATGCTTCATAAGCGTAAGCGTAGGGTTCAGTACCGCCTACCACCTCGATCCGCCAGCTGACCGGATAGCCAACCAGGCCGCTCCAGGTATCAGGCATGACCGAAAGAATCCTGAACTCGGGAACTTCGGGTTCTACCGGAGCTGCCGGGGCGGCAGTGACGGTGAGGATTGAAGAAAACATGCTGATTATCAGATCGTTATCGTCTTTGACATAGGCGCGGATGCGGTAATCGCCGGCTGAAGGTAATGTGTAAGAAAAGGTACTGTCGGTGTCGTAGCCATCAGCTGGAACACTCAGGATGTTGTTTCTGTATACGGCAAAGTCGTAAGTATAAGGGGTCGTTCCCCCTTCTGCTGTTACCGACCACTGGACCGTGTCATCCACGGCTGCAGTTTGAGCATCGGCGATAACTGTTAAGATCCGGAAAGGAGCAGCCGGGTCGCTGACAGTAACCGCATCAGAAAGTTTTACCGCCTGCATGCCGTCATCGTCCTGAAGATAGACCCTGGCCCGGTAGCTGCCGGAAGCCTGGGGGCTGAATTCGAAGCTGTTATCCGGATCCCAGCCACGGACCCCGATCAGGACACCTTCAGCGCTGCCAGACTGGTAGAGGTATATTTCATAGTAGTATTGGAATGGGCTCTGCCCGCCGATAGGGTGCGCCGTCCAGGTGATTTCATCACCCACGGCAGCTGTGTATTTGTCCGGGAACAAAATAGCGCCGCGCAGTTCGCTTCCCGCCCCGGCGGCGCCGAAGAAGAGGAACAGGAAGGCGAGGCAAACAAGAAGTACAACCGAAACTTTCTGCATTTTATCTCTTTTTAAATGCATTCTTTTTCTCCCCTTTACCAAATAATATGGTATTTGTATAATTTTAAAGCTATTTCTACGTCTGTATAAATATTCCTGCTAAAATGTAAAAATAAATTAAATTTCTCCCAAAAATTTGTTAAAATCGGATTATGGGCCCCTGACCCGGACAAGCAGGCGCCATTAAGATAGGTTTTAACAGGGCCAACTTTAAACAAAATCGATACCGGCCTGAGAGTAATCCTGTCAAAGCACCGCAGTTAGAGAAACCTTGCGTCATTTTAAAAAATTGAGGCATGGGTAAAACAGCTTGACCTTGTGCGGCCCGATTCTTTTTAGCTTATCCAGCGAAGAGCGCTTGAAAGAGATAGTCTCATTAAAATGTCATGCTTCTTTGATATTCCAGTCAGCAGCTATAGCACAAGGGGGCAAATTGCTTGCGGGTTATTGCCGGAACAGCAAAGGGAACCAGGCTGAAAGCGCCAAAAGGCCTCGCGGTAAGGCCAACCGCCGACAGGGTTAAGGAAGCCCTGTTCAGCATTATTGCCGGCCAAATTCCGGGGTGCCGCTTCGTCGATTTATTCGCCGGCAGCGGAGCTGTAGGTATTGAGGCTCTGAGCCGCGGGGCTGCGCGCTGCTTTTTCGTGGAAAAAGATAGCAGCAATATAAAGCTGATCCGGGAAAACCTGGAACTAACCAGCCTGGCTGAAAAAGCAGAGGTAATCAGGAATGATGCTCTGCGGGCGCTAAAAAATATGGCGGCGGAAAACAATAAGGCGAACCTTTTTTTTATCGACCCGCCTTACAAATCTGACCTGGCCGGCCGGGCCATTGAAGTTATCGCATCTGAAAAACTGCTTGCCCCCGGTGGCCTGATCGTAGTTGAGCATGCCTTCAAAGAGCAAGCCTGGCTGGAGCGATTCCCGCAGCTTCGCCAAAAAAAATACGGCGACACCGCCCTTACCTTTATAGACCGACTCGAAAGCGACCGGCAGCAATCCCAAAAATAACAGTCCCCTGGATAAGCGCCTTTCCAGGCTAGCAAGTCCAGGCCTTCCCTCTTTCCACCAAGAGCCAGGTTATACGAAAGCCGACTATCGAGAAAAAAGACACTGCCATTTTCGTCCACTAAATGGTCAAACTGAAGCGCAATGAGGCCAGCGCAAGATCAATCGATCAGGGACCCCATAGTCAACCCGGGACCGCTATTCAAGCATAAGCATGCAGCCTGTTCTAGAGAGCGGCCAACACTTCTTCCAAAGCCTTCAGGAAGCGGCTGTTCTGCTCTTCGGTGCCGTAGGTAACCCTGATGAAAGTGGGATGGCCAAAAATATCCCCGGTGCGCACGATTACCCCTTTGCGCAGCATCGCTTCGAATACCTTGCGTGAATCCTTACCCGTATCAACAAAGCAGAAGTTGGCCTGATCCGGCACCGCTTTTAGCCCGAGAGCGGCAAATCCTTCACCAAGCTGCTGCCTGCCTTTTAAGACCAGGGCACGGCTTCTTTCCAGGTGTTCGTCATCTTCGATAGCGGCAATGGCGGCGGCCTGGGCCATGGAGTTGACATTAAAGGGTTCACGGACCCGGTTGAGGTCGGCGATTATCTCTTCCGGTCCGATGCCGTAACCTATCCTCAGGCCCGCCAGTCCGTAGATCTTGGAGAAGGTGCGCAGCATGATCACCGGCAGCCCCGACTCAAGGTAATCATAACCGGAGGTTTCAGCCGGGTTATCCATGTATTCGCAGTAGGCCTGGTCGAGAACAAGGATTACATTGTCCGGCAGTTCCCGCACCAGGCGATCGAGCGCTTCTTTGGAAACGATACTTCCCGTAGGATTATTGGGACTGCAGATGAAAACAAGCCTGGTTTTGGTATTTACGGCCCCGAGGATGGCATCGAGATCATAGTCAAAACCCGGCCCGGCAAGCGGTATCTTGACCGGGTCCGCGCCCATCAGGCGCACGGCAAAATCGTACTCAGAAAAACTCGGAGTTACCATAATCGCTTCATCTTCCGCATCCATGTAAACCAGGGTCAGGAAGGAGAGTATTTCATCGGAACCGTTTCCAAAAATCAGCTGTTCCGGTTTTACTTTCAGCTTCTCAGCCAGGGCGCTTTTCAGGTAGTAACCGCTGCCGTCGGGGTAATAGTGCAAGCTTTCCAACCTGCCGCGCAGGGCCTGAACTGCTT
>SLPH01000166.1 GCA_007132095.1 Syntrophomonadaceae bacterium | reverse complement strand
TTCTTTGCCTGAGCTGCTGGTGTTGGAACCAAGAACTTAATCAGCAGCATTGGGCTGAAAAATTACTGAGCTGGGAAAAAGCAGGGGCTTACCGCTAAAAAGCGGGCGATCCCTGTTTTCTTCCAGGTAAAGGTCCTAACTCATTTGCAGTTATCCCCCGGGCAGGCCTCAGCAATGATTTCAACCAATTCGTATACTTTTCCCTCCCCGGTTTTTAAGCCTTCGCGGCAAAAAGGGCAGGCGGTCAGAATCGGTATCGCCGGAGGCATCTCCTCAAGCCTTTTGCGGGCAACTGCTTCAGCGGTCCGGGGAAAGGAAAGCTGAAACATCCTGCCTCCGCCGCAGCATCGCGTTTTTTCTTTTCCCGGGTCGGCCTCAACCAGCTCCAGACCCGGCACAGCCAGAACAATCTCCCTTAATTCCGAGATAACTCCAGCAGTTCGCGCTAAAATGCAGGGATCATGGATTGTAACCGGCCCGGTTAATCCGCCCCGGCCGGGTTTGAGTTTCTTTTCGGCAAGCAATCCGAGCAAGTACGATGAGCCGTCAACTATTTCCAGGGGAAGCTGCAGCCCCCAGTCCGGGTATCGTTCCGTAAATGTCTGCCAGCATTCGGGACACCCCGTAACCAGCAGCTCGGCGCCGCTGTGCTCTATTTTCGCCCGGTTTTCCGAAGCAAGCTTTTTCGCCAGCTCAAGGTCGCCCCAGGTTTCTGCCGGGTAACCGCAGCAGTCTTCCTCGATCATCTGAAAATCAACCCCAGCCTGCTTAAACAGATGGCAGTAAGCCTCAACAGAAGCCGGGTTATTGGCCAGGGCGGTGCAGCCTGCATAAAATAATACCTTGCCCCCCCTTTTAGCGCCCCGGAATTCTTCCTGCCTTTTTCCGTAGGGGCTGCCGTATTTTCTTAAGTTGTTCAGGTATGGTTCCCAGGCAGGCAGGGCACCGGCCGGTTTTGCCCCGATCCTGCTAAACAGGAGCTCATCACAGAGGTTCAGCTCTGGGAAGGGGCAGTGGATTGTGCAGCCCCGGCAGCCCAGGCAGTTCGCAACCGCTTCAAGAAGGCTTTCGCTCCACTCCAGCTGAGCATTCTGGGCCATGGCGGCCAGCCTGGCTTTCCCCGCGGGGGCAACAGCCTCGCGGCTGCCGGCCTGTAAAGCGGGACATTCAGAACGGCACATGTTCGGGCAAAGAGCGCAGTTCATGAGCTGCTCAAGATCTACTTCAGCCATTTCTCCACCTCCGTAAAACCAAGCTTACCCGGGTTCATGATCCCGTTGGGGTCAAGGGCCCCTTTGATTCTCCGCATAACTTCCAGGGCAGCCCCGTGTTCGTCGGCCATCCAGGGAGCACGGTTCAGGCCGACTCCGTGATGATGCGAAATCGCCGCCCCGCACTTTAGGCAGGCTTCCATAGCAGCATTCCAAAGCTGCTTGAAATATGCGATCTTGTCACTACCGGGAAAACCCACCGTTGTAATATAGAGCGCTACCCCTTCGGGATACATATGCGAATAGTGACCCGAAGCCAGCATGGTCCCTTCCACCCCCAGCAAAGCTTCCTGCATGGCAGAGTAAGTCTGGTAGGCGTTATGCCAGTTAGCAGTAACTTCGATAGTGTCAAGGACCGCTCCTTTTTGAAAGAGGATAGAAGCAACACTGATGTTGAAGCGGTTTTCCAACCAGTGCTCAACATGTTCCGGCCCGGTATCAATGCCGCCGTTATCAAGAATATGCCGGGTGATAATTTCGCTTTCAGCTTCAACAATACCCCCTGCTCCCTCAACCAGAAGGATTAAAACGCAGCGCTTGTCGCCCAGCTCGGGAAAATGGTTGCCCGTTTCCTGGGCATCATAAAGCCTGACTACGGCAGGGCGGCAACCATAGCGCATAAAAAGCCTTATTGCCTCAAGGGCGCTTTCCATTTCAGCAAAAGTAAAGCTCGCCAGATGTCGTTTTTCCGGAAGAGGCCATATTCTCAGAGTAGCTGCGGTAATTATTCCGAAAGTTCCCTCTGACCCGAGGAAAAGAAGGTCTGGCCTCGGCCCGGTTGAAGCCCGCGGAACATCCCGACTGCTGAAGACAGTGCCATCGGGCAATACCGCTTCAAGTGAAACTACAATGTCTTCTATTTTTCCGTAGCGGGTAGAAAATTGTCCAGCCGCCCGGCAGGCCAGCCAACCCCCGACAGTAGAACAGCGAAGAGATTGCGGAAAATGGCCGCCGGTAAACCCGGACCGGTTCAGAGCCTCTTCGTAGCGGGCGCCGTTAAGGCCGCTTTCAACAGAAACAAGCAGGTTAACAGGCTCAAGCGAACGAACCCGGTTCATTTTTTTCAGGTCGACTACCACTCCGCCTCGCAGGGGGATCGCACCCCCCAAGGCTCCCGAACCCTCGCCAAAAGGTGTTACGGGCAGTTTTCTTTCGTTCGCCAGCCTCAACACTTTTGCAACATCTGCAGTGCTTTTTGGCCAGACAACAACCTGAGGCAGGGCAGGAACAGAACCTTCGAGCATCCAGATATTTCCGGGCGGCCAGTAATCGCGACAGGTGGACAAAAGGTCTGCCTGCTCCGTTGATACGTTATCAGGGCCGATTGCCTCCGAAGCGGCGCGGACAAAATCAGCTACCAATTTGTGATCAGCCTTACCGTCCTGGATTATTGCATTCAGGTCTTTTCGCACCAGCTCACCCCCGGCGTTTCTGACAGTTTTTTTAAGCACACCCGGTCAAGGATCTTTTCTATACCTTTCGGGTAAATCCTTTAAAGGGTTAAGGAGCTGCCCGAGGACGATAAAAGAACTTCCGGTGGCGACTGTCATCACCCGGTAAGCTTTCAAGCCGCGCCGCTTTATTTAACAATATCTCCTCTAGGGATAAAACATATTTTATATTCCCCGCTAAAAGAGAAGGATATAGGAGCTTCTTTGTTGAAGAATAAAAGCAATATTCTGCAAACAGGTTATCCTCAAGTACCCAGTAAAGGAGGGCTGCAGCGATGCCGGTTTACGAATACATCTGTAAAGAGTGTGGCAGTATAATGGAAGTGAGAGAAACTCTGGCTGAGAAAGAAGAA
The DNA here is from genome assembly GCA_007132095.1 of Syntrophomonadaceae bacterium. Taxonomy (GTDB): domain Bacteria; phylum Bacillota; class Dethiobacteria; order DTU022; family DTU022; genus SLPH01. Next base: position 9,703 of record SLPH01000166.1, on the reverse strand, counting down.
GGTAAAACTTACCCCTGCCAATCATGCGGCAGTAAAAACACGGTGCAGTATTTCGGCAACATGATTGTAATCGCTTCAACTCACCTGCATTAGAAAAACGTAGGCCAAAGCAAGAATCGGACTGGATTGCGCCCATGCCGGGCGCACATGACAACAGCGCTGTCTAATTAATGCACGGCGCTGTTTTTTCCGGAAGCTTCGAGATCATTTAACACCCTGGCCACCAGCGCCCTGCTTTCACTGCGCAAGTCAAAACTGATCAGATCATCTACATCAACTTCGGCCAGATCACGATCATGCACATATATGTGAGTTATCCCCATTTGTTTGAGATAATATAAATGGCGTGTCGTTATTTCCATATCAGCGTTTAAGAGCGTCTGCCCGAGAAATCCCAGGATCGGCTTCCTGGTAACCATTCCCGGCTTAACATTTTTCAGGGAAACTTTCCGCATATTAACTTACCACCGCGTTCTCATAAGTAATCGCTAATTTTTAAACTAATTATTGCTCTTATTATTCTATCTTTAGTATCGACAACTTTCACCTTTGTTTAAGGGTTTTTCCTTCATATCTCCTATTTCCACCTTGGTTGCAACTGATCCTGTCTAGCTTCGGCTTAAAAAGAGTTTTTGCTTTGAACATGATTTCATTCCGGCTAGCTTTGCTGATACCAATAATCTTCATTCGAAGAACTACGATTACCCACGGCATTGCTGCAACTACAATTCTTTATCCCGGAGATTAGCCCCTGACCAGCTAACCAGGCAATCTCTTGTGACCAGTAACCGGGCAAGTTTCCGCTGCTATTCCGCCTGCAGATCAATCATTATTCATGAAGCCTATTTGACTGAACCGTGAAGTTATTATTAAAATATAAACATAAAGATTATCATGAAACAAAATAATTTTGCAGCTTTCGCGGAAGAAAGGAGGAACAAGTCAGGTGGCTAATCTTGATTATTCGATTAAAATTGGCGGTGAAGCAGGACAGGGTATTAATACCATCGGTGACATTTTATCTAAAGCATTCGCCGATCAGGGACTGCACCTATTTGCATATCAGGATTATTATTCACGGGTGCGGGGCGGTCACAACTTTTATCAGATTCGAATTGCTTCTTTCCCCCTGTACTCGTTTAAGGACCAATTGGAGGTGTTAATCGCCCTAGATGAAGCGTCACTGGATTTGCATTCGGATGAACTGAAGGCCGATGGAATAATTGTATACGACCGGGAAAATATCGACCCGGAAAACAAAAACCCAAATTCGCTGGCCTTGCCGATGGCCGAATTGGCCAAAACCCATGGCGGGAAAGCGGTAATGGGAAATACGGTAGCAGCCGGGGCAGTATGGCAGATTATGGGCGGCACTCCCGAAGTCCTGGACAATGTGTTAAACAGGCTGTTCCAAAGCAAGGGCAGTGAAATAGCAGAGGCCAACATAAAGGCAGCACGGGCCGGTAGGGATTATGCCGCTGAAAACTTTTCCGGCAGGTGCTCCTGTAAATTGGATAGAGGCGATGATGGGAACAGCATGGTGCTGACCGGCAATGAAGCAATCGCCCTGGGAGCCCTGGCGGCCGGATGCCGGTTTATGAGTTCTTACCCCATGACCCCGGCCAGCGGCGTAATGCAATATATTGCCCGCCAGGCAGGACGCTTACCGCTTGCTTTTGAACAGGCCGAAGATGAGATAGCAGCTATTAACATGTCAATCGGCGCCGCAAATGCCGGATTGCGCTCCATGGTTGGCACATCCGGGAGCGGTTTTTCGCTCATGGTGGAAGGGCTTTCCTATGCAGGTGTGTCCGAAACGCCTCTTGTTATCCTGCTGGGACAGCGTCCCGGACCGGCCACAGGTCTGGCTACCCGGACAGAACAGGGAGAACTGCTCTTCAGCATTCATGCCGGAAACGGGGAATTCCCCCGGGCTGTTTTTGCTCCCGCTACTGCCGCAGAAGCTTTCTGGACTACCGCGCACGCTTTTAATGTTGCAGAAAAATACCAGGTGCCGGTATTTATCCTGAGCGATCAACATCTTGCAGATTCATCGCTTACGGTTGAACCGTTTGACCTAAATGCCGTGACTATTGAACGTGGAGATGTTGTGGAAGAAGCGGAGCATAATAAAACAAATGATTACAAAAGATATCAAATTACAGAGTCCGGTATTTCACCACGGGCTTTTCCCGGTCGAAGCAGGCAATGCGTCGTAATTGCCGGAAATGAGCATTTAGAAAGCGGTTATTCAACTGAAGACCCGGTAACACGCAGTAAAATGGTAGATAAAAGAATGCGTAAATTAAACAAACTGGCCGGAGAAATAATGCCTCCGGTGAGTTATGGTGACGAGAAGCCGGAAACATTGCTGCTTACCTGGGGTTCAACTTACGGGGCGTGCCGGGAAGCAGTGGATATCGCCAATAAAAAAGACGGTAAGCTGCAGGTTGTTTACCTGCCCCAGTTATGGCCTTTTCCAAAGAAGAGGACCCTGGAGTTTATCAAAGAGGCAGACCGGGTAGTTACCGTGGAAATGAATGCTACAGGCCAGTTAGGGCGGTTGCTAAGGTTAGAGACCGGCTTACTGCCTGACCATGCCGTCCTTAAATATGACGGACGCCCGATGAATGCCGGATATGTGCTGGGAGAATTAGAAAAAGGAGGGGTATCCCCATGGCAGTAGATGTAAAGAAATATGATCTGGACAGGGAAAATACATGGTGCCCGGGATGTGGCAACTTTGCCATTATGGAGGTTTTTAAAAATACATTAGCCGACATGGGTTTTTCTCCTCACGAAGTTTTAGTAGTTGCCGGTATAGGCCAGGCCGGTAAAATGCCTCAACATTTTAGGGTCAATACGATGCATGTCCTGCACGGGCGACTCCTTCCTGTAGCTACCGGGGCAAGTTTGGCCGACCACAGGTTAAAGGTAATCGCCGTGGGGGGAGACGGCGACGGATATGCTGAGGGGGGTAATCATTTAATTCATGCTGCCCGCCGTAATATTGATGTAACTTACCTGGTCCACAACAACATGATTTACGGGTTGACCAAGGGACAGGCTTCTCCAACCAGCGGGCTGGGAGCCCGGACGCCTACCACCCCGGGTGGCAACCCTTTGGCCGGTTTAAATCCCATTCAGTTAGTACTGGGCTTAAATACCGGCTTTGTGGCCAGGGCGTATGCCGGTGACAAAAAACAACTGGGTAAAATCTTAGAAAAAGCAATCCAAAAACAGGGCTTTGCGTTCATTGATATTTTGCAGCCATGCCCCAGTTTTAATAAGATTAATACTTTCAAATGGTTTAATGACAGGGTCTACGATATCAATGAAGAAGGTCACGACCCGGGTAACTTGGTCGAAGCCTTCAGGGCAGCCGGAGAGTGGGGCGAACGGATACCTACCGGTATATTTTACGAAGAAAAGGAAGAACGCCCGGGGTTCCGGGAAGCTTTGCTCGGTTCATTAGACCGGCCCCTGGTGGAAGAGGAGCTAAATCCGCTTGCTATAAAAGAAATAATGGAGGAACATCTATAACTAAGATTCTTCTTTATACAAATTTTTAAATATCTCTGCCGCTTTCTCTTTTCTAATTAAGCCTTTTTGCAAGGCCAGCTCAGGGACAGGTATTCCTGTTTCCACAGATTCCCTGGCCAGCTTTGCAGCCCGGTCATAACCTATCTCGGTTGATAACAAGGTGGCCAGTGAAGGATTTGATAAGAGCAGTTCCCTGCACCTCTTTTTATTCACGCTTATACCTTCAACACAGAGCTTTTGAAAATCGGGCAGATAGTTGATCAGTAATTCAAGCGACTCGAGGATACTGGAAGTCATAACAGGTGTCATAACATTCAGCTCCAGTTGACCAGCCTGTGAAGCTTCGGAAACGGCTGCATGGTTGCCTATTATTTTGAAGCAAAGCATGTTCAGGCATTCTGCCATAACAGGGTTAACTTTACCTGGCATGATTGACGAACCGGGTTGAACAGCAGGAAGCGCTATTTCTGCCAACCCTGCGGTCGGACCTGAATTAAGCAGCCTCAAATCGTTAGCAATCCGGTTCAGTTCCCTGGCCAGCACGTTCAGATAACCGGAGAAAACAGAAAGGCCGAACCTGCTCTGTAGGGGCTCAAAAGAGTCAGCAGGTTTTCGGAGCGAAAGGACAGTAAGTTCTGAAAGATCGTCTAAGACCAGCTCTTTAAATCCTTCAGGCGCATTATCGCCGCCGCCGGTAGCAGTTGAGCCCAGGGGCACCTCCATCAGGATAACTCTTCCATCCCGAATTAAGTTCGCGCAGCGTTCCAGGGAAGATGCATAAGCGCCAAATTCGTGGCCTACCGTTACCGGGGTAGCGTCCATCAGGTGCGTTCTGCCGGATTTCATCACTTCAGAAAACTCGCGGCTCTTAGCTTTAAAAGCTTCAGCCAGGTCATCCAATACTTCCAAGAGCAGCTCAGACTTCCAGAGCACGGCTATGTGCGATGCTGTCGGGAATGTATCATTGGTCGACTGGGACATGTTTACATGGTCATTGGGATGAATGAAGCTATAATCGCCTTTTTCCTTTCCGAGTTTTTCCGCCGCCAGGTTGGCTACTACTTCATTGACATTCATGTTGAAGGAAGTGCCTGCCCCTGCCTGAAAAACATCAACTTTAAACTGATCAGTCATCATTTCTGCTTGCTCACAGGCCTTAACTATGAGATCCTTTTTGTCTTTTTCGAGCTTCCCGCACTCGGCGTTTGCCCTGGCGCAGGCTTTTTTTAAGATCAGGTATGCTTTGATAAAACCTGCCGGAAAGGTTTTTCCGCTGGCTTTAAAATTGTTTAAAGCTCTTTGAGTCTGCGCTCCATAGTAAGCGCTTTCCGGCACTTCTACTTCACCGAGCGTGTCTTTTTCTATCCTCATTTCTCTACCTCCTCATCTTCCAGGAGTTTTCTTGCTCTGCCTATCGCTACATTCGGGGGTACTCCCTTCGGGCAGACCTTCTTGCAATTACTGTAGAAATCGCATGCCCACCAGCCGGCTTCATTGTCAGCCACTGATAGCCTTTTTGTGCTTTTCGGTTCTCTTGGATCGAGATAAAACCGGAACAGCTTTGCCAGGGCGGCCGGGCCGGGGTAACCATCAACCTCGCTTACTACCGGGCATGCGCTCCAGCACAGTGCGCACAAGATGCAGTTTGTATATTTTTCCAGTTCCCTGCTTTTATCCTTCCCCAACAGGTGCTCTTTTTCAGGATGATCACTATTTTTCAGTACAGGTTCCAGTTTTCTGTACTCGTTAAAAAATGGTTCCCAATCGACAACTAAATCCCTGATTACAGGCAGTTTCGGAATAGGTTCTAAAAGTATCCCCCCGTCAGGCAGCTTTGCACTAGAGGGCAGAGTAACATGGTCATCAATCTTCAGATTAGTAACCCTCGATAAAGTTGTCTTACAGGCCAGTACCGGCCTTCTGTTAGCCAAAATAGCACAGCTTCCACAAATAGCGCCGCGGCAGGAATAACGAAAAGCCAGCGTTTGGTCAATATTTTCCTGGATCCGGAAGAGCAGTTCCAACAATGTCATTCCAGCATTAACTTCAATATCATAATCATCGAATCTTTCGCCTTTACCCCTTTGAATTCGGACGATCATTGATAATTATCTCCCTTCACGGGAAACAGCCCCAACTTCACAGGAGAAAAATCAATTGATCTCTGCAGCTTATCATCTGTGCTAATGATTGTATGTTTAAGATACAGATCATCGCTGCGATCCGGAAAATCTGTTCTGAAATGGGAACCCCTGCTTTCTTTTCTCTCGATAGCCGATAGAGCCACCGCCTCTGCTGTATCAACCATATAACCCAGTTCCAGAACCCTGATCAAAGATTGATTAAAAGCCTTTCCGCTACCTTTTACAGAGACCTGTTTATACCTCTGCCCCAGATCATTTAAGCTGCGCAATCCTTCGTTCATATCAGCTTCATCTCTGAAAATACCAAACCGATCGAACATTGTTTTTTTTATTTCACTCATCAATGGGGCAAATCCTTCCCCTTTATTGTTTATTAAATCTTGCAGCCGCTGTATTTCACGGGTCATAACTTCTTTTAAAATGGGAACATGTCCGTCATTACTTTCACTGCAGGCCTTTCTACCTGTTCTTCTACCGAACACCAGGGTATCTAAAAGTGAATTGCCCCCCAACCGGTTAGCGCCATGAACGGAAATACAGGCACACTCACCCACTGCATAGAGGCCCTTTACACCGGTTTCGCCATCTATATTAACATCAATGCCCCCCATGGAATAATGCTGGCCCGGTTGTACCGGTATGGGAACTTCTACGGGATCGAGGCCTGCAAAGTCCATCGCTATTTGCCGGATGCCCGGCAAGCGCTCCTTAATTATATCAGCGCCCAGGTGCCTGAGATCCAGGTGGACATATCCGTCCTTAAAACCGCGCCCTGCTTTAATTTCTTTCATTATCGAACGCGCGACTATATCCCTGGGCGCCAGTTCCATTGACTGCGGGGCGTACCTGGCCATGAACCGGTCACCTTCCGAATTAACCAGGTATGCTCCTTCGCCCCTTGCTCCTTCACTGATCAGGATATTTGAACCGTAAAGCGTTGTGGGATGAAACTGGACAAACTCCATATCTTTCAGCTGCGCTCCGGCATTAATGGCCAGAGCCATGCCGTCACCGGTGTTGATCAGGGAATTGGTAGAATGATCATAAATCATCCCGTATCCGCCGGTAGCCAGGATCAGTGATGAGGAGTTAAAAGCGTGCACTTTTCCGGAGCGAAGATTTAAAGCGATACAACCCCGGCAGATCTCTTCATCAACAACAAGCGATGTCACGAAATACTCATTATGAAACGTAATGCCCCTATAACTTGCCTGCTCAAAAAGGGTGTTCATAAGATTATGCCCGGTCCTGTCGGCAGCGTAACAGGTTCTCGGCACATCTGCTCCCCCAAAAGGCCTCTGAGCTATTTTGCCTTCATGGTCCCGTGAAAATACGGTCCCCCAGTGTTCAAGTTCCAATACTGTTTCGGGCGCCTGTCTGCAGAGCACCTCCACCGCATCCTGGTCAGCCAGGTAGACCGATCCCCTGATGGTATCGAAAGCATGCTTTTCCCATGTATCATTTTTCGCTTCAGGGGAGTTGCCCAGCGCTGCATTAATTCCCCCCTGGGCGGCAACTGAGTGAGAACGCAGGGGGTATACTTTGGACACCACGGCTACATCCGCACCACAATCACACGCCTCTATAGCAGCCCTGAGCCCGGACAGACCCCCACCGATGACAATCACATCATGCCTGTAAATGTCTTTTTCACCCATCTTACCAACCCCTAATCCTTGACTTCAACAATTTGCCCTTCACCTCGAAAAACATCCTGCAGCTCTATCGTCCATATGCCCGTTTCATCGTCAAAGCATATCGATTTTACAGCAGTGACCTCTGTGGCAGGGTCCAGAACCTCCAGCGCTTTTTGCAGAACTTCAGATTCATTAAGGTTGGCTCCATCCGGGGTATCTGCGGAACAGCCTGAAACCAGGAGTAATGCGCCAGCTATCAATAATAAAATTATAGCAGTTGTTTTCAAAATAATCACCTCAAAGATATCGACAAACCATAATCCCAAACAGTTCCGGGAATGCCATGATGTAAGATTGTTCCATATTATTACATTTTGTGGTATAATATATGCTGCAGGAATTAACAGTGCCTGCAGGATGAAATGCTTTACACAGGCAAGTCGACCTGAAGGGAGGTTCTCAAAATGAAAAGCCCCCTCAAGATTACAAGAGAAGCGGTAACCATTTTGCTGGTAGTGTTCCTGCTGCTGGTTCCGGGCATTGGATTTGCCTCTTACCATAGCATTGGCGATCTGACCCCTCCACCAACCCCGCCACCACCACCTGAAACGCCACTTTACATTGCGCCTATTCCTGAACCCGAGGAACCCGAAGCGCCAGATGATATCGCACCTATTCCTGAACCTGAAGAACCTGAATCACCAGGTGATCTTGCGCCCCTTCCAGATTCCGAAGAGCCTGAGGCCCCTGGCGATCTTGCTCCAGTCCCTGAAACTACCGAAGAAGAAGATCCGGAAGCTGTTGATGAAGCCGTAGAAGAAGTACTTGAAGAAGAGGAGTTAATCCTTGAAGCGGACGAACCCGAAACCGAAGCCGAAGGAATTACCGGTTTCAGCCAGGCTTATATTTGGGTTTTATTTCTCGGACTTCTTTTCGCCATCGTTCTAATTTGGTTCCTGTTCAAGCGCAGAAGGAAAGCTTCCAGCAATGAATAAAAAGGACAGAAAAGTTGCCACCGGCCTCATCTGTAGTTAAATCCAGTGGCAACTTTTCATTTCTCAGAACACAGGGGAAGCCAATTAAAAGAGCTATGGCCGGCGATTACAAATTGCAGGCCATAGCTCAAATTTATTTATTGCAGACTACTAAATTCAGGAAGTTACTTATTTAGCAGCAATAACACCCCGGCTGCAATGGCAAGCAGAGGCAATAATAGAGAGCCTATTTCTGGAATGCCGATATTGACAAACTGCAGTAGACCGGTCAGGATGAGCCAGATTGCCAGAAGTAGCATCCCCAGGTTTTTAGTGATTTTTTTAGCCATTTATTACACCTCCTTAATAAGCTGTTCTATGGAAAAGCAGTTAGCGTCTGACCAGGTTGACAACGAACAGGACTAAAACTGCACCGGCGGTGGCAACAAGGATAGAGGTCAGGTTGAATCCTGTTACATTATAAGGCAGGTTAAAGATTTCTCCGGCCAGCCAACCGCCAACGAAAGCGCCGACGATTCCAAGAATAATATTGCCAATCAGGCCTAAACCGCCTCCGGCAATCATGCTGGCCAACCATCCGGCGATAGCGCCGACAATAATCCATGTCAAGATTCCCAAAACAAGCACCTCCGAGTCAAAATGTATAACCGGCAACTTTCATATAAATCATTTCATGTAAAGGCTGTCAACAGCCCCATCTCTCTTGCAGCATCACCCTGCTCCTGTCAATCTGTATTTGATGAATCATTGGAAAGGGTAAAGGAAAACGCCACCAATCCGAGAAGCCATAACATTATAAGCATGGTCACAATCGATCCCAACATTCTTTATCACCTTACCTTTTTTGTTTTACAACATTCCTTAATTATTCTGCTTATGTATAATACTATTTGGCAAAGTGCTTATAAAACTATAAGCAATGTTCTCATTATTTAATGAAGGCAGCCCCATAGTTGATGATGGGCCAAAATTGACATTCCTAAAAAGCATCATAGCAATAATGCTGATCAGCGTGAGTATGGTTGACACATAGAATGGAAACCTGATAGAAGTAATGCCAGATATAATCTCTATCGATCCCGGGATCAGGGGAGAAAAAGGGCATTCCAATCTTCCATTCGGGACAATTGCTTTTTGGTTAATCCTGGCTTTGGCAGCGACCAATATCTTATACAGTTCCGCATCATCTCATTTTATTATTGTCGGCAACCCCATCCCCCCGATATTCTAGAATATGTTAATAAGAACCAGTGAGCTACGACCTGTTAATAAACAGCTCATATCGCTGCAGGCGCAGCCGTTTTTTATTCCCAGCGCTCAGAAGATAGCGAGCCTGTTTTTCAGCGGCAATTACAACCTGCAGCCGGCGCACCCTGGTCCCCAG
>SLPH01000069.1 GCA_007132095.1 Syntrophomonadaceae bacterium | reverse complement strand
TTTTTCGTGGTAGTGGCGGTAATCATGGCTGTCAAAATAGAGGCTGCGGACCAGGTAGCGTTTCCCCGGGGCCCGGGCGGTATATAGATCGGGGCGCATATAGGGCACGATTGCGTTCCTGAGCTTTAGATACTGGATAGCATTAACGCGGTATTTAAGCTCAAAGCGCCAACTTTCTGTTGACAGTTCATTGCGGGTAACGGAACCCATGATCATTCACACCTCGCAGTTCAACTTCTTAAAGGCAAAACAGCTCAATAACTTGATAACTTAACACACTGTGTTGCCGCGAACAACTTAACACGCTGTGTTGCGAAAGAGGGATTTAGACGGGCAGGGCGAGCTGGGGGGCAAGCAGGGATACTTTCTGCACTCCCTGCAGCGCTTTTAGCTCGCTGATCAGGTTTTTAGCGGTCCCTTCTTCTACTTTCGGAAAGCGAAGTTCGTAGATCACTTCCCAGAGGTCATCTTCTTCCTCGTGAGAGCGAACCCGGGCTTCAGGGCTGTAACGTTTAACCACCGCCTCCATCTCATCGCCCCGGCGCTCGCTGATCCCGGCAACTACAAGGACGAAATCGGTATTGCGGGAACGGCCGTATCGAAAGAAATAAAGCGTGAACATGACAATAGTTATAAATATGGTCGATACGATAACCACGGCCCAGTTATAGGTGCCGCAGCCGAGGCCGACTGCGATAGTCCAGAAAAGGAAGACCATGTCGCGGGTGTCCTTGATCGGGGTTCTGAACCTGATGATGGACAGCGAACCGATCAGGCCCAGCGAAAGGACAAGATCGCCGCGGATAAAAAGCATCACCACGGCTACGATGGGAGCAAGCAGAACCAGGGTGGTCATAAAGGTTAGCTCGAAGTTCATGCCCCGGTGGGTGTGCTTGTAGATCTGCGAAATGATCAGCGCCGTGGCTGTAGCGAGAAAAAGCGAAAAGAGCAGATCTGTCAGGTCGCGACCGGGAATAATCAGGCTGAAGGAGAGCATTTGCCATAAATTTGTCAACAGTTCCTGCAAGGGCTTCACTCCAAACGGGTAAGATCTGTTATTGCTGTTCCAGGACCGCCTTTTTCAGGCGGGCCAGTTTCTCGTCTGCTTCGGCAGCGGTCGGGCCGTTAGCGGATAAGTAGAATTTTACTTTCGGCTCGGTGCCCGATGGGCGGACGGCAAACCAGGAGTGGTCTGCAAGGACGTAGCGTAAAACCTGGGAGCGCGGCAGGTCAATCTTAAAACCAGTGCCGTTTTCAAAGTTCCAGCCCTGCTGCCGGTCGAAATCATGTTTTTCTATTACTTTCTGCCCCGCGAATTCAGAAGGCAGGTCGCGGTAGACAGCGACGTGCCGATCGGCTTTGTTAATATCAGACAGCTCGATCGTCAGGAGTTCATCGGAGTGGTAACCGTGACGCCGGTGCAGCTCTTCAAGGAGGTCGAGCAGGGTTTTACCCTGTTCAAGATAGTAGGCGGTCATTTCGGCGATAAGCATGGAAGCGATCACGGCATCCTTGTCGCGGACAAAAGTGCCCACCAGGTAGCCGACGCTTTCTTCAAAACCAAAGACAAAATCCGGGCCTCCCTCTTCTTCGAACTCTTTGATTTTCTGGCCCATGAATTTGAACCCGGTCAGGGTTTCGATCACTTCCAGGCCGTGCGATTCGGCCACTCTTCGTCCGAGGTCGCCCGTTACGACGGTGGTAATCATGACCGGCCTGGCGGGCATAGCCCCGGTTTCATGTAAGCGGCTGCAGATATATTCCAACAGCAGCGCTCCCATCTGGTTACCGCTGATGATCCGGTAGCCTCCGTCCGGTGAGGGAACGGCGGTGCCGACGCGATCGCCATCGGGATCAGTGGCCATGACGATATCGGCCCCTACCTCTCCCGCCTTTTCGAGGGCCATTTTAAGAGCAGCCGGGTCTTCCGGGTTTGGCACCTTTACAGTGGAGAAATTGGGATCCGGCTTCATCTGCTCTTCCACGGTGTATAGATCAACGCATCCCATCTCGCTCAGGATGCCGGGAATAAATGCAGAACCGGTGCCGTGCAGGGGCGTAAAGACTACCTTGATGCACCGCGACGGGCGGCTGAGCGACAGAGACCTGACCCGGTCAAGGTAGACCCGGTCAAAAGCGGGATCTACGTGCTTGAAGAGGCCGGAACGGATAGCCTCCTCGCGGGTCATGGCTTTGACATCCTCAAATATATCGATGCTCTCAATGGCAGCGATCAGCTCGTCAATAAAGGGGCTGACCGCCTGTCCGCCGTCGGGGCCGTATACCTTGTAGCCGTTATACTGCGGCGGGTTATGACTGGCGGTGATAACAATACCTGCCGCACAGCCCAGCTTGCGGGTGGCGTAAGAGAGCAGCGGGGTGGGCTTAACGTTATTAAAGAGCAGGGCTTTGATGCCGTTGGCGGCCAGGACCAGGGCGGCCTCCCGGGCAAACTCGGCCGAATAATGCCGGGTATCGTAAGCAATAGCAACCTTGCGGGTTCCATTCAGGGGCGGCTTGCTGTTCAGGTAATCGGCCAATCCCTGGGTATTGCGCCGGACCACGTAGCGGTTGATCCTGTTGATGCCGGGCCCGGTTATGCCGCGCATACCGCCGGTGCCAAAAACAAGATTACGCCCGAAGTGGTTTTCCACCTGGACCGGATCATTTTTAATGATCTCGATCGCTTCCCCCATCCGGGGGTCAAGATCGGGCTTTGCCAGCCAGCGCTCGAGCTCGCTTAGCGCTGAACTCTTGCCGGGGCCGCTGCTTTCAACCCGGCCGTAGTCGTCTTCGTAACGGACGATGTCGTCTTCCCCGAGATAATCGCCGTTTTGAACTTCGATGAGGACAAGCTTCTTCTCGCCCTTGTTTTCCATCCGGTGGCGGGCTTGCTGCGGGACGTAAACGGTTTCGCCGCTTTTCACTGTAATCAGGGCTTCGTCGACGGTTACCAGGGCTTCCCCTTCGACAACTACCCAGTGTTCGGCGCGCCGGTTATGACTCTGCAGGCTGAGCCGGGCGCCGGGGTTTACCTCAATTCGTTTGACCTGGTAGGTTTCGGACAGCTCGAGGGTGGTAAAGCTGCCCCAGGGGCGATAGATGGTGAGGTGTTTTTCTGCTTCGGGAGCATTTTCCGCCTTCAGTTTTTCCGCTATTTTTTTTACATCCTGGCTGCTGCTGCGGTGGCAGACCAAAAGCGCATCCGGCGTATCAACCACAACGAGATCATTTATGCCCACAGCGCCAACCAGGCGCGAGGGTGAAGCATTAATAACCAGGTTGTTCCTGCAGCCTTCCACAATAACCCGGCCCTGGCTAGAATTGCCCTCGTCGTCTTTTGGAGAAGCCAGGTAGCAGGATTCCCAGCTGCCTACGTCGCTCCAGCCGATGGCGGTGGGAATAACGGTTACCGCAGAGGAGCGTTCCAGGATAGCATAATCAACAGATATTTTCTCCAGCTTGCCGTAAATACTCTCCAGGTTGGAGAAGCTTTCATAGTCAACCCGGTCAAGCAGGGCTGCCATTTCAGGCAGTAGAAGCCGGTATTGATCAACCAGCTTTTCAACACTAAAAGCAAACATGCCGCTGTTCCAGAGATAACGGTCATTTTCAAGGTATTGCCTGGCTGTCGGCAGATCAGGTTTTTCAACAAATTTTTCGACCCGGTAAGCGGAGTGATCCATTTTTTCGCCGCAGAGAATGTAGCCATACCCGGTTTCCGGCCCGGTGGGGCGGATCCCGAAGGTAACGAGGCCGTAATTAGCGGCAGCTCCGGCTCCTTTTTCCAGCAGCGCCGCAAATCCCTCTCGATCCGGAATGAGGTGATCTGAAGGCAGCACGGCCATGACATTCTGCGGGCCGGCTTTTTTGTTTAAGTACCAGGCGGCCAGGCCGATAGCAGGCGCGGTGTTGCGGGCCTGGGGTTCTTCGATCAGGAGCGGTCCTTCAAGCTTCTTATCGGCCAGGCGGCGCCTGATTTCAGAAGACTGATCCCTGTGGGTAACGATCAGGATCTTTTCGGGCGCAATTGAGTGGGTTACCCGCTCCAGGGTAGCCTCGAACAGCGAGCTGTCCGGACCGGTAAAGGGCAGCTGCAGGTATTGCTTGGGATATTTTTCGCGGCTGAGCGGCCAGAGGCGGGTGCCGCTGCCACCGGCAAGGATTACTGCATACATAGAGGATCACTCCACTTCTATGATTATATTTCAGAACTGATCTGGACCAAAGCCGGTTAGCCCGAAATAAACTGCTGCTGGAAAAGCCCCTGGTGGGCAACCAGGTGCAGCCGCTGCAGGGCCAGCAGCAGGGAAACAGTCGACTCAGCCCCCTGGTTCTGGTTAATGCCGCCGGGTTGGATTCCGTCATAGCAGCCGCCGCTGGAAAAATCGTAGAGCGGCTGGCGCATGTCGTTACTGCCGAAGAACCAGTTGAAAACCCATTCCATGGAGCGAAGCCATTTTTCTTCGCCTGTGAGAACATAGGCCTGGTAACAGGCGTCAACGAGGGCGCAGGCATCTACCGGCTGCTGGTCAAAGTAGGCCCTTTCTTCGCCTCGTTTAAACCAGCCATCATTACCGATCAGCGAGAGGCATCCGCTTTCCGGGTTGGTCTGGACTTGAAGCAGCCAGTGCAGGCTTTCAAGGCCGGCTTCAAGCATATCCTGGCGATCAAGATAACTGCCCGAGACGATCAGGGCCTGGGGAAAGCGGCCGTTGTCGTAAGCGAGGATGTTTTCGCACCAGGGCCAATCCGGTTCTGCGTTCTTCTGGTGCAGAACGTAGATCATTTCAGCCAGCTGGCTCATGATTTTCTTGACCCTGGCGTCGCCGCCGTAACGGCGCAGGTAGTATTGTGTTCCGAGGACCGAGAATGCCCAGGCCCGGGGCGAAGTAAACTTGAGCGGCGCCGCAACAAGGTCTTTGAAGAGGCGGTTGGCAAGGCCGAGGATATCGTCGCCGGGCGGATGGGCAATAGTGTAGCCCAGGGCCCAGAGAGTGCGGCCGTGGCTGTCTTCCGACCCGACATCTTCAAGCCAGCGACGGTCGTAGCTCATAAAATTGCGAACGCGCCCGTGGCGCGGGTTATAGGCGTGGTAAAGAAAAGCCAGGTAAGAGAGCAGCCGTTTCCGGATCGATTCGTCTTTAAAAAGGCGCCAGTTCATCACGGCGGAAATTAATGCCCTGGCGTTGTCATCGGTGCAGTAGCCGTGGTTGCGATCGGGGACAGAATAGACGGCGTGCTGCAGGATTCCTGTATCGTCGGTAAGCCTGTTTACATGGGTCATGTTCACTTCCGGGAGGATCGCCCGCTCGGTAACGGAGGTGGTTTGAACACTCTGGGTAAACATTTCGCCATAGCTGAAACGGGCCTGTTCAAAAGCGCTTGCGTAATTCCTGGCCACTTCATTCCAGATCATCTGGCGCCCATACTGGTAAGAGCTCTTGCGCAAACGATTGCGCAGGTTTTCGTCGCTGAGCAGTTCGATCAAGGCAGACGCGAGAGCGTCGCTGTCTTTAAATGGCACCAGGCAGCCTCGCTCTTCGGCCAGCAGCTCTTCGGCGTAGATATAGGGGGTGCTTACAATGGCCTTGCCGCAGGCCAGGGCGTAAGCCAGGGTGCCCGAAGTGATCTGTTCGCGGCTTAAGTAGGGGGTAATGTAAACATCGGTAGCGACAAGGAACTGGATCAGGCGATCTATGGAGACATACTGGTTGTAGAAGGTAACATTCTTTTCGAGGCCCCGGTCGCGGACCATTTTCTGCAGGGAGTGGCGGTATTCTTCACCGTGACGGCGTTTAATTTCCGGGTGCGTGGCACCAAGAACCAGGTAGAGGGCATCAGGGTGCACGGCAACCACTTTTTCCATAGCTTCAATGACGTATTCAAGGCCCTTGCTGGGGCCAATCAGGCCAAAAGTAAGCAGCATTTTACGGTTTTCAGCCTGGAACTGATCCTTGTAATACGAAGGGTCAAGGAAGGGCACATCAGGGGCGCCGTGGGGAATGTGCAGAATTTTTTCATCGGGAACGGCGTACACTTTCTGTAAGATCGTCCTGGCAGCTTCGGCCATGACAACAACAGAAGAGGAAAGTTCGCAAACCTTCTTCATGGTCTGCAGCTGTCCGGGAGACGGTTTTTCCAATACTGTGTGCAGGGTGCTGATAGCCGGTTTTTTCAGACTGTTCAGCAGGTAGGTGATATAGTTGCCGTCTTCGCCGCCGAAAATACCGTATTCATGCTGGACCGAAACGGCGTCCACCGGGGAATGATTAATAAAATCGGCGGCGCGCTGGTAGTCGCTCCGATGCTGGCTGCGGATATGAAAAGTTACTTCCGGCCCGTAATTATAGCTTTCTTTGGCGTTGTTCAGGGCAACTACTTCAAAATTGTGGTAATCGCGCGCAGGCTCACCGTTGCTGTCGATCAACTTCATGCTGTTTAATAGGTCCGAGGCGAATGTGGCGATTCCGCACTGCCGGGGTGGATAGGTTGATATAAATGATACCCTGACCGGCTTGAATATTTTTCCGGGATACATGAAACCACCTCGTTTTCTTTTCAGCTTATGATTTTGCGATATACCTCCAGGTAGCGCTCGACCATTAGATCGACGGTAAAGTTTTCTTCCACATGGCGGCGGCAGGCGCGGCGGTCGATTACTTTAAGGTATCGAATCGCCTGGCGGGCCTGATCAAGGTCGTCGACGAGAAATCCGGTTTTTTCATTTTTGATCAACTCGGGCATGGAGCCGCGGTTAAAAGCGATCACCGGGGTACCGCAGGCCATCGATTCGGCCACGCTTAGACCGAATGGCTCGTCAAAATTGATCAGGTGGAGCAGGGCCATAGCTCCGCCGAGGACCTCCCCTTTCCTGTCCGGGCCAATCGGGCCGATATAGCGAACCTGATCGTCATCGATATGGGGCCCCACGTAGCGATCGAAATAGGTTTGATCCTGGATGATTCCGGCAATGACCAGGGGCAGATCAAGGGATTTGGCCAGCCGAATCGATTCATAGACGCCCTTGTCATGATGGATGCGGCCAAAAAAGAGCAGGTAACGGTCGGGCGTATCCCTGTAAGGGTAAAGATCGATGGGGATGCCGTGGTGAATAGTGGCCTCGTAATCGAGAAGCGGGCTGCGGTCGGATTCGCTAATTGCCACGTAGTGGGTATTCTTGTTGTAGCGCTCGAAAACAGGCATTATCTTGGGTGATGAAAACCCGTGAATAGTGGTCAGCACCGGCGTTTTGACCAGGCCGGAGTAGCTGAGGGGCAGAAAATCGAAATTATTGTGGATCAAGTCGTATTGATCCGCTTCCTCGAAAAGAGAAGCGATATGCAGGCACTCCCACACTTTAGGATCCAGCTCCGGATCTTCTGACCAGGGACGCGGAGCAATGGCCTTTAGTTTAGCCGCAGTCAGGGAGTCGGCGGTAGCATAGAGTGTAACATCTACACCACGGCTCACCAGGCCTTCGGTGAGCATGCTGACAACCCATTCCCAGGGCCCATAATGTCGGGGCGGTGTCCGCCAGGAAATTGGCGCTAACATGGCAATTTTCATTTTAAAGATAAACCCTTCCTCTTCTTATTTAGATCAATATTTCGCCGCTGCGGGGGCCGGATCCTGCCCCCGCGGGCGGCACATTTGAATTTAGAAAAAGAAGCGCTTTATCTGCATGATGTTGTCCGTTACGTTTGCGGCTCCCGAAACATAGCCCATATGACCGGGCAGGAGCAGTTCGATCCCTTCGAGGCGGGAGAGCTTATCCACGCTCTGGCCCAGGGTAGTCATGTCTCCTCCGGGGAGGTCGGCGCGGCCGATGCTGCCTTCAAAAACTGTATCTCCGCTAACCAGGGCCTTGCAGTCAGGGAGATAGAAACAGAGGCATCCGGGCGAGTGGCCCGGTGTGTGATAGGAGATTATCAGCGTGGAAGACTGATCATTACCGTTTAATTTCAGCTCCCCTTCTTCGATGTAAAAATCAGGTTTCAGTGAAGATAGTTCTGCGCCACGGGTCGAGTAGTGCTGAGCAATGGCATCAAGCATAAATTGATCGCCTTTGTGAATGCCAAACTTTGCCCCGCATTTTTCGCGCCACAGGCCGGCTGATTCGACGTGATCGGGATGACCGTGGGTGCAGAGTACATAATCGATCTCTTCAGGTTTAATCTTGTCCTTTTCCAGGCCGCGGGTAAGCATATCGACACAATCTTCGCCAAAATCGGTCCTGATATGGCCGGGATCAAACAATATGGTTTTCTCGCCCCTGAACAGGTAGCTGTTACAGTTGTTAGCCCGGCCCTGCCAGGGGTACCAGTACATTTTCTCTGTTAGCTGCATTGCCTGCCTCCTTGTACAAGTTTTTCTTGTTTGCCCTGTGCTGCTGTTAAAGTCAACCCGTGTCGTGACCAATCAAATCCGGGGCAACCTTGCTGCACAGCTATAATAATAACATATCGGGCAGGGCATGCCAAAAATTAAGGAACACCAAGATCAGCGAGGATTGCTGGGGCAACTCGCCTTCCTGCGCCGACTGCCTCTGGTCGCAGGGCATCGTCAGGTGCCCTTAAGGGGAACCCGGGTAATGCTTAAGATTTAAGCGGAATTTAATTGATGCCTGAAGCGATGCCCCGGCAGCGTGACTCCACGGCAATCATGCCGGGCGCACCGCAAAATAAAACCGGGGGCCTGGTTAAAGCCCCCGGTTATTTCTTACTTACCCTCCCGCTACGGGAGGAAAGATCGC
The DNA here is from genome assembly GCA_007132095.1 of Syntrophomonadaceae bacterium. Lineage (GTDB taxonomy): Bacteria > Bacillota > Dethiobacteria > DTU022 > DTU022 > SLPH01. Next base: position 4,300 of record SLPH01000069.1, on the reverse strand, counting down.
TACCCGGTCGCCTTCTTCGAGCTTATAATCAAAGGGGCGGCTTTTGTGGCGGATAAACGCCTGCTTTGCTTCGTTTTCACCGATGCCGAGGCGTTCGATAAGATCATTAATCGTAGCGCCTTCGGGCAGCTCCATCGTAATCGGCTTGTTTTTCTCACCCTGCGGATGGTAGCGCATCAGGGTGGCAAACAGCACTACTGTAACTTCCATTATTTATCCCAGAAAGAGTCCAGCTCTTCGTCCGAGATATCCCAGACAACGTTGTGGGGAGGAAGCTTTTCATAGCGCATAAATTCGGGCGGACGATCCGCTTCTTTACCGATACCGGCCCTGATATTAAAATCTCTTTCCAGGCGCAGGATCTCGTCACCGATCCTGGTTACATCGTCGCCGGTGTAGTTGGTGCCGAGCATACCGTTCACCGTTTCCACCACTCCGTCAAAACCGGAAGGAATGTCAAGAATGGGGAAGGCGATAAAGAGGCAGTAACCGGCAGCGTCTATGAAGGCTGTTGTCTGCTGAAAAGCCTTGGAGAGCCCGATTTTATCCTTGGTTGAGAGCGGTTCTGAGCTGCCGCCGACAGAAAGGATTTCGGGGGCGATGGTGTAGCCGGCGGTGTGATCGGCGCCCATGGTCGAGGTAATATAGGTAACACCGATGCCCTTAACCGCCCGCGGTTCATAAGCAGGCATGCCCTGCCGCTTAACGGTGGGGATCCTGGTGACGCCGTAAGCTTCACCGGTAAACTGGGCTCCCTGCCCTAAAATATGGCCGAGGGGAGTGCGCTTGTAAAGCTCTTTAAGCAGCTCAATCGCTTTCGGCCCGTCGCCAAATTCAGCCAAACCGGCCTCCATGGCTACACCGAGCATAACTCCTGCTTCGATGGTGTCAATGCCGAGATCGTTACAAAGCCAGATCAGCTCGGCAACGTGATCGAGGTTGTCGATGCCGCAGTTGGCGCCAAGCGACCAGACCGATTCATATTCAACGCTTGAAACATGCTCGCTGCCGTCTTCCTTGGCGTAAACGGTAGAGCAGTTGATGATACAGCCGGGATGGCAGCGGTGACCCATCGTTCCGGCGCCGCCCCTCTTCTCTGCCGCTTCGGCCAGGGCCTCGCCGCTGATCTTCGAAGCGCCTTCAAAAACACCGGACCTGAAGTTGTTGGTGGGGAAACCGCCGGCTTCGTTGAGAATATTCACCAGCACAGCAGTGCCGTAGCTGTTCAGGCCGCCGCCTTTCTTGGTAATATCATGCGAGAGGATAGCGTCAGCCACTTTTTTCTGGCCCGCCCTGAGCATCTCTTCATCATGCGGTTTCACGCCGGGAGCGTCTTTGTCATCAAGTATAATCGCCTTAAGGCCCTTGCTGCCCATGACCGCGCCGAGACCACCGCGGCCGGCGTAGCGGGCAGCGCGGCCTTCGGGGTCGTTAAAAGCGAGGCCGGCCATAGCCATTTTGGCTTCGCCTGCCGGGCCGTTGACCACAAAGGGGGTTTTTTCGCCATATTTTTCCCAAATCAGATTGCCTGATTCGTAAGCGCCTTTATCTTTAAGGTCCTCGGCCGGTAAAAGCTCGCCACCATTTATGTCGAGCTTCAGCAGCCAGCGGGTGTCATCGGTAACCAGGCCTTCCACAACAAGTGCGGCATAGCCCATGCGGGCCAGCTGCTGGGAAAAAGGAGTACCGGCATTGGCTTCTTTTATACCACCGGTAAGAGGAGACTTACCGCCGACCGATATACGGCCGGAGTTGGGAGCGCGGGTTCCGGTTAAAATCCCCGGGGCAAAAACCAATTTGTTATTCGGTCCCAGGGGGTGACAACCGGCAGGCACTTCATCGCTAACCATGAGCGAAGACAACCAGCGTCCTCCTTTACCTTTGTACTTCTCCGGTAACGGTTCAACCGTTACCTTTCTCTCAGTCATATTGACTCGAGCAATTTTGTCCATACGAGATCCTCCTTTTTTTGTGTAGGGTTCCGGGCAGCTTGAAACTGTAAATCTTATTAAGATTTACTCTTAGATTATACCATGTTGCCCAATTCTCGGTCAATTGCAGGCGGTGCCAATATTTAAAATATTTTGCTACTACTGTCGTTTCAAAACACAGGCCCATCCAGCTTTTGGGAAGGCTAATCATTAGGTGCCAGAACAGCAGTTTTATAAAGCCGGTTCGATAATTAAAGGAATATTTAAGTTTTAATACCCAGAAGCTGATCAAGGGTCATCACCGGAATTTGCGCCTCCACGATATAGTCGAGCAGGGCTTCGAAAAATTCGGGGGGGGTGCGTCATACGGGGAGGGGTCGTCGCCTACAGCAGCAGCAGGCGGTAGAGGGCGATCATGACCATGCCGGCGATAACGGTTATAAAAAGGTTTTTTGTTTTGATCGCAATCAGGAAGACGGGAATGGAGACCCAGAAAACGGGGTTGGAATCGAAAGAGAGGTCGAGCGCGCCCGAGGGGGCAAAAAGGGCCGGGGCGAGCAGGGCGGAGAGCACGGCGACGGGAACGAAAGAGAGCCAGCGTTCGACCGGCGCCGGCAGGGTCCGGCGGGAGAGGAGCAGCACGGGAAGGACCCGGGGCAGGTATGTAACCAGGGTCATCAGGGCTATCAGAATAGCAGCTTCAGTCATTCCCAAAATAGATATACCCTCTTTCGAATCTTGCTGCGGTCAGTTCTCGCCGGCTTAATAATGATGCCGGCAGTTGTTTCCGGTTATAGCTATTCCCCTGTCAGAACAGGATTGCTCCGCTTATTGAGCAAGGTCGCTGTCCGCCCCTCTCTTTTCTTCCGGGGCAAAGAAGGTTCCCACAGTAGCGGCAATTACAGTAGCCAGGATAATATAAGCCTGGGTCAGGCCGATCAGGTAAAGGGCCAGGCCAATTGCCGCCGCCAGAACAGCGATGACAACGTGGCGCCTGTGCTCAACCTGCATCACCAGCAGGGCGATGAACATGGCCGGCAGGGCGTAATCGATGCCATAAGCATCTATGTCAAAAGTAAGGCGTCCGCCGATCCAGGCTCCGATTAGCGTACCGGCCACCCAGGCCAGGTGGGCCGAAGCGTTGAGGGCAAACAGTTCAGGTGCAGGGGGCGTACCGTTAACGCGAAAGAAAGCCGAGTGAACGGCAAACGACTCGTCGGTAATCTCGTAGCTGAACAGGGCCTGCTGCAGCGGCGTTAGCCTGCCCAGGTAGGGGGCCAGGTAAGCGCTCATCAGCATGTGGCGCAGGTTAACAAGAAAAACGGTCACGGTAATTGCGGCGATACCCGCTCCGGCGGCGATCATGCCGACTGATATCAACTGGGCCGAGCCGGCAAAAACGAAGATCGACATGGCCAGGGCGCCGTAAATGCTCAGCCCGGCGGTGGTGGCCAGGATGCCGAAAGCAAAACCGATCGGGAGGTAGCCCATGATGATCGGCAAAGCCCTGACCGCTCCGATCAGGGCTGGATGATGTTCTTTATCTCTATGCTGCGAAACCAATCAATCACCCGCGCGCATTATTTTAGAAGATATACAGTGTCGCCTTCCCGGACCTTGTCTTTCACTTTCAGGCCGACCAGGTCGCCCTCTTTTGCCTCGTCGATACTCTGATGCTCAACCTGCATCGATTTAACTTCCTGTTCAATGTCTGTCGTCGAGCCAACGATTGCAATCCTGTCCCCTACATCCAGGGTGCCTTCAAGCAGCAGTATGGCGACCCCGATCTTGCTGTAGTAATGGGTTACCTGGCCGATCACCTGACGTTCCATGGCAAACACCACGTCCCTTCCGAATATTTTAAATATTATTCGCCAAAGAAGAGACGGGTTCCTTCCTGTATTTGCAAATGACGCTAAAAGCTTTCGACAGGAAAGGAGGCCTTAAATATAGGGTGTGATCTTATCATTTAAAGCCTGTTTAGACATGGCGCCGGTAAAGCTTTCGATTACTTCCCCGCCCTTGATCAGGAACATGGCCGGGATGCCCATGACATTATATTTCTGGGCTAAATCGGGGTTTTCATCCACGTTGACCTTTACCACTTTTAAGCGACCGTCATTGGTGGCAGCTACATCTTCAAGCACCGGTCCGAGCATCTTGCAGGGGCCGCACCAGGGCGCCCAGAAATCCACCAGCACGGGGAGTTCAGATTTCATTACTTCGCCATCGAATTGAGCTTCGTTAATTTCCTTCACCAAACCTGCCATATTAATTTCCTCCTTATGCGCTCCGGGGCCGCCTGAAACGGCTCCTCTTTTTTCATTCTACACCAGCAGGACAAAAAGGGTCAACAGCTGAAGCACGCT
>SLPH01000206.1 GCA_007132095.1 Syntrophomonadaceae bacterium | reverse complement strand
CGGGATACGGTTTGTGCGCAGCTCTTAATTGGGACCCTGTCGAAAAGAAACCGCTGTATCATTTTTACCCCGGAAGTTCTGTTTTATCACTGGGCACTTACGGATGCAATTTGAGCTGTTCCTTTTGCCAGAACTGGACACTGGCCAGGGGTGACATTTATCGACCGGCAACGGTGGTCAGCCCCGACGATATCCTCGATATGCTGCAGCAGAAGGGAGGGCCTGACAGAATCCCCGCTGTTGCATATACATATAACGAACCCACCGTTTGGTTCGAATTCGTCTTTGACACTGCTTCCCTATTGAGCAATCATGGGTATAAGAATATTCTTGTGACCAACGGCTATATCAACGAAAAGCCGTTAAAAAGCATCCTGCCTTATATTGATGCCATGAATATAGATGTTAAAGCCTATAATGACGGGTTTTACCGCCGTTACTGCTGCGGAACCCTGAAGCCGGTCTTGAATACCGTAGAAATGGCAATGGAATTCTGTCATGTTGAAGTGACAACTTTATTGATCCCAACCTTGAACGACAACCCGGTCGAAATAGAAAATCTCTGCAGGTGGCTTGGTGGGCTTGATCCGGAAATACCATTACATTTTTCACGCTATTTTCCCCAGTACGAGATGGAGATACCGCCCACTCCACCGCATGTTTTAAGGCAGGCCAAAGAAACAGCTTTGAAATATCTGCATTATGTATACCTGGGTAACGTGGACCTGCCCGGTTGTTCTGATACGGTTTGTCCTAAATGCGGAAATCTTTTGGTTGCCAGAAATGGATACCGGATTAGCTCTGCCGGATTAGAAGGTGACAGGTGCCGGAACTGTTCCTATCAGATCAAGGTTGTAACTTAAAAAAGCCGCCTTTTTCAAAGCGCTGTTTTACCGGCATTTAAAAAGCAACTTTTTCAGGCGCGGCCGCTAATTAAGTGTACTGCCAATGCCTATAGCTGCAAACCTGTTTTTTGCAATCAAGCCTATCTTTTTTTATGTAGTTGAAGGTATGCAGGACTGTTTTAACGAATAAATATAAAAAGCTCGGGTGACATAATTTTACCCGCCCAAATAATTATACAAGAGGTCCAGTAAAAGTGGCTATATGGGAGCGCATCGTTGCGGCAATTATGCAGCTAAATGTAGAATGGCTCGATTGGCGCGACATAATTGACATCTTGATCATGACATACCTATTTTACCGCCTGATTCTCATCATCCGCGGCACTCGCGCCGAGCAGCTGGTAAAAGGCTTAATAGTGCTTTTGCTAGCCATGGTTATCAGCGATCAGGCAGGACTCGACGCTTTGCACTGGACCTTGCGCCAAACGATGACTGTCGGTTTAATCGCAATTCCGATCGTTTTCCAACCTGAACTCAGGCGGGCCCTGGAACACCTTGGCCGCGGGAAAATCTTCAGATCCACCTACTGGAGTTGGACTCCCCAGGAATTTGAAAACATGCTGGATGAACTGGTCAAAGCTGTACCCGTATTAGTGAAGAAGCGCTTCGGGGCTCTGATTGTTATTGAACGTTCAACGGGACTTAAGGACTGGGTTGAAACGGGAATACCGATCGAAGGCGTTGCTTCAGCAGAGCTTCTGGTTAACATATTTTTCCCGCGCAGCCCTCTTCACGACGGGGCGGTGATCATCCAGGGCAACCAGATTGTTGCCGCCGGATGCTATCTACCACTGACCGAAGATCCTAACCTGGGTAAAGAACTGGGCACCAGGCACCGGGCCGCAATTGGCATTACGGAACATTCTGATGCCGTTGTGATCATAGTGTCGGAGGAAACAGGTGTCGTATCACTGGCTCACAACGGGGTTTTAACCCGTTACCTGGATGAAAAGAAATTACGAGCTATGCTTGAAGACCTTTTTGCACCGGCAAAGCCGGAAGGCTTCAGCTTTTGGCCACGGAGGAACAACAAGTAACCATGGATAAAGTTTTTCGCGGAAACCATTTTGCGCTAATTCTCGCCATTGTTTTGTCCCTTGTCTTATGGCTTTTTGTTACCGGGGATAGAATAACCAGAACTACCCCTGCTATTAAAGCCTGGCAGGATGTGCCTCTGCGGGTGGAAAACCTTTACCGGGATTACGTGGTTACCGAAATGACCGGCTCGGTAAATATTACCCTGGAAGGGCTTCCAGATGCGTTCGAAGATTTGACGATCCAGGAAATAGATGCGTTCATAGACTTAAGCGGCAAGGAACCGGGCAGTCACCTGGTACGTGTTGAAAGCCAGCCTCCCCGGGGGCTAAATCTTATCTCTGTTGAACCTGAACAGGCCAGGGTTGTGATTGAAGCTTATTACTCTGAAGAGTTTGAAGTGGAAGTGGAAATAACAGGCGAGCCGTTGACAGGCTGGGTCTTAAAAGAGTATACTATTGAACCTGCCGAAGTGATAGTCGGAGCCCCTGAATCAGTTTTTGAGAACATTGACCGTCTTGTATTGAGTCTGAATATAACCGGCATGCGATCAATTGAGAGGGTGGAAGAACAACCTTATGCTATCACCGAAGAAGGCGTAATCCTTGGGGGAGTGGCAATTGAACCAAATCTTCTGGTTATACGATTAGTTTTTGAAAGAATAGAAGAACCTCTGGATGATAATGATCAGGAAGAGTAATGAGCCGTTAATGCTATAACGCTATGCTTACAACTACCACAACAGGGGGTTTGCTTTTGGGTAGATTATTTGGAACTGACGGAATCAGGGGCGTTGCCAACCGGGATTTAACCCCTGAAATGGCTTTTAAGATTGGACGTATTACAGCATGGCTTCTCGGCAGGAATTCAACGAAGCCAACCTTTTTAATCGGAAGAGACACCCGACTATCCGGCATGATGCTTGAAGGTTCTCTAATGGCCGGTCTGGCTTCAGCCGGGGCCGAAGTAAGGCTGCTTGGGGTGGTGTCTACTCCCACTGTTGCTTACCTGGCCCGCCATATGCAAGCTTCGGCGGGTATTGTTATTTCTGCATCACACAACCCAATAGAGGATAACGGTTTAAAAATCTTTAATGGCAGCGGTTATAAGCTTCCAGATGCCCTGGAAGAAGAAATTGAGAATATGTTCTTTGGTTCCGGAGATGAAATTCCCCGCCCCGAAGGTGACCAGCTGGGAAGGGCGTTTTATGACAGTAAAGCCTTAAGTGATTATATCGCCCACCTATCAGGCAGCTCGGCTTCTTTAAAAGGTCTAAAGCTGGTGATCGACTGTGCGCATGGTGCGGCCTGTACTGTCGCCGGTGAGCTGCTAAAAAGCCTGGGCGCAAAAGTTCACAGCTTGCATGATATGCCCGACGGCAGCTTGATCAATGTCAAGTGCGGGGCTACAGATACCGCAGACCTGCAGGCTGAGGTCTTGAAACAGGGCGCCGTGCTCGGCCTGGCTTTCGATGGTGATGCCGACCGGTTGATCGCAGTTGATGAAAAAGGACGG
>SLPH01000200.1 GCA_007132095.1 Syntrophomonadaceae bacterium | reverse complement strand
CTTCCTTGATATCAACTATTACCCCTTTCAGCTGGTTTCTTGCCGATAGTTGCATTTGCTAATCCTCCTTTCTCTGGGCATAAAAAAATCGCAGTTTCCCGTTGGAAAATGCGATAATAAAACGCTTATCGAACCTTCTTTCCGCAACGGGAGGCCCGGCCGTTTCCAGCCGCACCCTATCGTCCATCTTTCATAGCTTTTTCAGCCGTAGAAACAATGGATCGAAGGTAATTACTATTAAATTAAGATCATGTGCATTTTATAACAATACCTATCCCGCAGTCAAGAGGAAATAAATTCCAATGTGTTTACTCAGTGATATTGTCACCCCCCAAAGCGACATTTTGGTTGTGTATTGGCAAGGGGAATAATTACCAGGGATTGTCCCGGCAGACCGGTCTGTGTTAAAATTAAGCAGGTAATCGGGCTGACATTTGCTGTTCAAGCTCCATGGCCCTTATATCAACGGCAATGTTCTGGCTGTAATTATTGTCGAGCGGGCTCAAGCTGATAAAATGGAGCGGCAGCCAGAAAATAACTTGCGAATTCAGGGTTTTTGAATGCTCTATAGTTTTAAAGGCGGTTATTATATCCCGGAAGGTAAGCTCTTTAAAACTTTATCTGCGGAGGTTGTCCAGTTATAGACCTGAACTGTTCTCTATGCGGAGCTTATACCACCTTTCTCGCCAGCTGCAGAGATAAAGATTATTACAGCTGCGATCGCTGCCTGGCCGTAATGATGGATCCGAAAGATCACCTGACGCTTCTCGAAGAGAAAGAGCGTTACGATCAGCACAATAACGATGTCAATGATCCCGGTTACCAGGAATTCGTTCGCCCCCTGGTCGATGCGGTTGTTTCCGCTTATAGGCCACATGCGGCAGGCCTTGATTACGGGGCCGGATCCGGACCGGTGGCGGCACACCTGCTTGAGCGGCAGGGTTACCGGATTAACCTTTACGACCCCTTCTACTGGCCTGACCTGGAGGCGCTTTCTCGAAAATATGAGTATATCATTGCCAGCGAGGTTATAGAGCACTTTCGCAGCCCCTTTGGAGAATTTGCGATGCTGCGTTCCTTGCTGTTGCCCGGTGGCGCCATTTTTTGCATGACCGAGTTGATGTCTGACGAAGAGAAATTCGCTGACTGGTATTATAAAAATGATCCTACCCATGTGTTCTTTTACCACCATAAGAGCCTTGAATGGATCAGAGCTGAGTTCGGTTTTGTAAAGCTGGACATCAGCGGCCGCCTGGTAATCTTCCAATTGTAAGCGCAGGCAGGGGCAGATCATAATGACAAAGCAAGCTGAAAATGTTTTAAAATATTAACATGGTGTTGGCCGAACCATATGAATTAGCGTCGAGGGAGGCTAAAACAGTGGCCCTGATTAAAGCGATCATCGTAGAAGATTCAGAAGACGATTTACTGCTACTGCTCCGTGCGTTGAAAAAAGGCGGTATTGAAGTGATTTATACCAGGGTTGAAACCAGGGACGCCCTTGAGGAAGCGCTCTTAGATCAAACCTGGCAAATAGTAATCTCAGACCATGCCATGCCCAGGTTCAGCGCCCCCGAAGCTTTGGAGGTTCTCAAGGAGAGTGGCCGCGATCTGCCCTTCATTATTGTTTCAGGAACAATTGGTGAAGAGATTGCTGTGGAAGCGATGAAAGCGGGAGCCCACGATTATATCATGAAAGATAATTTATCGCGCCTTGTTCCGGCGGTTCAACGTGAATTGCGTGATGCTGCTGTGCGCGAACAGCATAATCGCTACCGCGGGCAGCTTGAATATATGTCTCTGCACGATCAAATGACCGGTCTTTATAACAGGGTTTATTTTGAAAACGAGCTGGAAAGATTAAATGGCGGCCGCGATTACCCTGTTTTAATACTGTCAGCCGATCTTGACGGCCTGAAGCTAATCAACGATTCTCTTGGGCCAAAAGAGGGAGACGCTGCTATCAAGACCTGTGCGAAACTGCTCGGCAAACCTCTCCGTAAGGGAGATCTGCTTGCCCGCATCGGGGGGGATGAGTTTGTGGCCGTATTGCCTCGTTCAGGGGATTTAAGCGGTTCGGAGTTGGCTGATTTAATCAGGTCTGAGGTAGCAGCATACAACGAAGATAACGAGCATCTTCCTTTGAATATATCACTCGGTTATGCGCTGGCAACCGGGCCCGATACTCCCCTTGAAGATGTCTTCAAAGAAGCTAACGCGATGATGAACCTGGACAAGCAAAACCGGTCTGAAAGTGTTCGCAGCAAGGTTGTAAATTCGCTCCTCGCCGCCCTCACTGAACGTGATTATATTTCTGGCGGCCACGCCGAGAGGCTGGAAAACCTATGCCTGGAAATGGGTGGAATAATTGGCCTTGATCGGCACAAGCTTGCTTCTCTGGCCTTGGTAGCCAGAGTTCATGACCTGGGAAAAGTGGGAATACCGGACCACATTCTCTTCAAGGAAAGCAGCCTTACGGAAAAAGAGTGGAAAATTATGCGGCTCCATCCCGAAAAAGGTTATCGCATTGCCCTGGCATCTCCGGAGTTGGAACCTGTTGCCGAGCTAATCCTGCGGCATCATGAAAGATGGGACGGCACCGGGTATCCGCTTGGCTTAAAAGGTGAAGAAATTCCGGTAGAATGCCGGATTCTTTCTATTGTAGATGCTTTCGATGCAATGACCAACGATCGCCCATATCGCGCAGCTTTAAGCCGGGAAGAAGCCCTGGAAGAAATTGCGCGTTCCTCCGGAACCCAGTTTGATCCCCAGCTGGTTAAAATATTCATGTCTATCGTTTAGCCTGCAAGACCTGTCGCGCAGCAGAGAACGGTTTTCTGATCAATCTCTCTTTTATGAGGTTTGATATTTCAGCCATAATGTATTCCGGATATGGTGGATCAGGAAAAGGTTTTGCAGGCAGGGCGACCTTTTCTTTATTGACAATAGCCCTGTTCCTGCTTTCTCATTTCGGGGAAACAATGTATAATAACAATGTCGTGGGAGTAGTTAGCGGCCTGGTGGCGCTCCTGGTCTTCAAAACCAGTGGCAGGGCAGCCCCCTGTGGTGGGTTCGATTCCCATCTACTCCCGCCAATACAAAGTCAATCAAATAATTATTTTTAAACATATGGCTTTTTAGCGCCAGGAATATGCGGAGAAATAGCGTTTTTTGATGGGCGCGCATTTCTATTAAAAAATAGCTGCAGCATAAGGGGGTTAATGGAAGAAAGATTTGCTTCCACTAACCCCATTATGTTAGGTTCAGCATAACCATTGTTATTGATGATGAGCAACTTCGTAGTGCTCAGTTTCGACAGGCCATCCTGTAATTTTTTCAATTTCCTTGAAAATTTCCTTTGCCCTGGGCAGAGAAGCTTCTGCTTTTCCTTTTGTCTCCCAGAGGGTGATCGTCATCATCTTTTCTTTCTTTTCATCAACTAAAACGTAGGTGCCTTT
>SLPH01000209.1 GCA_007132095.1 Syntrophomonadaceae bacterium | reverse complement strand
GGTCTTCTCCGGCTTAGGCTTAAGAGCGCTGGTTTTTATTATCACTTACGCAGTATTAACCATATTTTTAACCCGCTATGCGCGAAGAATTGAATCCAACCCGGAGCTGTCCCCTTTATATGGAGACGATGCCGGGATGCGTTCGCGCTTTAGCTTGAGCAAGGATAGGCTAAGCGCCCAGGCTGACCCAGGTTTAAGGGGAGCTGTGAACTGGTTTATCTGTTCCCTTGCTGCCATGGCTGCAATCAGTTTCTGCGCAGCTTATTTTGAAGCGCTTTCTGCGGTCACCCTCCCGTTGATCGGCCTGCTTTTTTTTATCGGCGGGATTGGCTCGGCTCTTTTGAGCGGCCTGAAACCGGGTCAGGCCGTTTCAATTTTTGGCACCAGTGTGGCCGGTATCGCCCCCGCCGTAGTCCTGATCCTGATGGCAGTAAGCGTCAAGCATATCATGACCCAGGCCGGGGTGATGGATACCATTTTGCATTATGCAGTTAACACCATCGGAGATGCATCCCCCTTTGCGGCAGCCCTGCTTGTCTATCTGCTTGTCCTCTTCCTGAACTTTTTTATAGGATCGGCTTCAGCAAAGGCTTTTCTGGTCATTCCGATAATTGCCCCGCTGGTTGACCTGGTTGGTGTTACCCGTCAGACAGCTGTCCTGGCGTTTGCCTTTGGGGATGGTTTTAGTAACGTATTATATCCAACCAACGCTGTGCTGCTTATTGCCCTGGGCCTTGCCGGGGTAAGCTATGTAAAATGGTTCCGCTGGGTAGTTGGTCTTCAGGGCCTGGTATTAGTGATAACGGCAGTATTTATTGCCCTGGCGGTATCAATAAACTACGGTCCATTTTAGTGGCGGCAACCACTTTTAAGCTCTGCTTTTTTTGCCCTGTTTTTTATCCCGGAGCAAATGGAAAATCGATATTGTATCCGGGTTGACATTGCCGTATAAAAGGAAAATCAATAGCTCTTCGATAAAAGCAATAATGTAAAGAACAGCGACAGCCCTGACAAAGAGGGTGGTGTCAAAAAAGAATGAAGTGACAACTACCAGGCAGACCATGACAGCATTAAAGCGCAGTAAAAAGGTGTGCATCATAACCGGGCGGCGGAAAAGGATGGCAGATAGAAGGAACGAGAAGCCGAGCAGTGAAAAGAATATGATCAGGTATATGCTGTTTGCCCTGATAACTTCCGGGAAGAGATAGTAGACAAAATAGGCGGAGGAAAGATAAAAAAGCAGGTCGGCGAAAGAATCGAGCTCTTTACCAAAATGTGAAACCTGGTTAAGTTTCCGGGCCAGAATTCCGTCAAATAAGTCTGTAGACCCCACAATAATGTAGGCGGCTAAAAAAACGTACTCACTGCTGAAATAAAGTAACAGAAACAGCAGGGGTAGCAAAATAATCCGTGATGCCGACAACAGGTTTGGCAGCGTGTATTTTCCCGCCATCTTCGGCCTCCTCAGGCATGAGATAACTGCAAGTACATAGTAGCACAGCTGAACCGGTTTGGGTTAAATAAAACTAAAGCTGTCTACATCAAACAGCCCTTTGTCGGTAATCTTCAGCGATGGTATGACGGGAAGAGCCATAAAAGCCAGGGTTAAAAATGGTTGAGGCAAATCGGTTCCCAGGTTACGGGCTTCTCGCAGAACATGCTCCATCTTATCTGCAACGACACTTGCAGGTTCGGGGGACATCAGGCCCGCAACAGGCAGGGGCAGAGCTGCCAGAATCTCTCCTTCTGAGCCTGCAACGACAAATCCGCCACCTAACCGGGCCAGCTCATTAACCGCTTCCGCCATGGAATATTCCGATGCTCCGGCGACAATAACGTTATGGGAATCGTGGGCAACACTTGAGGCCAGGGCACCGCGAAGAAGGCCTAAACCCTTGATCAGACCAACTGCTATCAAGCCCCGCTTGCCATGCCGTTCAATAACAGAAATCTTATTAATCCCGCTTCCCGGGTCAACCTGAACCTGGCCTGCTTCATCTGATTTTACATCCATGTAAAGTTTTTCGGTTATTAATTGCCCGGGGATTACCCCAATTACAGGTATCTTTCCAGCGGGTTTGTCTAACTTAAAAGCGGACTGATCAATTGCCCGGGGGAGCTTGACCGAATTCATGGCCCAATCAGGCACCTGGCAGCTTTTAACTATAGCGCTGGTTATGCCGTTGCTGGCAACTACACGGCCGCTCTTGATCACTAGGGCTGCTCTAAAATCTTTCAGGTCTTCAAAGAAAACGAGGTCAGCCTTCTTTCCCGGGGCTATTGTGCCGCGGTCCGGCAGACCGTAATGGTGGGCGGCATTGTAACTGGCGATTTTAAGCATTAGAGCCGGATCTGCTCCGAGCAATACCGCTTCCTTCAGAATGTTATTCAGGTGACCCTTTTTGAGCAAATCACCGGCCTCGCGATCATCGCTGCCAAGCATAAAGCGGTCGCAATTGGTTTGGTTTACCAGGGGAAGCAGTTCTGCCAGGCTGGATGTAGCCGACCCGTGCCGAATGATAATCTTCATGCCCAGGGCCAGCTTTTCTAAAGCCTCTTCTGCCGTGACGGTTTCATGATCAGTGCTTATTCCGGTGCCGATGTAAACCTGGAGGTCTGTTCCTGTTAATCCAGGAGCGTGTCCGTCGATTACTTTTCCGGACCGGTGAGCCGCAGCAAGTTTTTCGTAAACATCGGGATCAGAGCTTATAACGCCGGGGTAGTTCATCATTTCGCCCAGGCCGGCTACCCTGTCATCGGCAAGCAGGGAAGATATGTCGTCCAGGCTGATTTCGCCACCCGCAGTTTCCATTGTCGTTGCCGGAACGCAGGAAGGCGCAGTGGCAAAGAAATCGCAGGGCAAATCGCCCGCATTATCAAGCATGATCTGAACGCCTTCGATACCAAAAACATTTGCAATCTCGTGAGGATCGTGGACAATGGCTGTAGTTCCATGTTTTACCACAGCCCGGGCCAGTTCCGGGGGCATTAGCAGGGTGCTCTCCACGTGTAAATGGGCATCGATTAAGCCCGGCGCGCCATAACAGCCATTCAGCTCAAGCGTTTCGCGGCTATTTTGGGCGGCGGTCCCGACAAAGGCAATATATCCCCTATATATCGCCAGGTCGGCCGGGAAAAAGTTCCCGCTGAAAACATCAAAGAGGCGGCTGCCTTTAATCAGCAGGTCTGCCTCTCTCTCGCCGTTTGCTACTTCTGCAAGTTCAATCAGGACAGATGCGCGGTCGCGTTGATTAAAGTTCATCAGCTATTGTCCCTCCATCATCAGGCCATTTTACCTTTACTATTCTGTTTCACCCGGCCGATTCCTGTTCAGGGCGCCATCCTGTTTATTTTTATACATCACCCTGTCAGCCTGCTCAAAAGTGCCTTCCAGGCTTTGCTCAGGACTTTCACTGACTGCTAATCCTATCGATAAACCTAAATGGATCTCGTTGCCGCAGCGATTGTACTCGTCAATGGTCTCAATTATACGCCTAATCACTGCTTCGCCGGCCTCCATGTCGGTGCGAGGCATAATGATCACAAATTCGTCTCCGCCAAAGCGGGCCAGAATATCACCGTGCCTGATCGAAGATTTCAGGATCGAGGCACATTCCTTGAGCATGTTGTCGCCGGCCCGGTGACCATAGCAGTCGTTTATACTCTTCAACCCATCGAGGTCGGAGCAGATAATTGCTACAGGATATTCGCGGGCGCCTTCAAGGCGCTTTATTTCATTGTCATAATAAGCTTTGTTGAATACCCCTGTCAGGGCATCGTGCATACTCATGTATTCAAGGCGGGCCTGGTTTATCTTTTGGCTGGTTACATCTTCGCCAATGGCAAGGTACTCTTTCAATCCGCCGCCCGGGATATAAATTGCCCTGTGAATCCAGCGCATCCACCTGGTTCTTTTCTGATAGTCGATCTTGGTATTTTCGATTATACAGACAGGGTTATCCGGAGTAAGTTTGGCGAGATTATCCTTCAAAGCCTGATGGTGCTCTGCCGGGATGAAGTTAAAAATCGGCCTGCCGATTATTTCGGAACCGGGCAGTTGAACAAAACGGCTGTAAGCATTGTTAATGTAAGTGAAGCGGAAATCCGGATTATAACGGGTTACCAGGGCGGGGATATCTTCGGCAATGGTGCGATACCACTCGCGGCTTTGGAATATTAACTCTTCGGCAATTTTACGTTCCGTGATATCTGTTGCGATAACCAGCCTGACGTTATCTCCTCCAAGCCACTTAATTGCGGTGCTGTGGCATTCGTAGTGCCTGTTATTAAAAGAACTTTTCATTTCCCAGCATTTATACATTTCATCATCAGCGACGATATCTTCCGGACAATCTGTTTTGCAAAAACTGCACGGCCCTGCCTGCCCTTGCTGCAGGACCTGAAAACAGGGCTGTCCTTCAGCGCCGCCAAATATATTT
The DNA here is from genome assembly GCA_007132095.1 of Syntrophomonadaceae bacterium. Taxonomy (GTDB): domain Bacteria; phylum Bacillota; class Dethiobacteria; order DTU022; family DTU022; genus SLPH01. The sequence goes on along the minus strand of SLPH01000209.1, from coordinate 8,702 downwards.
CGCCCGTAATTGTTCAAGTATAAAATTTCATAGGTTTCGTAATTTGAAACATAAACCAGGGCGTTTATACTATCAAGGATGGTTAGAGTTTGCCGGTGGGCGCTTCTTAAATTGCTCATAGCCTCGTTAATTGCTGCGGCTGTATTGTTCAAGCGGCGATTTATGTCGCTTATTTCATCATGTCCCGATTCAGGCAGTTTATCCGACAGCTCCAATCTTTCGGCCTTATTCAAGAACTCTTGAATTCTGCCCAGGGGAATTAACACGTTTTGCCGCAGAGAATAGAGCAGTATTCCGGATGTTAAAAATAAGGCTCCCAGGGCATATAAGAAAAAGTTTCTATTCAGGGATGCCATTTCAGCTGCGACTATGCTGTGGTCTGTATCGATTTGAACTAATCCAATCACATCTCCGTTGAAATTCCGGAGCGGCAGCAACAGCATGACGGAACTCTTGTCACCCGCAGTCCTAAAAGCAATTTCGCCGGAGAGTAATGATTCTATTTCATGGTTAGAGGGGGCTGTGACCGGAAGGGCGGTTGAGGCAATAATTGCGGGACCATTTTCATCTATCTCATAGAGACAGAATTCTGAACCAAGTCTTGTTTTGAGGCTCTCAAGGAAAGCGATGTCCAGGCTTCCGCCCATTCCGGCAGTTCCGATGTAAGAACCGTCAATAAATAATGGGATAACTGTATAATAACCTAATGCGCCCTGTATTTTTTCGATGGTAGATAGAGGGGACTTCGATTCATTAACTTTTTCTACCGCAAGGAGGTAACCGTCAAGGGGATCTAGTTCAGAACCTGAATTATTAAGGCGAAGGAAAGTTGTTTGATCTGGAAGGTGGAAAAATAACTGGGATATTTCGTTTCCAAGCGATTCATAAACAGGCAGGGCCTGTTCTAAAAGGGTTCCCCTGTCGCGGGCGGCGAAAGCCTGAAGGACTTCGGGGTCCATGGCTACAGTCTGAACCGCCGACCTGGCTGCTGATTCCCGGGCTTCTAACTCAGAAAAAAAAGATTGGGTTAGTAGATCTGCATGCGTCCGGGCGCTATAATCAAATACTCTTTCTCCTGCCACCATTGAACATATGGCCAAAGCGATAAAGAAGAGCAGCAGAGTAGCGCTTACAGCCAGCAGAAGCCTGTATTTTAGCGACATTTTACCCTCCGGGTCCAGCCATGTTTACTGTCAGGGCCTTGACTCCTATAGGTCGGCGTGTTTCGCGATGCGACCTGGATGATCATGAGGAGTTGTTAAAAAAATCCTGATCCAGTAGCTGGCAGGATTGGGCAAACAGGTTTTGAGCCCTACACTGGCAGCTGGCTGGCTCTAACGCCCAGATTGGTCGCGCCTTAGCCCCTTTAGCTTTGCGTCATCGTTTTTCAACGACTTTGCCTTTACAGGTGTGCTTGAATCATACAAGGTTTAGCCTATATTGTCAACAATAAGATAATTCAAAACGCGGCACCCATATCTTATTGTAGAGAGAAATAAAAGTTATTCATAAATATTAATTGCAGCGCCGGAAACTGTTATGATTTATGCAGGGTGAAGGGATCCCCCTGGCTAAATATCTGGAAATAATTATGTTAGCAAAAACAATTCAAGTGTTCTTGTTTTTGGACAGATTTAGAAATATGCCCAGAAGCAGCAGGGCAAAGCTTAAGCCAATCAGGATCCATTTGAGAAAGGTGAATATTGGGGTTAACTCAGCAACTACAGGTGTTGGCAGTGGATAACGATACATGACAAGAGAAGCGGCGCTGTTTTCCAGCAAATCAAATATTGCGCCGGCAAGCGGAATCAGGTTAATAAAACGCCAGCGGTGAAAGCGTATATTTTCGTTGAAGAGAAATGAGACGACAGTGGTAAGAAACAAGAGATAAGCGATTGGCCAGGCTATATCAAAAGTGAAGCGAGAGAAAATATAATAAGCCCTGCCTTCAGGGCCGAATGTTTCTGCCATCCGGTACAGCGCCTCTGAGTTGTAAATGAAAGATGTATCGGGCGATATATCCGCCCCGGTTATGGCGGCAAGGCGCCCTGCCATTACCGGAAGGACAACGGTCAAAAAAAGGGCAAAAATCGCTGTTGACGTGATTAAGGCATAGGGATTGGCCAGCAGACGGTAAAGCCAGTCAGAGAGGCGATATAATTTCTTCATGGTTCTCCTTTGGCCTTTTTCGGGCCATTTTAAGGGTCCGGGAAAAATGCTGTATTTCGAATAAGCATAATTATGTTTCCGGTAGTTGCAACTTATGTTATTCTTTATATCAGATTCAAAACCCTTCTAAAAAGTGATGGAGTGCGGGTTACTATTATCAGGGAGGCGCGTTTATGCGAGAGAGACATCTTTATGCGGAACCTTATCGAGTCAAAATGGTTGAAAGAATAAAGCAGAAAAGCTTTGATGAAAGGAAAAAATTAATCTCTGAGGCGCACTACAATATATTCAACTTGCGGGCGGAAGATGTATACATCGATCTGCTTACTGACAGCGGTACATCTGCTATGAGCGCAAACCAGTGGTCCGGGCTAATGATAGGCGATGAATCGTATGCCGGGTGCGCCAATTATTTCAACCTTCAGCAGGCAGTGAAAGATATTATCGGCTATAATTTCGTCGTTCCCACACACCAGGGGCGCGCTGCTGAAAACATCCTCATGTCAATGTTTCTAAAGGAAGGGCAGACTGTACCGGGGAATATGCACTTTGACACTACGGAGGGGCATATCCGCATGCGCCGTTCATCACCGTTAAACCTGGTTATTGACGAAGGGCTTGATACGGCCTTTGATCACCCTTTTAAGGGGAATATTAACCTTGGCAGGCTTGAGGAATTGCTGAAAAACAGCATGGGAAAAATTCCCATGCTCATCATGACGGTTACCTGCAACAGCAATGGCGGTCAGCCGGTTTCAATGGATAACATAAGAAGCGCCTACGAGTTAACCAGAAAGTATAAGGTGCCTATGTTTATAGATGCGGCCAGGTTCGCTGAAAACTGTTATTTTATCAAACAGCGCGACCCTGCCTATAGCGGCAAATCGATTCGCCATATTGCCCGGGAAATGTTTTCTTATGCAGATGGGTGTACCATGAGCGCCAAAAAGGATGCTCTCGTTAATATCGGCGGCTTTCTTGCCTTTAAAGACAATGAAGAATGGTATGAAAAGGCAGTGCAGATTCAGATTTGTTATGAAGGCTTCCGCACTTATGGCGGGTTGGCAGGACGCGATTTGGAGGCGGTTGCAAGGGGACTTTATGAGGGAACGGAAGAGGACTACCTGGAAGATAGGATTGGGCAGGTTCACTACCTGGGCCAGAAGCTGATTAAGATGGGCGTCCCTCTGCAAATACCGCTGGGGGGCCACGGTATTTTCATTGATGTTACTAAGTTTTTGCCTGATATGCCCAGGGCAGAACTGCCAGGTCAGGCTCTTGTCAAAGAGCTCTACCTTGAAGCCGGCATCAGGGCGATTGAACTGGGTACCTGTGCTTTTGGTTATCGCTGCCCGGAGACTGGCAATGAAGTTTACCCGCCCCAGGAGCTGTTGCGCCTGGCTATACCAAGGCGGGTATACAGCGATCGTCATATGGATATTGTGGCTCAGGCTTTAAGCGCTATAGCAGGCAGAAAAGACAAGATCAGGGGTTTGAAGATGGTCTACCAGGCAGAAATCATGCGTCATTTTACTGCTCGTTTTGAGCCTATTTAATAAAAAGGGTTTATTTTATAACCAGGTTGCTATGTAATGCATGCCGGACGGGGTTTGAGCAGGGCGTTTTCTGCTCCAGCCTCCCGGCAATTTTTCTTCCCGGGCAACCAGTTCAAAATGGCTCATAGCGATACCTATGTCGATAAACTGCATCTTATATTTTCCCAGGATACGGTTGTAGATAATGTTTTCTTTCAGGAAAAAATGATAGGCGCCGTTATCGTCCCTGATCAGGCGCCATGGCTGACGGTTCGAAGCGGATGGACCGAGGCGTACTGCTTCCAGGGCATTGCGGAATGGCCCGGCTTCCGACTCTGCAAGCGGCCTTTCGGCCTTTTCTAAGAAGAAAAGCTCTTTCCATGGTTTTCGCTTATGTGATTGAGCGCCAAACCGGATTAATGAGCCCTTAGCTGATTCTTCCCGGGAAGGGTAACCGATAGGGGTTATTGCGGGGAGCATTTCACCTTCATCCAGGTGCATGGCAGAGGCAAAGGCGGTGCGTTTGAATGTTCCCCCCAACCAGCATGTTCCCAGTCCAAGCGAGGTTGCTTTTATGATTACATTTTCCAGGCAATAACCCAAATCTTCGAGCGCCGTATCAGTTTCCCTAATTGCTGCCAGAATATAGTAACGAGCGCCTTTGATGATCCCGTAAGTGCCAAGATTTTTCAACTCCTGCCGATCCAATTGGCCCAGGTCAAGAAGCTTCATCCGGACCTCATTATTAAAAGGCCCCCGGTTCAGAGCGGTGCAGTAGTTGTTAATTTCTTCTAATACCGATGTGCCTATTTCCTGACGATCATAATTTCGTACAGATGTCCGTTTTTTTATTAAATCGTAATTAGTCATTAACTGGGCGCTCCTTTTGCTGTGAATAGCAGGATTAGGTGGTCTCTATTTGCTTTGTCGCCAAAGATTTCATCTAACAGAAAATGGCTCAAGAAAGAGGTGAATCACGTTTTAGTATATATTAAGCCATAATACAAGAACAGGGGCGGCCGGAGATTAATTAATAAAAGGGGGTTACTATTGTCCAGAGGCAGGCTGAATGGCTTGACTAAATATGCACAATAACATAATATAGCGATATTAAGGCAAGGCTTCATGCGGCACCCGGGGAGGAAAAGTCTATTGTCAAACGCGGTGATTAAACTCATTTACCAGAAATGCCTCCCCGACCGATGCAATAGCGGCATCTGTCCTGCTGTTCAATCCTGTCCCCTTGGGCTGCTGCAGCAAGAAGAGCGCTTCGATTATCCGTTTGCCGGGCATAATCTTTGTAAGGGCTGTGCCAGTTGCGTTTCAGCTTGTCCCTATAATGCCATTAAGCTGGTCTAAACTCCTGCGTGCAGGGTTGTTTTCAGGTTGCCTAACCAGGGGAATCAGGGTAAAATGTGTGAAGAGTTATACATTTAGGCCGGAAACGGTAAACAACGCGGAGGGATATTTATGAGATTATTGATTATCGGCTCGGGTGGAGTAGGTCAATCAGTGGCTATGATTATCAAAAGAGCCGGAAAAGAAGGAGAATGGGCCGAAAAAGTAATTCTGGCTGATTACAACCGTTCCCGGGCCGAAGAGGTTGCCGCCCGCTGTGGAGACCCCCGTTTTATCGCTGAGCAGGTAGATGCAAGGGACGGGGGCAGCATCAGGAAATTAATCGATAAGCATAGCATTAACTATGTTTTAAATGCAGTTGAGCCCAGCTTCAATGAAAACATCTTTGACACCTGTTTCGAATGCGGGGTAGACTACATGGATTGCGCCATGACGCTTTCTAAACGTCACCCTGAAAAACCGTTCGAATTAACTCATATTAAGCTAGGCGATTACCAGTTTGCCCGGCACGAGGAATGGGAAAAAGCCGGATTAATGGCGCTAGTCGGCTCCGGCGTTGAGCCTGGCATGGCCGATGTATTTGCCAGGTATGCGGCCGAACATCTATTTGATACTATCGATGAGGTAAATGTTCGCGATGGCGACAATTATGATATTCCCGGGCATGAAGGGGTGGCTTTCGGGTTTTCCATTTGGACTACCATAGAAGAATGCCTTAATCCGCCGGTTATTTGGGAAAAAGATAGAGGTTGGTACTGTACTGAGCCTTTTTCTGAGCCGGAGATATTCTCTTTCCCGGGCGGAATCGGTGATGTGGAGGTAATCAATGTTGAGCATGAGGAAGTTTTGCTTGTTCCCAGGGTTATTGATTGCAACAGGGTTACTTTCAAGTTCGGGGTTCCCCGCGAAATGCGAACCCTGCTCTTAAACCTGCAGCAGTGCGGCATGGATGATGCCGAAAGAAAGGTTAAAGTTGGCGATAGCGAGATTACGCCGCGAGATTTTCTAGTTAAGGTAGTACCGGATCCGCAGGAATTAGCTCAGAAAATGATCGGCAAAGGCTGTGCCGGCACCTGGGTTACAGGGACCAAGGATGGCCTGCGGCGTTCGGTCTATCTGTACCAGGTAACTGATAACCAGGAATGCTATCGCAAATACGGCACAAACTCCGTTGTAGCCCAGACTGCCGTCGGCCCCGTGATCATGCTGGAACTGATCGCCAGGGGTATTTGGAAAAAGCGAGGCGTGCATGGTCCGGAATCTTTTGACCCCGAGCCATATATCGAGCGGATGGCTAAGTACGAATTTCCTGCCGGGATGCAGGAGAAGGATTCTGAATACGCCGAAATGCTCAACGAGAAAAGAATTATCGAGATCATTGAATAATAATTAAGCAATAGCGTTGAAAAAATGATCAAGCCGCCCTTTGCAAAAAACAGGGGCGGCTTTTATGATGGCAGCGCTTCCGGCATGCTCCTTCTTTACAGCTGTTTGCATCTAGCTTAGAAAGGTAGCCGCTTTAAATCAACATTTCCTCCTGACAGGATAAGACCAATCCGGTCACCTTCTATACTGCTCCTTTTTTCGAGCAGGGCCGCCAGCGGCACTGCTCCGGAAGGTTCCACGACGAGTTTGGCTCTTTCCCAGATTAGCCGCATCGCTTCTATGATTGAGTCGTCGCTTACCGTAATGATGGCATTAACATTTTTCTTAATTATGGGGAAAGTAAGCGTTCCCAGGGAGGTGCGCAAACCGTCTGCAATCGTATTGGGATTTTCCATTGGAACAATTCGGTTTTCTTTTAACGATCTATAGGCATCGTCAGCACCGGCAGGCTCGGCTCCGTAAACCCTGTCCGCTCCAGCCGACAACCTGACAGCCAGGGCAGTTCCGCTGAGCAGGCCGCCGCCCCCAACCGGGGCGATTATTGCGTCAAGATTTTCTACCTGGTTTAGCAGCTCCAGCGCAGCCGTTCCCTGCCCGGCAATAACCCTGTAATCATTGTAGGGATGGATAAAGGTGGAGCCTGTTTGACGGACAATCTTATCAATGGTCTCTTCGCGCGCTTTTAGGGTAGGTTCGCAAAAAACTATTTCAGCTCCGTATGAGGCAACTGCGGTTTTCTTAACGGCTGGCGCATTTTCAGGCATAACCACATAAGCTTTTATCCCTCTGCATCGCGCGGCGTAAGCCAGGGCTGCCGCATGGTTTCCAGACGAATGGGTGGCTACCCCCATGCAGGCAACTTCTTCGGGCAGGCTGAAGACGGCATTTACAGCGCCCCTGGCTTTAAAAGCGCCTACTTTTTGTAAGTTTTCGCATTTAAAAAATAAAGCAGCTTTACAAATAGTGTTTATACTTGTGCAGGTGATAAGAGGCGTGCGGTGAACGAGGGGCGAAATCCTTGCGGCCGCTTCTTTAAACTGGCTTAGTCCGGGTAGTGATATTTCCATCCGAGCAGCTCCTTTCAGCAGTCTGACGCTCCAGGGACAATAACCTATAATTCAATTCCTGCCTTGATTTTTCCTTCATGGATTAAGAGAGCGCGCTTCATGATAGACCACGAGGGGCTATATTTCATTTCAACATGAAGGGAAAGCCGACTATTCGGCGAATTTGATTATTGAAAGGGGCGATTAAATTGAAAATATTGATCTGCACTGACGGCTCTGAACACAGTAAAAAAGCGGTTCACTTTGCCGCAGAAATGGTCGGGTTTTGTAACATTGACGAAGCAGCAATCATTCATGTCTATGAAAGCACACCGTTCCTTCCTGATTACTGGCACAGCAAGTATCCTTTTAGCTCTGATGAAGAGAAACGGCTCCAGGAACTTGACAAACGTATACAGGAAGACCGCAAAAGCATTTTTGCCGACGCGGTGAAACTATTTGAAGAGAAGCAAGTCCCCCTGAAAACAATTTTTAAAGTTGGACACCCGGCGGGAGCTATCGCTACCGAAGCAGCTGACGGTAAGTATGACATAGTTGTAATCGGGCGGCGCGGAATGAGCAGCGTTAAAAACCTGTTTATTGGCAGTGTTAGCAGCGCTGTGCTCCAGGTGGTAAAAAGTAACGTGTTGATCGTCAAATAGCCGAAGAAATAGTGAGTTTATTAAACAGGGGTAAATAGATAAGCTAATTGGTTTAGGACTGCGGAATTACTATCTGAGCATATAACAGGGGCTGGTCCGATCAAGCCGGACCAGCCCCTGAAAGCTAACCTTCAGTCACTTACACATCATCGACTCTCGGTATTCTGCGCAACGAACTTTGGTTTCCGCGAGAGTGTATGGGTGGCGTACACATTGCGAATTGTTCCGGTAACCCCGCGCATCACCAGGGAATGTGTTTCTGCGGTTTGCCCCCGGTAACGGACTCCGTTAAGCATGTCGCCATCTGTGATGCCGGTAGCGGCAAAGAAGAGATCGTCCCCCCTGGCAAGGTCCTCCAGGAAGAGCAGTTTGTCCGGGTCTTCCTGACCCATTTTTTGAATACGCTCAGTATCTCTGCTGTCCCTTGGAGCCAGGCGGGCCTGCATATCACCGCCGAGAATCTTTAAGGCAACAGCGGCAATTACCCCTTCAGGAGCGCCGCCTATTCCAAAGAGGATATCAACGCCGGTGCTGTCGATAGCTGT
>SLPH01000190.1 GCA_007132095.1 Syntrophomonadaceae bacterium | reverse complement strand
CTTCCTGCTGCATGCGGTCGACCACCTCTTGCACGCCCAGGGCATCCCACAGTTCGAAGGGACCCAGGTCCCAGTTGAAGCCCCAGCGCATGGCCCGGTCCACGGAAACGATATCATCGGCTATCTCACCCAGCTTCACCGCCGAGTACACCAGCACGGGTTTGAGTACTTTCCAGGCAAAGGCAGCACCCTTGTCCTTACCTTCCACCAGCGTTTTCACCTTATTCCCTATGCCTTTGACGTTCCTGGTGGCATCAATACTGCCGAACTTGGCTTTCTGCCGGGGTCGGTACTCCATGGTGGTGTAATCCAGCGCCAGGATATCCTTGCCTTCCGCTGTTTTCTGCACCTTGTAAAAACCGCCCTTTGTCTTGTCGCCCAGCCAGCCTTTATCAGCCATTGTCTTGGTAAACGCAGGCATCTCAAAATCCTTGATTTCCCATGCCTCGGAAATGTTATCCCGGACGTTTTGCGCCACGTGCAGGAAGACATCCAGCCCGACCATGTCCAGGGTGCGGAAAGATGCGCTCTTGGGGCGCCCCATGGCCGGCCCGGTCACGGCGTCCACTTCCTCCACGGAAAGACCTTCCTGCTCCATCAGGCGGGCGGTCACCACCATGCCGTAAACCCCGATGCGGTTGGCGATAAAATTCGGCGTGTCCTTGGCGAAGACGACCCCCTTGCCCAGTTCTTCCTCGCAAAACCGCTGCATAAAGGAAAGGATTTCCGGGTCCGACTGCTCACCGGGAATGATTTCCAGCAATTTCATGTAGCGGGGCGGGTTAAAGAAGTGGGTCCCCATAAAATGTTTTTGGAAATTGTCAGAGCAGTCTTCCACCATCTTATTGACCGAAATACCCGAGGTGTTTGTACTGACAATGGTTCCTTCTTTCCAGTACTCTTCGATGCGGCTAAACAAGTTTTTCTTTATTTCCAGGTTCTCCACGACAACCTCAATAATCCAATCCACCTCGGCCACCTTTTCCAGGTCATCCTCCAGGTTGCCCGGTGTCAACAGGGCAGCATCGTTGCTGTCGTAAAACGGGGCCGGGCGCATTTTCTTCAGGCGCTCAATGGACTGGGCTGCCAGGCGATCCCGGACTTTCTTATCTTCCAGGGTCAATCCGGCAGCTTTTTCTTCTTCGGTCACTTCTCTGGGAACGATGTCCAACAGGTAGCTGGGAATCCCCACGTTTGCCAGGTGCGCAGCGATGGAAGCTCCCATGGTTCCCGCTCCCAGAACAGCAGCCTTACGGATTTTAAAAGCCATATTCCCTCCTCCTTTTCCCTCGATTTAATCTACTCCCGATCATCGTTTATCCCTCCCGGGTGTTTGCAGAACCGGTTCATATGCTTTTCTACGTATAAGCCATTTCCAAAATTGTGCAGCACTAGCATCATTTGAAACATCGACAACCTGCAATAATACGGGCCATCACCCCCACCAACAGACTTATTTCACAAAGTTAATATTTTACCAAAGAAAATATTCTTATATTACATTTCGCTTTGATCTGGAAGATCTCCTGCTTTAGAAATAAAAAAACCGCTTTTTAAAAAATTTTTTTTATGCCTTTTCAGTTAAGTCAGGGTTCGCTGACATTTCCCTGCTTGCCCGCAGCGAACATCGGATTTGCCTGGATTAAAAGGCGCGCAGGGGTTCAACGAAGCCTCCTCAAATTGTTTGCACGAGCGTGGCGGCAAAACCCCCTTATCATCGTGTGTAAGAAGGCCGCGTTGCAACTTTATTATTTAACATAGTAAAGTTTTTCACCAGTTAAGTATTATGGTGCACAAAATTCTCTTTTGAAAGAATATTTTGCTTTCTCTAAAAAATTTCCGTTTCTTGACAAAGTTTATCCTTTTACCTATGATCATGAAAAGGGGGCTCCGCCATGGTTGATTTTAAACAAATAGAAAACTTTACCACAGCGATCCAGACAATATTCCCCAAGTTGATGTATTACCTCAACAATGAAGAAGCCAGGGAACTGACAGGCCTGGAGATCACACCTCGTCAAATCAATGCCTTGCTGGTGCTCTTCATGAAAGAAAATCTCACCATGGGGGAACTCGGACAGGAGATCTACCTGGCGGAGAGCGCCGTGACCCGCCTGGTCTCCCGGTTGGTCAACTTGAACCTGGTGCGGCGCAAGGGCGATGAGAAAGACCGCCGGGTCGTGCGTGTTTCCCTGACGACATACGGCCGACAACTGGCCAGTCTGGTCTTTGACCGCCGGACCTTGCGCTTTAACAACCTGGCTGACCGCCTGGACGCAGAAGAACGGCAGATGCTGATCCAGTCCCTGCAGTCGGTCCTGCGGGGCTTTGAAGAATTGGAAGTCCGACGCAGCGGACTTACTGAACCATCCGATTCTCCATCAAACGGATAAACCCGGGCATCTCCACAAAAAGCCGGCACAGGGCCTTTGCCCCGTGTCGGCTTTTTGTTTTGCGAGCAGCTCCTTGTTGAAGCTATGCTCTATCCTTTTTCTTTGTCTCGTCCTTCCACCAGGTAACGGCGCAGTTCAACGCCATCCAGGTTCTTGGGAGGTTGGTCCTTGCGGATCTCAAAGACCTTGGGAATTTTATACGGGGCCAACTTGTTCAGCAAGTAATCTTTGAGCTCGTCATCGAATATTTTCACCTTGGGATTCTTACAGAAAATATAAGCCTTGACGACTTCTCCCTGGAATTCATCGGGGATGCCGACAACAATGGCCTCTTTCACCTTGGGATGGCGGGAAATCACGCCTTCTATCTCGCTGGGGTAAATATTGTATCCGCCGGAGATAATCATGTCTTTTTTGCGGTTCAGGATAAAGAAATACCCCTCGGAGTCCATTTCTGCAATATCCCCGGTATAGAGCCAGCCGTCTTTCAAGGCGATTTCCGTTTCTTCGGGCCGGTTCCAATAGCCTTTCATTACCTGGGGACCGGAGACGACCAGCTCACCAATCTCGCCGACGCCCAGCTCCCTGGTCCCGGTTTCCAGGTCTACAATCTTGGCCTGGGTGTCGGGCACCGGAAGCCCGATACTGCCCACCTTGCGTCTGCCCCTCACGGGGTTACAGTGGGTCACCGGTGAAGCTTCCGTCAGGCCAAAGCCCTCTACAAGCCGCGCGCCGGTTAACTGCTCAAAGCGTTCCTGGATTTCCAGCGGCAGCGGCGCTGCGCCACAAATGCAGTAATCAATGGAAGAAACCTCGGCCTTTTTGACGTCGGGATGATGGCTCAACGCATAATACATGGAAGGCACACCCGGGAAAAAGGTGGGGCGGCTTTTGTTGATGGTTTTCAAAACCTGGTTCACCTGGAAGCGGGGCAGCAGAATCAGTGTCCCACCGATATATACGCTAAAATTCATCACACAGGTTAACCCATAGATGTGGGCAAAGGGAACCAGGGCAAGAACCCGCTCTTCCCCGTCTTTACAGCTGGAGAACCACTCCCGGAATTGCATCAGGTTGGCCATCAGGT
>SLPH01000213.1 GCA_007132095.1 Syntrophomonadaceae bacterium | reverse complement strand
TTGGCATGACAGATTTCTTTCAGTCTTTTGAAGTAGTCCATCGGTGGCACTATGAATCCGCCTTCGCCCTGTACAGGTTCGGCAATAACAGCCGCTACATAGTCTGGCGGGCACTCAAGCTTGAAGAAATCTTCCAGGTAATTGGCGCATCTCAGATCGCATTCGGGGTAAGTAAGACCGAAACGGCAGCGATAGCAGTATGGCGATGGAATCTTGTAGCATTCGGGTGCGAAAGGACCAAAACCATACTTGTATGGCTTTACCTTCGAGGTAAGGGTCATTGTAAGCAGGGTGCGGCCGTGAAAAGCGCATTCCAGGGAAACGATCCCTGTTTTCTTGGTATAACGACGGGAAATCTTGACCGCATTTTCAACCACCTCGGCGCCGCTGTTGAAAAATGCAGTTTTCTTGTCGTGATCTCCGGGAGTCATGGCGTTCAACTTTGCCGCCAGCTGGACGTAAGGCTCATACATGGTAACCATGAAGCATGAATGCAGCAGCTTGTCGGCCTGCTCCTTAATCGCTTCGACAACCATGGGGTGGTTGTTGCCAAAGTTGGTAACACCGATTCCGCTTGTAAAGTCAATAAACTCATTGCCGTCAATATCTTCGATGATAGGGCCTTTGGCCTGCTTGATAAAAATAGGCAGGACATATGAAACACCCTTGGAAATATTCTTGTCGCGAATCTCTAACAGTTTCTTAGAATTTGGACCCGGGAAGTTTACATCTTTGCTCATGTATAAAACTCCTTTCTGGTTTTGGTTTCCTGTTTACTATATAAGCAATAACAATGCCAACTCGGATACTTAATAAGCCGGCAGGCAAACAATTTGAAAAAACTCCGCAAAAGCAATGCTCATGGAACATCCGGGGAAAAGTAAACCGCTCGCAGGCAGGTAGCATTCTGAGCGGCAAGTGAAAAGTAGAACTTTTTAAATGCATTTTTACATCTTTTTGATGCGTTTATGCATCTATTCCTGCCTTCATGCTCAGCTGAGGCCGTATTTTTTCAGCTTACGCACTACAGATGATTGATCTATCTCCAGAACTGCGGCTATTTCATAGGTGGTTCGGCAGCGGTTAAGCGCCGCGACCAGAAGCTCTTTTTCAAGGGCATCCCGCGCTTCTCTCAGGGGGGGAATCCTGGTCAGATCTTTAAACTTGCCGTCTGCTATTCCAGCCTCGGAAAAATTGCGTGGCAGGTGTTCTGTGGTTACAATTTCTTCGTCAACCACGATCATCATGCGCTCGACCAGGTTTTCAAGTTCCCGCACATTTCCAGGCCAGTGATATGATTTGAGACGTTTTATCACCTCCGCTGAAAAGCGTTTGCTCTGATGGTATTTCTGGTTGTACCTTTTCAGGAACATAGAAGCCAGCGCCTCGACATCCTCCTTCCTTTTACGCAAAGGGGGCACTTCCAGGGGTATCACATCCAGGCGGAAAAACAGATCCTCCCTGAACTGGCCCGCCTCGACCATCTTCACTATGTCGCGATTTGTCGCAGCAATAAATCGCAGGTCGAGCTGTATTTCCCTGGTGCCGCCTACCCGGCTAATCTTGCCCTCCTGTAAGACATGCAAGAGCTTAACCTGCAGGTTAAGGGGCAATTCAGTAATTTCGTCCAGGAACAGGGTCCCCTCGTTTGCCAGTTCCATTTTTCCGATCTTGCCTTCCCTGCGCGCGCCGGTAAAAGCGCCTCCCGTATAACCGAAAAGTTCGCTTTCAAGAAGGTTTTCAGGAATAGCCCCGCAATTTACGACGGTAAAGGTTTTGTCACGGCGCGGACTGGCGCGGTGAATGTAACGCGCAATCATTCCTTTACCGGATCCCGATTCTCCGGTCAGCAATACCGTTGAACTGACCGACGCGATTTTCTGAACAGTTTTTACCAGATCTGTCATAGCGGGGCTGGCGTAAACCAGCTCATCGCCTCTGTGATCACTTCGCCGCAGTTCGTTTAGTTCCTGCCTGTAACTGTCAGTAAGGAGTTCGGCATCCTCAAGCTTCTCTTTCAGCTTATTGAGCCTGGTTATGTCACGGGTATTAACTATAACCCTGAAAATGCTGCCGTCGGGATTAAAGGCCGGAGTGCCCGTGGCCAGCAGTGTTCGGCCATCACGGTGGGTCTGAATTACTGTTTCCGTACTCCTGCTTTTCATAACCTTACGGGTAACTGAAGGGAAAAATACCCGTTTCTTTTCAAGCTCCTGAACTGTCTGGCCGATCACAACCGCCGGACTTACCCCGAAATACTCTTCGAATAGAGCATTCGCTCTCAGCACTTTGCCGTTGCCATCGGCTACCAGCACTTCATCTGAAGAAAAATTAATCACGGCATCCATTTCCCGATCCAGCTCACTGTAGGCTGAAACAAGCCTGGATAGCAGTTCAGCGGCGGTAACCAAACCGCAAAAACGGCCCTCCTCCTTAACCAGCAGGGCACCTCTGGCGATCAACTCAGAGGCAAATGAATCAGCCGGGGTGCCCGGCGAAACGGGCAGCCCTCTCTGGTCTGCCAGGTCCGAAGCTTTCAGGGCTGCTTGTCCGGAGACAGCCTGAAATTCTCTTAAAGCAGAAGTAAATGTGATAGGCCTCTGCCAGATCCCATCTTTTTCGGTGACCAGCACCCCTGAGGGAACCCTGGTCAAAAGATCAAGGGCTTCTGCCGCATCAGTATCAGCATCAATACACTGCGGGTTGGTAATCATTAAATCTGCAGCTTTTAACATAGTTTACCACCATTCAGGAATTGCTCTTCCCTGTTGCAAATTAAACCCTTTCAATAATCCATTGGTCCGAACGAACAGGAAAGCTTTTTTACAAACAGGCAGGGCGTCACGGAAGAGACGGCACTATGAAATTGAATCACTTGTAATTAAAAAACAACCTGTTTGTAATATTCCTGTAATATAAGGCCCTTATAATAAGGGTGAGTTGACCCCCTCTTTTTATATACACCTTGGGCGCAGTTAATCGAAACTGCGCCTTTTTTTGCCCATTTTGAAACCCGATGCATTTTTGCATTCGTAAACCCAGGGAAGGGCTTTTGGTTGACATAGCTGTCCTTCTTCTTTACAATTGTAGCAAAAAGAGAAGGGGAAGGGTAGCTTGAATAGCGCAGCAAATCAAATTCTCGCCTACTTAAGAAGTGAACAGGGCAGTTACCTCTCCGGCGATTCCCTGGGCAAGATCACCGGAACAAGCAGGGCTGCCGTATGGAAACAGATCCGATCCCTGCGAAAGAAAGGATTCGAGATCGAAGGTGTGCCGCGCCTCGGTTACCGTCTGTTAAGCGAACCCGATCTGCTCAACCACGATGCTTTAAAAAGTGAAGGACACTATTCCTACTCCACCCTGGATTCAACAAACAGGGAAGCCCGCCGCCGGTCAGCAAGCATTAACTCCTTTTTCAGCGCCTTTATATCTGAGGAGCAAACCCAGGGCCGGGGCCGCCTCGATCGCAGCTGGGCATCTTCCCCGGGGCGGGGAATCTGGTTCTCGCTGCTGCTAAAACCGGGCCGCCTTAACCCCGCTGCCGCCGCCCCGGTGACCCTGACTGCCGCCGCTGTTATTGCCGCCTACTTCAACCGGGAACTGCATATTCCGGTGAAGATAAAATGGCCGAACGACCTGCTGCTGACGGGCAAAAAAATGGGCGGCATTTTAACAGAAATGACTTCCGACCCCGATGGGGTAAAAGAGTTGATAATCGGGATCGGCCTGAACATTAATCATGAAGAGCATGACTTTCCAGAAGAAATAAGACCCGGGGCCACCTCGGCCTTTATCTATAAAGGAAAGCGAATTGACCGCACCAACCTGCTGCTGTCGCTATGTAAAGAGCTGGAGCCGGCCCTGCGCTTTTTTTGCCACGAAGGGTTTAAGCCGTTTTACCAAACCTGGGTTGAATTTAACTGCACCCTGGGCCAAAAGGTCACTGCAAACAGGGGCGGAGAGGTAATTCACGGGTTGGCCGCAAACCTTGACCATGAAGGAAACCTGCTCATAGAAGAAAGCAGCGGCAAACTCCAGCGCATCAATTACGGGGAGATTCTTTAATGACAGGCTCAACAAAAAGCCTTCCCCACAGGTCAACTACCGCCGCGCTGATCACCAGCGCTCTTTTCACAGCGCTGATTGCCGTATTAGCCCAGGTTGCCGTTCCGCTGCCCTTCAGCCCCATACCGCTCACAGGTCAGGTCGTCGGGGTGCTTTTGGCGGCTGCGCTGCTGGATCGCCGTTCAGCCCTATTATGCGTTACAGCATACCTGCTGCTGGGTGCGGCAGGGGCTCCGGTTTTCTCAATGGCCCGCGGTGGTTTTTATATCCTGACGGGTCCAAGCGGTGGATACTTGTGGGGTTTCATTCCGGCGGTATTCTGCGTAAACCTGATCATTGAAAAGACCCGCAGTGAAAGTGTCGCAGCTAATGCTGCAGCCATGCTGGCAGCGCTGCTGATAATCTATACCAGTGGGCTCCTGCAGCTGAACGCAATCATGGGTTACACCCTGATCCAGGGTTTCCTGGTCGGGATAGCACCCTTTATTCCCCTTGACCTGCTGAAAGTAGCTCTCGCGGCCTGGCTCAGCGCCAGGGTGAGCCGCAGCCTTAACAACTTATACTGAGCAGGCCGGTTTAGATTTCCGCGGCAATCAGGGCAGCGCCGAGAGCGCCGGCTATCTGGGGGTCATCGAGAGGGATAATTATTGCAGTTTGAAGCTTTTCTTCGAGGGCGCGGACGAGAGCCCGGTTTTTTGCCACACCGCCGGTAATCATTACTTTTTCTTCAAGGCCAACCCGCTTGGCCAGCCCGGCGGTGCGATCAGCAATAGACTGGTGCAGGCCACGGGCAATGTCTTCCCGGGGCAGGCCTTCGGCAATCAAGGAGACTACTTCCGACTCGGCAAATACAGTACACATGCTGCTAATCTTGACAGTCCGGGTTGCCCCGGCACTGAGAACTGCCAGTTGATCCAGCTCAACTTCAAGAGCCTGGGCCATCACTTCGAGGAAGCGCCCTGTGCCGGCAGCGCATTTATCGTTCATGGCAAAATCAACCACCCCGCCCTTATCGTTAAGGCGGATCACCTTGCTGTCCTGGCCGCCAATATCAATTACCGTATGCACATTTGGATCCCAAAAATGCGCCCCCCTGGCATGACAGGTTATTTCAGTTACCCGTTCTGCGATAAAGGGGACGTTGATTCTTCCATACCCGGTTGCGATCAGCGCAGTGAGATCTTCCATTCTCAGATTGCTCAGGGCCAGGGCTTCCTTCATCGCCTTTTCAGCTGCAGTGCGGCTGTTCGAACCGGTCGGCACAATGACAGCCGCCAGAACCTTGCCGCTTTCCATAATTACTACTTCTGCCGAAAGAGACCCCACATCAATACCCGCTACCGCCACATGTCCACCCCGTTTATAAACGCAAACTTAAAAACACCTTTTACATTTACAGAGAACAGTTCAAAGCGCCGCTGAGTTAAGCCGGCAGAAAATAACGATCGGCAAGACTATCGAGAAAGGCTGGCAGCGATAGCCTGCCAGAGTTGATCGCGGCCACTGCCGGTACGGGCCGAAAAAGGAAGCAGGATCGACTCTTGATCCAGTTCAAGCTCTTTCCTGATCATAGCTGTCTGCTTCGCCGCTGCGCTGCGTGAGAGTTTGTCCGCTTTTGTAGCAACCGTAAGCGTGGCAACCTGGTGATGCCTTAGCCAGGCGGCCATAAGACGATCATCTTCACTGGGCGCATGCCTGCAGTCAACAAGATGAATGCATATAGCCAGATTTGGGCGAACCGAAAGATATTCCTCGATCAAGGGAGCCCAGCGCTGCCGCTCGGTTTTGGAAACCTTGGCATACCCATAGCCGGGCAGATCAACAAAACAGATCTTGTCGTTAAGAAGGTAAAAGTAAAGACCCCGAGTTTTACCGGGGGTCGAGCTGATCCTGGCAATATTTTTCCTGCCTGTAAGGGTATTGATTAGCGACGATTTGCCCACGTTGGAACGACCGAGAAAAGATATCTCGGGAACGTCCCAGCGGGGGAAATCATTTTTATTGAAAGCGCTCGCTTTTAATTCTATCGTTTTGATCTTCATCGTTTGGATACCGGTTTGAACCGGCTTGAAGCCGCAACCATCAATGTTTGACAGCCTGTTCCTGTCTATCTGCAGGAAGCTCCGGCTTTTTATTTTTCCCTTTCCCTTTTTCTTTTTCCGCCCCAATCGGTGACAGGGACCCGGCAAGGGCCATTTCAAGCACCTCATCCATATGTTCGACCATTTTTACGTTGACCTTGCGGCGCACATTCTGGGGGATATCACTTAAATCGCGCCTGTTTTCGGCAGGCATAAGCATATTTTTGATGCCGGCGCGGTGGGCAGCCAACATTTTCTCCTTGATGCCGCCTACTGGCAGAACACGGCCGCGCAGGGTGATCTCCCCGGTCATGGTAACATCTTTGCGAACCGGAACTTTGGTCAGCGCTGAAGCCAGGGCAGTGGCCATTGCAATACCGGCTGAAGGACCGTCTTTAGGGATAGCGCCCTCGGGCACATGGACATGGATATCGAAATCTTCATAAAAGGTCTGATCCAGCCCAAGCGATTCAGCCCTGGAGCGGATATAACTCATCGCCGCCTTGGCCGACTCCTGCATTACATCGCCAAGCTGCCCGGTCAGAATCATTTTACCTTTCCCTTTCATTAAAGTCACTTCTATGGAAAGAATATCACCGCCGCTTTCAGTCCAGGCCAGACCGGTAGCTACTCCGATTTCATCTTCTTTTTCAGCCGATCCATAGCGGTAACGCGGTATGCCCAGGTATTTCTGCATGCCCTGCCTGGTAACCCGGATTCTTTTTTCGCGGTCTTTAACTACCTCGCGAGCTGCCTTGCGGCAGATTCCCGATATGCTGCGCTCCAGGTTCCGCACCCCCGCTTCACGGGTGTACTCCCGGATAATCCGGCGCACCGTTCCTTCAGAAATCTCAAGGTTTTCTGCTGATAGTCCGTGCTCTTCCAGCTGCTTTGGAATTAAATATTGCTTTGCTATTTCGACCTTGTCTTCCTCGGTGTACCCGGGAATGTGAATAATTTCCATCCTGTCCATCAGGGGCTGAGGGATATTAAAAGTGGTGTTACCCGTTGTGATAAACATAACCTGCGAAAGGTCAAAGGGAACTTCAATATAGTGGTCGCTAAATTTGTCGTTCTGCTCCGGGTCGAGCACCTCCAGCAGAGCCGCAGATGGATCGCCCCTGAAATCGGTGGACATTTTATCGATCTCATCCATCAGGAAAACAGGATTTCTCGATTTAGCCTGGCGCATCCCCTGGATAATCCTTCCGGGGAGGGCACCAATGTAGGTCCGCCTATGACCGCGGATTTCCGCTTCATCACGGACACCGCCGAGCGATATGCGCACAAAATTTCTTTCAAGCGCTCTTGCCACCGATTTGGCAAGCGAAGTTTTACCTACGCCCGGGGGGCCAATCAGACAGAGGATAGGGCCTTTCAGCTTCTTGGCCAGCTGACGGACAGCCAAATACTCAATTATGCGCTCTTTTACTTTATGCAGGCCGTAATGATCTTCATCCAGGATCTTCTCGGCCAGGTCAAGATCGAGACGATCTTCGGTATCAATCGACCAGGGCAGTTCGAGCAGCCAGTCCAGGTAAGTCCTGATCACAATGCCCTCTGCTGCTGCCGGCGGCATTTTCTCAAGGCGGTCGACCTCTTTTAGCGCCTTTTCCTCCACCTCTTCCGGGAGATCAGCCTCTTCAATTTTTTCCCTGTATTCCTCGGCTTCGGCCATGCGCTCATCTTTCTCGCCGAGCTCTTTCTGAATCGCCTTCATCTGCTCACGCAGGTAATATTCTTTTTGGGTTTTTTCCATCTGCTTTCGCACACGCAGGTTGATCTTCCGCTCGATCTCCAGGATTTCCATTTCCCGGCCCAGCATCTCACCTAACTTTTCCAGCCTGGCCTTTAGTTCAACTGCTTCAAGAATCTCCTGGCGCTGCGGCACTTTTAAGCTTAAGTGCGAAGCAATGATATCGCAGTAACGCCCCGGTTCTTCTATATCAGAAACAGTCGAAAGGGTTTCCGGCGGCACGCGACGGCTAATCTTAATGTATTGTTCAAACTGGTTAAGAACACTGCGCATCAGGGCTTCAATTTCCGGAGTCTTTTTTTCATCATCCTTAAGCTCTTCAACCTCTGCCTGAAGCATAAATTCTTCGATCATAAGTTCTACGATCCTGGCCCTGTGCAGCCCTTCAACAAGCACCCTGATTGTCCCACCGGGCAGTTTAATCATCTGCTTAATTTTAGCCAGCGTGCCAATGGGGTAAAGATCGGTTTGTTCCGGTTCGTCTACCTTGGCATCCTTTTGAGCCACCAGCAGGATCAGGTTATCTTTCATCATCGCCTTTTCAAGAGCGGTAATCGATTTTTCACGTCCCACGTCAAGATGCAAAACCATGTTTGGAAATACCAGCACCCCGCGCAGGGGCAACACTGCCAATTTCTCTGTTTTGGCCATTTTACCAGGCCCCCTTTATTCTAAAAACTAAAGCGAGAAGCATCATTTTAGACTAATTCGCTTCCCGCCTTTAAATTTCCTTTGTAAAAGTGGAGAAGAACCCCTTAAGCAGTTTCTTCTTTCTTCTTTCGCTTCTCCTGGGTAACCAGGATCGGTTGTTCTTTTTTCTCCACTACTTCTTTTGTTACTATGCAGTTGGTGATGTCTTCCCGCGAGGGTAGATCGAACATTACATCGATCAGGATCTCCTCCATGATGGCACGTAAACCCCTGGCTCCGGTATCGCGTTTCAGCGCCTCTTCAGCAACCGCTCTCAGGCAGTTATCTTTAAATTCAAGAGCCACACCATCGAGATCGAACATCTTCTGGTACTGCTTAATCAGAGCATTACGCGGCTCTTTCAGGATCCGCACAAAAGCTTCTACATCAAGCTGGTCTAAAGTGGCTATAACCGGAATACGCCCGACGAATTCAGGAATAAGCCCATATTTAAGCAAGTCCTGGGGAAGCACTGCCTTAAGGATCGCTCCGATATTTTCATCCCCACGGGTCAGTACGTCTGCGCCAAAGCCGATTCCCTTCTTGCCTACACGGTTCTGGATGATCTTCTCCAACCCGTCAAAAGCTCCACCGCAGATAAAAAGGATATCGGTAGTATCAATTTGCATAAACTCCTGGTGAGGATGCTTGCGCCCACCCTGGGGAGGAACGCTTGCCACCGTGCCCTCCAGTATTTTCAACAGGGCCTGCTGAACCCCTTCGCCTGAAACATCGCGGGTAATAGAAGGATTATCGGTTTTGCGGGCGATTTTATCAATCTCGTCAATATAGACAATACCCTTTTCTGCTTTCTCCAGGTCATAATCGGCTGCCTGGATCAGTTTGAGCAGGATATTCTCTACATCTTCGCCGACATAACCGGCCTCGGTTAAAGAGGTGGCGTCTGCAATGGCAAAAGGAACGTTTAAAATGCGGGCCAGCGTCTGGGCAAGCAGCGTTTTCCCAACCCCGGTCGGTCCGATTAACGCAATATTGCTTTTTTGCAGCTCCACATCTTCTAACTTATGGCTGGAATTAACCCTTTTGTAATGATTGTAAACAGCGACAGAGAGAACTTTTTTGGCATCCTCCTGGCCAATTACATACTGGTCCAGAACCTCTTTAATATCCTGTGGCTTGGGCAGATCGACATAAGAGAATACAGATTCTTCGCCGATCTCTTCCTCAATTATTTCATTGCACAACTCGATACATTCATCGCAGATGTAAACCCCTGGTCCGGCTACAAGCTTACGTACCTGTTCCTGGGTCTTACCGCAAAAGGAGCACTTCAATTGCCCTTTCTCTTCACTGAATTTAAACATAGTGAGGGATTCACCTCGTTTTCCCTGTTAGGATCTTTGAGCCAATATCTCGTCAATTATACCATACTTCATGGCATCATCAGGAGACATGAAGAAATCGCGATCCGTATCGGTGGCGATTGTCTCCACCGGCTGACCGGTGTGGTGCGATATAATTTCGTTTAACCGTTCCCTGGTCCGTAATATTTCCCGGGCATGGATATCAATATCTACCGCCTGCCCCTGGGCTCCACCCAGTGGCTGATGCAGCATGATCCTGGAGTTGGGCAATGCAAAACGCTTGCCATTCTCCCCGGCCGCCAGAAGGACGGCGCCAAAGCTGGCCGCCAGACCAACGCAAATAGTAGAAATCGCCGGTTTAATATACTGCATGGTGTCATAAATAGCCATGCCGGCATAAACGGCTCCACCCGGGGAATTTATATAAAGGTTGATATCTTTCTTGGGATCTTCAGATTCTAAAAACAGCATCTGGGCCACAACCAGGTTGGCCACATTATCGTCAATAACGCTGCCTATAAAGATAATCCGGTCCTTGAGCAACCGGGAGTAGATATCGTAGGCTCTTTCGCCTCGGCTGGTCTGTTCAACAACCATCGGTACCAATACGCTCATAGTTAAGACCCTCCTATTCTTCTTTCTTCTCTTCTTCCTTTTTCGGCTTTTCGGCCGTTTTCTTAACCTTTGTAATATCGGCTTCGCTAACTAAAAGATCGATTGCCTTGCGCATGCGGATTTCCTCGCGGACAACCGGCAATCGCCCCTGCTTCTCGAGGATATCTTTGATCCGTTCTGGATCGTCATCGTAAGACTCGGCTATCCCGGCAATCTTTTCCTCAACTTCGCTATCTTCTACTGTTATTCCTTCTTTTTTAATGATCGCATCAAGGACCAGGTTTGCCTTAGCCCGCTTTTCTGCTTCTTCTCTTCTCTCTTCACGCAGCTCATCCATAGTACGGCCCGACATTTCAACAAACTTGTCTAAACCAAGACCCTGGTAGCGCAAATAGTTTTCCATGTCACCCATGATTCGATCAATCTGGCGTTCCACCAGGATCGCCGGCACTGTTGCAGCAGAAGCCTCGCTAATTGCCTCAATCAAACTTTCTTCCAGTTTCTGCTGCGCTTGATCTTCAGCGTTCTTGATCATTTTTTCTTTAAGATCCGCTCTCATTTCGTCCAGGGTTTCAAACTCGCTTACCTCTTTAACAAATTCATCATCCAGATCGGGAAGCTGCTTTTCCTTGATCTGTTTCACTTTAACTTTGAAAAGGGCCTCCTTGCCGCCCAGGTCCTCTTTACGGTAATTTTCAGGGAAAGTAACCGTAATCTCCCGCTCTTCGTCGACTTTCATCCCAATTAACTGTTCTTCAAAACCGGGAATAAAAGTGTTGGAACCTATTTCCAGGGAGTGGTTTTCAGAAGCGCCGCCTTCAAATGGTTCACCGTCCACAAAACCTTCAAAGTCGATTAATGTGATATCGCCTTCAGAGACTTCTCCCTCATCCTTTGGCACAAGCCTGGCATTTTGCTGCCTGAGCATATAAAAATGGTGATCAACCTGAATATCCTCGATCTCTGCTTCTTCCTGTTCCGCTTTCAAACCCTTGTACTCACCTAATTCCACATCGGGAAGCACCTCTACTGCGGCGCTAAAAATAAGCGGTTTGCCTTCTTCGATCTGGATCAATTCAAAATCGGGCTGATTAATCGGTTCGATATCAGCCTCTTTTACAGCCTCATCATAAGCAGGCGGAACCAGGATTTCCAGGGCTTCCTCATGGAGGATCTCCGGGCCGAAACGGGATTCCAGGATCCGACGGGGTACTTTTCCCTTGCGGAAACCGGGAATATTTACCTGCCTGACCACCTTACGGTAAGCTTTTGCCAGGGCCGTATCCACATCCGGTGCGGGCACCTCAATTTCCAGCTTCACCTTGCTGTCATCTATTTTTTCCTTGTTATTTAGCATTAAATATCCTCCCTCTACGATCTTAGCATAAACTGTAAAATAGTAAAGCTTCTTATTATAACACCTGTCATCAATCCAGGCTTCTTCATAATAAAAACGCCTAAAATCAGGCGTTAAAGCTACTATATATTAACATAGAAAAAAAGGGGGCACAAGATATATTTACCCCGCTGAAACAGTAAATAATTATTGCGATAAATCTTGATTATTATCTCAAAACAGTATACAATGATAGCGAATGAGCATTCATTCATATTTTGCAGGGGGGCCCTTATGGCAAAACGGACCGGGGAAAAACATGGTGTTATCCTTGAAGCAGCAGTACGCTCCTTTGCCCGCACCGGTTACCACCGCACCCGCGTAGCTGATATCGCCCGGGAAGCCGGAGTTGCCGATGGAACGGTCTACATTTATTTTGAGAGCAAGGAAGATATCCTCGTATCGCTTTTTCAGAGCCTGATGAACAACTTCGTGAAAGGTCTCTTAAGCGCGCTCGCTCAATGCCCTGATGCCGATGAAAAACTAAAAACAGTAATCCGTTACCACCTTACCACCCTGTCTGCCAGGCCTGATCAGGCCAAGGTCACTCAGATCGAACTGCGACAGATTGATCAGAGCATTAACCAGGGCATATCCAAACCGCTGAAGAGTTATTTCCAATTAATCGAGGAGGTGATTGAGGAAGGGAAAAAGCAGGGCCTTTACCGCCGCGGACTGGATACAAAAACGGCGCGTAAAGTTGTATTCGGCGCCGTCGACGAAGTGGTTACCTGCTGGGTCATGTCAAGCAAACCGTACGACCTGACCGCCTTAAGCGAGCCCGTTTACGAGCTGCTGGCAAAAGGCCTGCGCTAAAAGCTGCCGGCCATAATCTTATGAAGTCGTTATTCGTAATCCAATTATGCTGCAAGGAGGTATTTTAATGGCCTTGAAAGAAATTCGAAAGGCTGCTGTTCTCGGCGCCGGGGTTATGGGCGCCACTATCGCTGCTCACCTGGCCAACGTGGGCATTCCGGTCTACCTGCTCGACATCGTTCCCCGCGAGCTAACCCCGGAAGAAGAAAAAAAGGGCCTCACCCTGGAGAGCCCGGAGGTGCGCAACCGGCTTTCCGATAGCGGGAAAGCGGAACTGCTGAAACAAAAGCTTAATCCCCTCTATCGTAAATCTTATGTTGATTTAATTACTCCCGGTAACTTTGAAGACGACATGGAAAAACTAAAAGATGTCGACTGGATCATCGAGGTAATTATTGAAAACATGGATATCAAGAAAAAGGTTTTCAAGCAGGTTGAGGAAAACTGGACTCCCGGCTCTATTGTTTCCTCCAACACCTCGGGGTTATCGATCAATGAAATGGTTACCGAAAATTCACCTGAATTCAG
>SLPH01000169.1 GCA_007132095.1 Syntrophomonadaceae bacterium | reverse complement strand
GGCAGTGCGGCACAATTCAGCTTGATTTCCAGATGCCGGATAAATTTGATCTTACCTACGTGGGCGAAGATGGAGAGAAACACCGCCCTGTTGTAATACACCGGGTTATATACGGCTCCATGGAACGCCTGCTCGCCCTTTTGATCGAGCATTACGGCGGCGCTTTTCCGGCCTGGCTGGCGCCGATGCAGGCCGTAGTGATCCCGGTAACCGAGCGCACCCGCGATTATGCCCACCAGGTCTTCAAAACGCTTAAAGAGGCCGGTTTCAGGGCTTCTGTAGATGATCGCAACGAGAAGGTGGGTTATAAAATCAGGGAAGCGCAGGTTAAGAAAATCCCTTACATGCTCATCGTGGGAGACCGGGAAGCCGAAAGCGGCCTGGTTGCCGTCAGGCAGCGCGAGCAGGGAGACCTGGGCGCCTATGAGTTGAGCCGTTTTATCAATGAGCTGGAAGACGCAGTAGTTGGCAAAACTCTTTAGTTCTTGAATAACCGCCAGCCGCGCTGAACAAGTCAGGGGGACGTTTTGTTTGACTTGTTATTCCGTTCCACCGGCTCTCGGAGAAGTAATCAAGTGACTGAACAATACCAGGCTATCCCTGTATCTGCTCTGTGAAAAATACTGGGGCAAATTATTGTTAACGGCAAAAAATAATTTGACTGGACAGCAAATTTCTGGTATATTCTAAGTTGTAGTTTTAAGTAGAAGCCACCGCTTCTCACCCTGAGACGAAATTTATGTTACCAGGGTCATCCAACAGATAATGAAGGATATGAAGAGCAGGTGGATAATCCCTGCTCTTCATTTTATATGTGGATGATGCTTTAAAAGGAGGTGAAACACGATTAGTAAGAATTTGTTCGTCAATGAACAAATTAATGCCCGGGAAGTGCTGGTTATCGATGCCGACGGAACCCAGTTAGGCGTATTGAAAACCAGCGAGGCCCTCGAATTAGCCCGGGAAAAGAAACTGGATCTGGTAAACGTAGCGCCTAACGCCCGCCCGCCGGTCTGCCGGATGATGGATTATGGCAAGTTTAAATATGAGCAGAGCAAAAAGGATCGGGAAGCGCGTAAAAGGCAGAAAGTTACAACAGTCAAGGAAATCAAGCTGAGGCCCAATATCGACAAGCACGATTTCGATGTTAAAGTTAAACGCGGCCAGAAGTTCCTGGAAAACGGGGACAAGATCAAGGTAACGGTCATGTTCCGCGGCCGCGAAATCACCCACCCTGAAATAGCCCAGCGTTTGTGCAAGCAGCTGGTCGAAGATCTGAAGGATTACGGGGTGGTTGAAAAGCCTGCCAGGCAGGAAGGACGCAACATGATCATGATCCTAACGCCTAAATCATAGCAGAGGAAGGTTTAAAGATGCCTAAAATGAAAACACACCGGGGTGCGGCTAAAAGGTTCAGCAAAACCGGCACCGGAAAAATTAAGCGTAACCGCGCTTTTGCCAGCCACCTGACCGGCAAGAAAAGTTCAAGCCGGAAAAGAAGGCTGCGCAAATCCACAATTGTCAAGCCTGCCGACTACAAGCGGGTTAAAGTGCTCATTCCGTAGCGGCCTTGATTCAACTGGATTAAATATTTATATCCCCTAGGAGGAGATCTTGATATGCCTCGCACCAAAAGAGGTTCTGTCGCCCGTAAAAGGCGGAAAAAAGTATTAAAACTGGCCAAAGGTTATTACGGATCGAAGAGCAGGCTATTCCGTGTTGCCAACCAGCAGGTTATGCGTTCTCTATCTTATGCTTACCGTGACCGCAAGCAGCGGAAACGCGATTTTCGCAAGCTCTGGATTGCCCGGATTAACGCCGCGGCCAGGACAGGCGGCCTATCTTACAGCCGCTTCATAAACGGCCTCAAAAAAGCCGATGTCCAGATCAACCGCAAAGTTTTGGCGGACCTGGCTGTAAACGATAAAGCTGCTTTCGCCAGATTGGTTGAAGTGGCCAAGGAGAATAACTAACCCGTATTGATGGAGATGAGCACAAGTTGCGAAGCAGGAAGAAACCGTTTAACCCGGCCAGGGTGATGGTTACCGGCTTTCTGGCGATCATCATTGCCGGATCGCTGCTGCTGAGCATACCGGCCGCCTATCACGGGTCTGAAATCAAATACGTCGACGCGCTGTTTACAGCTGCGTCGGCTGTTTGCGTTACCGGGCTTGTTGTTGTTGACACAGGCACATTTTTCACCCCTTATGGCCAGGCGATCGTCATGGCCTTAATATTTACCGGTTCTCTCGGTTTCATGACCATGACCACCCTGATCTTTGTATTCCTCGGTCGCAGGATTTCCCTGCGCGACCGCATCATGGTCAGGGAAGCGCTAAACCAGGAGTCTTTTGCCGGCATAATTCCCCTGGTCAAAACCGTTTTAAAAATTGCCCTTGTTTTAATCCTATCCGGGACAGCCCTGCTCTCGATCCGGTTTATTCCCCTCTACGGAACGGGCACGGGCCTTTTTGTTTCGCTATTTCACGCCGTTTCTGCTTTTGGCAATGCCGGGTTTGATCTTTTCGGGAATTATCAAAGCCTGACCAACAATCCTACCGATTACCTGGTCAACAGCACCATTATGGCACTCTTCATAATCGGCGGGATCGGGTTTACCGTGATCCTCGAGCTGATCCGGCGCATTCGCCACAAAAGCCGCCTCTCTCTGCACAGCCGCATGGTCTTGATGATAACCACAGTTTTGCTGGCCTCCGGAACTATTATTTTACTGGCGCTGGAATACAACAACCCCCTGACAATGGGCGGTCTAACGCCGGGCGGTAAAATATTCACCGCCCTCTTTTCGGCCGCTACTCCCCGCACGGCCGGTTTTAGCGTTCTCGAAACCGGGGCGATGACCTATCCGTCGCTGCTCTTGATTATGCTTCTCATGTTTATCGGCGCTTCACCTACTTCGACAGGCGGCGGGGTGAAAACGACCACTTTCGGCATTGTCCTTTTCACATTTATCAATATGATCAGGGGGCGCGAGGAACCGGTTTATTTCAAGCGCCGCTTTTCCCTGCCTCAAATTATGAAGGCGCTTTCGATTATCAGCGCTGCCGCTGCCCTGATATTCCTGGCTGTCTTTACCCTGACCTATTTTGAGAACAAAGAATTTATGGCTTTGCTGTTCGAGGTGATTTCCGCTTTCGGCACAGTGGGGTTGTCCACCGGCATTACCCCGGAATTGAGCCTTCCGGGGAAGGTCGCCCTCATCGTGACCATGCTTGGCGGCCGGGTTGGGCCCCTGACCCTGCTTGTGGCCCTGGCCCGGAGCAAGCCGCATGATGATGCGCTGCACTATCCCGAAGAGCACCTGATGATTGGCTAAAGGAGGGAGGCCTACCATGGCCAGAAAACAGTTTTTAGTGATTGGCGCCGGGCGCTTTGGTTCTGCTGTTGCTACAGCCCTGAGCAAATTGGGACACGACGTGATGGTGGTTGACAACGACGAGACCCTGGTCCAGGAAATCAGCAGCGAGGTCACCGACGCCGTTACAGCAAATGCAGCTTCCGAATCAGCGCTGAAAGCCCTTGATATACCAGGCTATGATGCTGTCATCCTGGCCATCGGTTACGAAATCCAGGCCAGCATTATGACCGCCCTGCTCCTGGTCGAAATGGGGGCCAAATATACGGTTGCCAAAGCCCAGACCGAACTGCACGGCAAGGTCCTGGAAAAGATCGGGATTAACAGAGTTGTCTTCCCGGAACGCGACATGGGCCTGAAGGTGGCACACAGCCTGGTTGCTCCCACCATTATCGACATGATCGAGCTCTCCGACGAATACAGCGTCGTTGAAGTTTCGGCTCCCGATGACATGGTCGGCAAAACGCTCAAAGAAATCGATTTGCGGGCCCGCTTTGGAATCAGCGTTATCGCTCTCAGGAGGGATAGCGAAGGCAACACCCATATTTCTCCCGTAGCCGAAGATGTCATCAAGGCTGGCGATATTATCGTTGCTGTCGGGGATAACAAGGCTCTGAAGAAACTGGAGTGGATCTAAAGATGCCGGCTCGCAGAATCTCAAGCCCCCGCAACCCGCGGCTGATCGAATTCAGGAAGCTCAGTTCTGCCCGCAAGTATCGCCTGGGGCTGGGAAAACTGGCCCTGGAAGGACCCAACCTGGTTTTATCTGCCCTGGAGAGGGGCTTTGTGCCGGAGGCAATAATCCTCAGTGACGACTATGACCGGAAAGAGCTGGCTTTTATTGAAAAAAAAGCTCCCGATGCCGAAATCTACCTGGTTCCCCCGGGGTTATTTAAAAGCCTCTCCGATACAGAAACCCCCCAGGGTATCGCTGCAATTATTCCCTACAACTTAAAAAAACCGGAAGAAATCAGCGCCTTTCCTTCGGGAACGGCTTCACTTCTGCTTGACCGGATCAGCGATCCCGGCAACATGGGCACTATTATCCGGACTGCCGCCTCAGCAGGAGCAGAAACAGTTTACTACACATCCGGATCGGCGGACCCTTACAGCCCCAAGGTCTTACGTGCTACAGCGGGGGCAATTTTTTCGGTTCAGCTTGTACCGGTTTCCGAACCCCTGAAACTGGTTGAAACTTTGAAAGAGGCGGGCATAGTTGTTGCGAATACCGGGCCCGACGCCAAGCTTAGCTACTGGGATGCCCATTTCGGAAGGACCCCCCTTTTTATAATCGGTAACGAAAGCTTCGGCACGGCCCCGGAACTGAAAGCGGCCGCCACCGTTACCCTTTCTATCCCCCAGGCTGAAGATGGGGCCGGTTCATTAAATGCCGCTGTAGCTGCCGCTCTCCTGCTATATGAAGCTTACCGCCGTCTTGCCACTTGAATCTCTTAAGATGGAATGCTATAATGCTTTTATATTTCATAAGCATCAACCTGCAATGAAGGAGAAAAGTAAGCTGCATCAGGCGCTGCCCAGGGAGGTCAGGCTTTAGACTGAAAGCCGACCCGGCGCCGGCAGACCGAAGTTCGCTCCCGAGCGCTCCGCTGAAAGGCTCCAGGGCCCATTAGGCTGTGGGCGGTTCACCCCGTTAACGGTGCAAAGAGAGAGCCTGTAATGGCTAATCTGGGTGGTACCGCGGAAGCCCGTCTTTCGTCCCTCGTAAGAGGGTTTTTTTATTGAAATTTTGGAGGTGTCCCCATGCTGGAGAAACTGAAAGCCTTGGAAGAAGAGGCCAGGGCGGCTGTTGATGCCGCTGCCGATTTGGAAGAATTGAAAGGCCTGAAGGTCCGCTATTTAGGTAAAAAAGGAGAACTTACCGCCCTTCTGCGCGGCCTCGGGAGCGTCCCGGCCGAAGAAAGGCCCCTGATCGGCAAGGAGGCCAATGACCTGCGCCAGAAGCTGGAACAGATGATCGACCGGAAAGAAAGCCGGCTCAAAGACGCCGGAAAAAGCGGCCAGTGGGAAAAGGAGCGGATCGATGTCACCCTTCCGGGTTTGCCGACTGTTCTCGGACAGCGGCACCCCCTGACCCTGGTCTTAGACGAAATCAAGGATATATTTTACGGCCTCGGGTTCCAGGTTGCTCACGGGCCCGATATTGAAACGGACTTCTATAACTTCGAAGCCCTCAATATACCCGCCGACCACCCGGCCCGCGACATGCAGGACTCTTTCTATATCAATCCCGGCCTGCTGCTGCGCACCCACACCTCGCCGGTTCAGATCCGGGCCATGGAAAAAAGAGCCCCGCAGCTGCCGGTGCGGGTTATTGCCCCCGGGAAGGTCTACCGCCGCGACGATGATGCCACCCATTCGCCCATGTTTCACCAGGTAGAAGGCCTGGCTATCGATAAGAATATCACCTTTGCCGACCTTAAGGGGACACTGCTTCTTTTTGCCCGGGAGATGTTCGGTTCCGGCCAGAAAATTCGCCTCCGGCCCAGCTTCTTTCCCTTCACGGAGCCAAGCGCAGAAGTTGATATATCCTGCATCATGTGCGGAGGCGATGGCTGCCGAACCTGCAGCGACACCGGATGGCTGGAAATTTTAGGCTCGGGGATGGTCCATCCCAGGGTGCTGGAAGTTGCCGGTTATAACCCTAAAGAGGTGACCGGTTATGCCTTCGGGATGGGCGTGGAAAGGATCGCCATGCTTAAATATGGTATCGGCGACCTGCGCCTATTTTTCTCTAACGATTTGCGTTTTCTAAAGCAGTTTTCCTAAAAAGTTGAATCCCGGAAACATGCATGCTCCGGGCATGTATTTAAGTGTCGTTAGCACTGTTAATCGGTTTACTGCCGCCAGTTCGTCGGGGCTGTTGATCGGGTTATTGCTGGTTAGCCGGTGGATGACACCGGGCAGCTTCCGACGGTGTTAAGATATGACCGCCGAAATTGGGTGGGCAGTCGTTTCGGCAATCATAAGGCAATCATACTTAGATACCCGTTTTGTCAAAAGCAACTGAGACAGGAGATGAAAATATGCGAGTACCATACAGCTGGCTGCTAGAATTTATAAACCCGGGTCTTTCCCCGGAAGAACTGGCCGACCGCTTTACCATGTCGGGAGTGGAAGTCGGCGCGGTTGAACCCTTTGGCCAATCTATGCCCGGTGTTGTAGTTGGACGGGTCGTATCAATGGAAGCACACCCCGGGCGCAGTAACCTGGTCCTGGTCAAAATAGATTCCGGTTCAGAAATCTTCGATATTGTCTGCGGGGCCAGGAACATGAAACCGGGAGACCTGGTCCCCCTGGCCAAACCGGGCTCGGAGCTGCCCGGGGGCAGGCGGATCGAAACTGCCACCATCTACGGGGCCCTCTCCCGGGGCATGATCTGTTCCGCCCACGAACTTGGCCTTGAACTGGGAGCCGAAGATGAAATCCTAATCCTTAATGGTAACATGGCCCTGGGGACCGAAGTTGACCGCGCCCTCGGTTTTGATGACATGATCCTTCACCTGGAAATAACCCCGAACCGGGCTGACTGCCTCAGCCTGCTTGGCGTTGCCTACGAAACAGCGGCGCTTACAGGCGCAGAGGTGAAAATGCCGCCCCTGGATCTGATTGAGTCAGGGGGCGCCATTGACGAAGCGCTAAGCATATCGGTTACAGCCCCCGATCTCTGCTCGCGCTACACCGCGCGGGTCGTCACCGGGGTAAAAATCGGGCCTTCCCCGCTTTGGATGCAGTTGCGGCTGCTAAAAGCCGGTATCCGTCCGATCAGCAATATAGTTGACATTACCAACTACGTGATGTGGGAATTTGGCCAGCCTCAGCACGCTTTTGACCTGGGCCTGGTTAAAAACAGCCGTGTTATTGTCAGGAGAGGCGAAAATAAGGAGACCCTGGTTACCCTCGACGGGGTGGAAAGAAAGCTGGACCGGGAAGTCCTTGTTATAGCCGATCCCGAAAA
The DNA here is from genome assembly GCA_007132095.1 of Syntrophomonadaceae bacterium. Lineage (GTDB taxonomy): Bacteria > Bacillota > Dethiobacteria > DTU022 > DTU022 > SLPH01. Next base: position 6,243 of record SLPH01000169.1, on the reverse strand, counting down.
GCCGGTCGGACTGGCCGGGGTGATGGGCGGAGAGAATACCGAAATCACTTCCGCCACAGAAGAGGTGCTGATAGAGGCTGCCGTCTTCGATTCTCCCAATACCCGTCGCACCGCCCGCCGCTATAACCTGCCTTCGGAAGCATCCCAGCGTTTCGAAAAAGGGGTAAACCCCGAAGCCGTGCTCTGGTCCCAGGATCGGGCCGCCAAACTGATGAGCGAACTGGCCGGCGGAACTATTCTCAAGGGTGTGATTGATATCAAGTCAGCGCATCCCGAACCGGCCAGGATCAAGGTCGATCCCCGGCGCGTCAACCGGATCCTCGGCCTTGAAATTCCGGCCCCTGAAATAGAATCGATTATGGACCGGCTCGCTTTCACGGTAGAGAAGAGCGATGATCAATGCCTTAATGTGACAGTTCCGGCCAGAAGGGCGGATATACAGATCGAAGAAGATATTGTCGAAGAGGTAGCCCGCCTGCACGGCTACGATAAAATACCGATCACCCTTCCTGAAGGGGCTCTGCTGGAAAACCGGGAGTCAGCCTCCGACCAGGTCCAGCGCCTGACCAGGGATGTGATTACGGCTGCCGGTTTCTATGAGTGTATTACCTACTCCTTTATCAACCCGGCCGGCCTTGATAGCCTGCGCCTGCCCGACGAAGACTGGCGCCGTCATCCTATCCCGGTTCAGAACCCTTTTTCCGAGGAGCAGGCGGTAATGCGCACCACCCTGCTGCCTGGAATGCTGAAAACAGTGCGCCATAACCTCAGCTACCGCGAGCTTGACCAGGCCCTGTTTGAAGTAGGAGCCGTTTTCAAGCCTCTTCGGCTGCCTCTTGAAGAGCTGCCGGACGAGCAGGTTAAACTGGCCATGGCCGTTACCGGCCAGGCTCCGGCCCCGAACTGGCTCACTCCCTCACGGGATGCCGACTTTTTTACAATCAAAGGGGCCCTGGAAACCCTTTTAAACCGTTTCCAGGTTGCAGGGGTGGAGTATGAGCCGCGAACCCTGCCTTTCAGCCATCCTACGCGCAGCGCCGTAATCCTTGCCGACGGAGAAGAACTGGGCTATATCTGCCAGGTTCACCCGGAAGTGGCTGCTGCCTGGGAAATCGATCAAGCTGTGACCGTTGCAGAAATCGATCTTCAAATGATCGTGAGTAAAGCCAGCCTGGTCCCGCGCTATGTTCCGTTACCCCGTTACCCGGCAGCCAACCGCGACATCGCCATCGTGGTGACCCGCGATATCCCGGCCGAAAAGCTGAAGAAGGCCATTATCGAAGCCGGGGGAGAGATTACGGGAGAGGTCGGCCTCTTTGACCTCTACGAAGGAAAGCAGATTCCCGAAGGCAAGCGCAGTCTCGCTTTTTCAATCACCTTCCGCCGCGAAGAAGGTACCCTGACGGAAACCGAAATCAATGCCGCCATGCAGAAGATAGAAGCCGCCCTCAGCGCTCTTGGCGCCGAAATGCGCCGCTAAAAAAGGATTATCCGGCTTCTATCGCGAATTATGAAACTGGCAGTATCCGTTAGCCGGAAAGAAGGCGACCTGATGGAGGAAAAAGAAAAAAACAGGGTGACCGTGGTCATTATGGGCGAAGAATACTCGCTGCGCGGTTCCTCGCCGCCTGAATACATGCAGCGAGTCGGGCTATACGTGGACAACCTGATGCGCAACCTGGCTGAGAGTAATATCCAGATGAGCAAACACCGCATCGCTGTCCTTGCCGCCCTTAACCTGGCTGATGAGCTTATGAAGCTGAAGCAAGCCCGATCAGAAGAAAGCAACGCCGGTCCGAACAGGAGTGAGCGTAATGAACTGGCTTGATATTGTCTTGCTGGTCGTTTTAAGCCTGCACGTCATGAACGGTTTCTCCAGGGGATTGATGAAACAGCTATTCGATATCATCGGTTTTGTGGTGATCATCGTCCTGTCTTTTATCGGCGGACGCATGTTCAGCGAATCGCTGGCCCGCTATATTAACCCTGAAGATATAATCCCTCACCACGATGTTATCCGCGACTTAGGATTGGAAGTAGCCCTGGAGAAAGCGCCCCAGTTTATTGCCGCTATCATCGCCTTCCTGGTGCTCTTCCTTTTCCTCAGCCTGGTCTTTCGCATTTTTTCCGGAGGATTCCGCTGGGTTAACCGCATCCCCGTGATCGGCCTGTTCAACCGCATTGGCGGTGCGGCCCTGGGAGTAGTGGTGGGCGTTGTTTTTGTGTATATTATCATTGCAGCCATTTCGCTGATTCCAATGCAGATTTTTATTGACGCCCTGGCTGAATCCGAAGCGGTATTCATTTCCCGGCAGTACCTCACTCCGCTGGCGGAACAGTTAAAAGAACTGGTAATCAAAGTATTCATCGACCTGAACGGCCTGAGGCCGGAACAAAACGGTTTAAACAATCTTAATGGCCTTGAAGGCTGATAACGCCGGAACCGGCAGCTAAAAGCGACATGGCATCTAGCCGGTCGGTTAACAGCTGGTAACCCGGCTTTTCTATGGGCATCTTGAAGGAGGTTCTAATAGACCAATTGATGACAGATCTTAGCTTGTCTGATGCGCCTGCTGCAGCCAGATCGCTGCTGGGGTGTTTGCTCTACAGGAGGACAAAAGCAGGCCTCGTTGGCGGAATGATCGTGGAAACTGAAGCCTACCTGGGTGAAAATGATCCTGCCAGCCACTCTGCCAGCGGTGAAACAGAGCGCAACGCCACTATGTACGGGCCCGCCGGAAAGGCGTATATTTACCTTATATATGGCATCCATCACTGTCTGAACGTGGTTACCGGCCCGCAGGGCTCGGGTGAAGCGGTTTTGATCAGGGCGATAGAGCCGCTGTATGGCCTGGAGTTAATGCAAAACAGGCGCGGCTGTGGAACCAGTCCCGGGAAACTCTGCAGCGGGCCCGGTAAGATATGTCAGGCCTTTGCCATCGATCTGTCCCTGGATGGTCACAACCTGGCCGAACCCCCGTTATACATCAGGCCCGGTCCGGGCGCCCTGAAAAACTATGAAATTGTATCATCTTCCAGGATAGGCATAAATAAGGCCAGAGATCTCCAGTTACGCTATTATCTGGATCAAAACAAGTTCGTATCGGGGAGATATGGAAAATGACAGCAGTGATTGGGGCACGCGAAAGTAAAGTTCTTGAGTTTGACCGCATCCGGGAAAACCTGGCTGCTAAAACAGCAAGCCCAATGGCCGGTAAAGAGGCCCTGCAGCTTACACCTTTCGTAGACGCTGAACTGATCCGCACCCGTCTTGGTGAAACAAGCGAGGGCCGGCTGCTCTGCATGAGGAGCGGTTTTTCGCCTCCCGGAGTTATCGATCCGGAGCCGCTGGTTGAGCGGGCCGAAAAAGGCTCACAGCTCAACGGGGAGGAACTGGCCGCAATTAAGGATTTTATCGCGGCGATCCAGCGCTGGCAAAGCTATTTTAAAGATGAAGAACAGCCCCAGCTTTATCCTCTTATGGCCGGACTCGTTGGCAGGACAGAACCGCTGCCCGGGCTCTTCAGCGCCCTGAAACGCTCGGTAGACGCCGATGGTAATATACTGGACAGCGCTTCACCGGAGCTATCTTCACTTCGCCGCAGGCAGCGGGCGCTTCAGGATCGGGTTAGGGAAAAACTTGACGATTACCTGCGCAATACCAATTTCAGGCGCTACCTGCAGGAAGCCCTGGTTACTATCCGCAGCGGGCGTTATGTCCTGCCGGTAAAGCAGGAATACCGGCAGAATGTAGACGGTGTTGTTCACGATCAATCCTCAAGCGGAGCCACCCTTTTTATCGAACCCATGCCGGTTGTGCAGATGCAGAATCAACTTACCGCCCTGCAGCGGGAAGAAGTGCGTGAAATAGATCGTATTCTGGCCGCTCTTACAGCCGCTGTAGCCGATGAAGCTGCGCCTGTATCAACAAATCGTCATCTTTACGGCCGCCTTGACCTGATTGTTGCTGCCGGCCGCCTCAGCCTCGAGCAGCGGGCTTCAGCGCCCCAGTTTATAACCGCCGGCGAAGAGAAACTGGAAATGGTTGAAGCCAGGCATCCGCTATTACCCGGGGAAGCAGTACCCCTGAACGTTAAGCTGGGCGGTTCTATCCTGACCCTGGTTATAACCGGGCCGAATACGGGCGGCAAAACGGTTTCCCTGAAAACAATCGGCCTGCTCACCGTTATGGCTCAATGCGGGCTGCATATCCCGGCTTCACCGGAAACAAGGCTCAGCGTGTTCAAGATGATCCGGGCCGATATCGGAGACGAGCAGAGCATTGCTCAATCGCTTAGCACTTTTTCCGGTCATATGAGAAATATTATTTCAATCGTCAAAGAGGCTTCGGCAGGTTCCCTGGTCCTGCTCGATGAACTGGGGGCAGGCACCGACCCATCCGAAGGGGCAGCCCTGGCGATGGCTCTTCTGCATGAACTGACCGAAAGCGGGGCGATCACGGTTGCCACTACCCACATCAATGAGCTCAAGCTTTATGCTCAGGCTGAGGAAAAGTTACAGAATGCAGCGATGGAATTTGACCCCCAGACCCTTTCCCCCACTTACCGCCTGCTGCAGGGTGTCCCCGGCCAGAGCAACGCCCTTGCCGTTGCCGCCAAGCTGGGTCTCGATCAGCCCGTGCTGGAACGGGCGGCCGGATATCTCCACCGCTCCCATGACCAGGTTGAGTCTATTATCGCCAGCCTGGTTGAAGATCAGCAAAAGTACCACCGTGACAGCAGGCAGGCTTCGCTTGACCGCAGCCGGGCCGAAAGGATCATCGAAGAACTGGAGCGGGAACGAGATGAAGTCAGATCAAGGCGCGAGGATATTCTCAGCCAGGCCCGCGAGGAAGCCAGGAACATGCTGCGCCGGGCTAAAACGGGTATCGACGAAATGATTCGCGAACTGAAAACCATTAAAGCGGCAGGTGGTGAGCAGGTTAACGCCCGGGCGGAAGCGGTCAGGCGCGATCTGCATACCCTTAAAAAAGAACTGGCCGCTGGTGACGGGATCGAAGATGAACCGGAACGGCAGCCCGATCCGGCTGATCTTAAACCGGGCCTGACCGTTTTTATCCCCAGCCTGCAGCAAAACGGAGAGCTGGTATCTGTTGAAGGCGATGAAGCTCTTGTGCAGGCCGGATTAATCCGGGTCCATCTCCCGCTGGCTGACCTGCGCCTGGCTCGTAAAGAAAAAGACCGAAAAAAAACGGCCTCACCAAAAAGCGGCTCGCTGTCAGGTGGAGGCTTTACCGTGCAAAAAGACCCTGTTGTTTCCAGTTCTGTCGATCTGCGCGGAATGACTATTGACGAGGCCCGGCCGGTTGTGGAAAAGCTGCTTGACAATGCTGTTTGGGCCGGGCTGGGCCGGGTTGACATCATCCATGGCAAGGGAACAGGCAAGTTGAAAGAAGGATTGAGAGCTTACCTTAAAGGGCACTCCTTTGTCCAGACCATCAGGCCCGGCGGACAGGGGGAGGGAGGAGACGGGGTTACGGTGGTAGAGCTGAAGAAATGAAAGATATAAAACTGCGAAAGTTAATCTTAAGCCTCCTTGAAACCGAATATGCCAAGACAACTGCCATGGTAGTGGCCGAACTCAGGGCTGAATACCCTGAAGCCTGGCTGGAGCTGCAAAAAGAAGGGGAGATGCTTTACGGCAGCGGCTGCAGTTCGCTTCAGCAGCCGGCTGCCCGTATCTCCCAGTTATTGCAGGCTATGCCTTCAGACCGGGTTAAACGCTCCCGGCGCGGCAGTGAAACCTGCTGGCGCCGGAAAGCTTAACCCGGGGCAATTCTTTAAAATTACTCCACACCCAGCGATATAACCAGGTTGACCGGCGTGCCGATTTCCACTATCGAATCTGCCGAGGGCTCCTGGGCGATCACCCTTCCGCGCGGAATATCGTGGGTGTACCTTTCTGTTACCGTTCCGGTCACCAGGTTCTCCCTGTTAAGCCTCATTTCGGCGGTGCCCTGGAAAGAACCGTAGAGGTTAGGCACCCGGGCCATCCCTTCCGGTACAGAGGGGTCACGCGGGCCAATCGTGGAGGGCTCGGAGAAGAAACCGCCGCCGGCCTGGGCCGTGTTAACCGAAACCGAAGCTGTTTCCGATTGGGAGCCGTCCGGATAGTTCACCGAAATGGTATAGGTATACATTTTTCCTTCTTCCACATTGCCGTCTCCGAACTGGCGGCTGTTTCGATCAACTTCAGTGTTAAAATCACCCTCGCCGCCAAATG
>SLPH01000179.1 GCA_007132095.1 Syntrophomonadaceae bacterium | reverse complement strand
TAGCGGTAGCCAGGCTTACTTATCTGCTGCTCCTGGAAAATGGGGAGACGCTGGTTGACAAAGAATTAGCCTATGCGGCAGCTCTTCTTCACGACATCGGCAGGCACGAAGAGTACTCTACCGGCGTGGATCACGCCTTGAAGAGCGCAGAGCTTGCCGGCCCGCTTCTATTGAGAGCAGGGTTTTCCGTTGAAGAAAGAGATTTTATCGGGCAGGCTATCGCTCAACACAGGGTGAAAGACATTTCGCCGCCAAACCGCTCTCCGCTAAGCGCTGCCCTGTCCAAAGCAGATCAATTATCCAGAGCTTGTTTCGCCTGTTCAGCCAAGACAAACTGCCGGACCATTATTAGACAGCCCCATAAGGAGAGACTTGAATATTGAAAAGAGGCGCCCCTCCAATCCGGGCTTTCCTGATTAACCCGGACCAGATTGAAGATGAGCTAAATGCCTTTGGCCTTGCCGAAGAAGAAGTCAAAAACTGCCGGGGTCGCCTGGTAACGCTTGCCCTCAGGCTTTACCGTATTCCGGTTCAGGCAAAACCTTTGCTGGAAAAAGCGGCCCTCACCCACGGAGCCGAAATAGTTTTTTCCGGCTCCGGCGCTGCCTTACCCGGTTTGTTTGATGTTATTATCATTGCCACAGAAAATCAGCTTACGGCGATCAGCGCTCAGCTTCAGCTTCTGAATAAAAGCGCGGCAAAGTTGGGTGTCGCCCTGGCCGAAGCGTTAGAGCGTAAACATAAATCAAAACCTGACCGGTTGGTGCTGGGCGAACACAGCCTGCCCCTTGGCAGCAGGACCTTGATCATGGGCATTCTAAACGTCACACCGGATTCATTCTCCGATGGCGGTCGTTTCGATCATATTGATGCTGCCCTTGAACAGGCATACAGGATGGCCGAGGAAGGTGCAGATATAATTGATATCGGCGGAGAGTCAACCAGGCCGGGGCATAAGCCTGTCCCGATTGAAGATGAACTTCAGAGGGTTATACCTGTCATCGAGGCGCTTAAAGGCGATCGCTTGTTCAAGCTGCCCCTTTCTATTGATACATATAAAGCTGAAGTAGCCGAGCAAGCTGTTGATCGCGGAGCAGAAATGATCAATGACGTTTGGGGCATGAAAGACAAGAGTACTGTCGGAATGGTTGCTGCAGAAAAAAACGTACCCATCTGCCTGATGCATAACCGCAGCAGCACCGACTACGACAACTTAATCCCCGATATTCTCTGCGAACTTCTAACCTCGGTGGAGAAAGCCCGCATGGCTGGTATAAGCGAAGAAATGATCATAATCGACCCCGGAATAGGTTTCGGCAAAGATCTGCAGCAAAATTTAGATGTTATGCTAAACCTAAATATGTTCTGCAGCCTCGGTTACCCGCTTTTACTGGGCGCTTCGCGAAAATCGATGATCGGAAAAACTTTAAACCTGCCGGTCGAAGAACGTATGGAAGGCACCGCTGCCACCACCGCGATCGGCATTAGCGCAGGTGTTGACATTGTAAGGGTGCACGAGGTAAGGGAAATGAGAAGAGTTGCCGCTATGACAGACGCTATGTGCCGGAGGAGATGAATAATGGATCGGATAATTGTTGAAGGATTTGTATGCTACGCCCACCATGGGGTATTGCCGGAAGAGATCAGCCTGGGACAGGAATTCCATGTCAGTATTGAATTGGGAGTCGACCTTTCCTCTCACCATGATGATGTAATTGAAGCTGTGCCAGATTACCGAAAAGCGGTTATGATTATCGAAGAGGTTATGTATGGCGAATCGTGCCAGCTCCTGGAAACATTGGCCTGCCGGATCGCCGACAAGCTATTAAATGTGCCCGGCATCATTGAAGCGGCGGTTGAGGTACGCAAACCGAACCCGCCAATCCCGGGTATTCAGGGCGGAGTGGGAGTCCTGGTTAATCGGCGGCGATGAAAATCCTGAGCAAAACCGCTTATATAGGCCTCGGTTCAAACCTGGGTAATCGCCTGGAAAACCTGAACACGGTTGTAAAACTTCTTTGTGATTCTGCTGGCATTACTGTAGATTTACTCTCGGCTGTCTACGAAACCGCTCCGGTTGGGGGCCCGAAGCAGGGCGCCTACCTTAACGCCTGCGCAGGCATATCCACTACGCTTGGGCCAATCAGCCTGCTGGACAAGCTTCTGGCCCTGGAGAAAAGGTTGAAAAGGGTCCGTAAAGAACACTGGGGGCCGAGAACTATCGATCTTGACCTGCTCTACTACGAAGGAATCCGGATGAATACACCCCGCTTGCAAATTCCCCACCCGCGCGTACATGAAAGGGGTTTTGTCCTTATCCCCCTCGCTGAGATAGCGCCGGGGCTGATTCTTTTCCCTGGAGGGCCGACTATCGCAGAAATGGCTGCGCCATTTGTCTCAACGCCAGATATAAGCTTTCATTCTTACTTCAAAACAAACCTTCCCGGCTCCCTCCGGTAGCAATTAAGATCACTTCCTGCACTTCCTGTTATAACGAAAAATCACCTGTGACTTCAAAACGGCACGGTTTTTGTCTGTCGGGCCGGGATTTTGCTTTAACCTTCCTTCAGATTCCGCCTCGCGATGAACAACCCTTGCTATCTGCCAGTGGTTCCCGCTGCCAGCCCACAGCGGACTTTAACCGCCGGGTTAACAACCATGCCGGGCTCACATGAAAAAGCTGCCTGGATCTTGATCCAGGCAGCCGCAGTCTCTTAAACTATTTATTCTAAATCCCCGTAAAGGCTTTATAAATGCAACCTCTAGAAGAGGCCCTGCACTTTACCTGTTTCAACATCAACATCAACCCTGCGGTAGGCCGGGTTGGCGGCTGTGCCAGGCATCAGGGAAATAGCGCCGGCTACAGGTACGACAAACCCTGCGCCGCCGTAGGTGAGGATGTCACGGATGTTCAGCTTCCAGCCTTTGGGTACGCCTTTCAGCGCCGGATTATCTGTCAGGCTGAGATGGGTTTTAACCATACAGGTACCCATTTTCTGAATTTCCGGATCTGCTTCCATGCGCTTTGCTTTTTCCAGCGCTTCCGCGGTGTACTCAACGCCATCAGCGCCGTAAACTTCTTTGGCAATAAGCTCAATGCGCTGGCGAAGCGGCGTTTCCAGTTCATAGAGGTATTTGAAATCGTTGGGCTCGTTGCAGGCTTCGATAACTGCATCGGCAAATTCCGTTGCGCCGTCGCCACCGTACTGCCAGTGCTTGGAAAGAGCAACCCTTGCTCCTGCTTCCTCGGCCAGGCGGCGAACAGCCTTAACTTCATTGTCCGTGTCAGAGTAGAAATGATTGATGCAGACAACGGGGTTAATGCCGGCTTTTTTAACAGTTTTAATGTGGTGAATCAGGTTTTCACAGCCCTTTTCAACCCACTCGACATTCTCCTTGCCGTAAGCAGGATCAAGGGGCTGACCCGGCATGGGGATGGGAGCTCCGCCGTGGCACTTCAGGGCCCTGATGGTTGCAACAATAACCGCGCAATGCGGAGTCAGTCCTGACATGCGGCATTTCAGGTTCCAGAATTTTTCAAAACCGATGTCGGCAGCAAAACCGGATTCGGTAACTACATAGTCGCCAAGTTTCAGGGCTACACGGTCTGCAATAATGGATGACTGTCCGATAGCAATATTGGCAAAGGGACCGGCATGGACAAATACAGGCTGTCCTTCCAGGGTTTGCAGCAGGTTCGGGTTGATGGCATCAACCATCCAGGCCGTCATCGCGCCGGCAACATCAAGGTCTCCGGTTGTAACAGGCTTGCCCCTTTTATCATAGGCAACCACAATTTTAGCCATCCGCTCGCGCATATCCTTCAGGTCTTTTGCAACAGCAAGAATAGCCATTACTTCAGAGGAAACAGCGATCGCAAAGTTTGAATTCATCATGAACCCATCTCTTCTGCCGCCGAGCCCGATAATTATATTGCGCAGAGCCTGGGCGCAGAAGTCGATAATCCATTTCATTTCAACATTGCGCGGATCGATATTCAGCCGTTTCAAACCGCTGCGCTCAAGGAAAGCATCTGTGGAATTAAATTCGTGCTGGATTCGGGAAGTAAGGGCAACCATGGCCAGGTTATGAGCATTCATGATTGCATTAATATCCCCGGTTAAACCGAGTGAAAATGGAGTCAAGGGAATACACTGGGCTAAGCCGCCGCCGGCTGCTGAACCTTTAACGTTCATGGTCGGCCCGCCGGATGGCTGCCTAATGGTAGCGATAACATTTTTACCCCGCTTACCCATACCCTCGGTCAGGCCCATGGTTGAAGTCGATTTACCTTCTCCCAGGGGGGTCGGGGTAATAGCCGTGACATCAATATATTTTCCGTCAGGCTTGTCTTTCAGTCGTTCCAGTACTTTCTTGTAGTCAACTTTGGCCACGTAATGGCCATGCGGCAGGAGCTCTTCCTTTTCGAGGGCCAGCTCCTCTGCTAACTGGTAAACCTGCTTCATGCTCGATTCTGCGGCTTCTGCAATTTCCCAGTCAGCATGTTTGGTTGGATCCAATGGCATACAAACTACCTCCTTGTATTTATATAGATTTCTTACCGCGATTTTTCGCAGATAAGGGCTATATTTCAACAAAACCGTCATAAATCCTGCATTTTTGTTCCACGTTTCACAAATATTTTCGACCCGGATTCCTGCTAATATTATTATAAAATGTCGCTAAAGCGGGGGATGAAGGTTTCCGCAGGAAGGAACGCCGCACAGTGATGTTGCTTTTAAAGCAGCCCTTTCCACCGCGGCAGAAACTGCTTCAGCAGCCATAAGGGCAACCTGGTTTAGATCTGCTTCTAAACTGCCCCTGGACAGGGCAAATATTGTATCCCCGTCCCACATGGTATGAACAGGCCAGATAGCACGTGCCAATCCATCGTGAGCAAGGGAGCATACTTTTTTCAGCTCTGCGGCATCAAAAGCGGCATTGGTAGCTACAACGCCAAGGGTTGTATTTCCGGGAAAACCGCCTCTACTTGTACCCAGAAGATGATCGATAGTCTTGACCATCCTGCCGCTTTGCGGATCAACAGGACCCGCTATCAGCCGCCCATCTGCCGCGTAAATGTCGCCAAATGCATTAACCACAACCAGGGCTGCTACTATAAGATCTCCGCTCTTTATGGCATAAGAGCCCTGCCCGGATTTAACTGATTGAGCGGTGCCGAATAATTTGCCAACTGTAGCTCCCGCACCCGCGCCAACCGAACCTTCCGGAACCGGTCCCGCCGAAGATTCCCGGCAGGCTTGATAGCCCATGGTCGCATCAGGCCTTACTGTTCCGTCGCCGATAAAAAGGTCGAATAAAACAGCAGCCGGCACGATGGGAACAACAAAATTTCCAACTTCAAAACCGCGCTTTTTTTCTTCGAGGTAGCGCACAACCCCGTTGGCGGCTTCCAGGCCAAAGGCGCTTCCCCCGGCTAAAACCAGGCCCTGGATCTCCTTGACCAGGTTTCCGGGCCGCAGAAGGTCTGTTTCTCTTGTCCCGGGCGCCGAACCCCTTACTTCAACGGCAGCCCTTGCACCATCTTCTATCAGCACTACCGTAATCCCTGTAGCTGCTTTCAGGTTCTCGGATACGCCAACCTTAATGCCATGTATATCAGTTAAACCAGTCGGCATGCCTATCCCCCCTTACGAAAAACCGATACCGCGCTTATCAATTATAAACAGGCCGGAGCTGAAAGGTAACCGGCAACAGCTCTGAGCTGCAAAAAAAAAGAGCCCGCAGGCCCTTAGAGTTCTTCTTTTGGCTTATCTTTTAAATCCGGCTTGCGCTGAAAAGATGCCCTGCGACCGGTGTCTTTTTTCGCTACTTCAATCTTTTCCGAATCGGGCTCAATATGCTCTGTTCCTAAAGCCTGGCCGTCTTTTTCGGGGCTCTCGCCCGGAACCTGATCATGATCGGATTTATCAGCTTCATCGCCTTCATCTTCGTCATATTCCTCTTTAACCGGAAGCTCGCGTCCCTCGGCCAGGGCTTTGATTTCTTCTGCATCAAGAGTTTCTTTTTCCATCAGGGCCTGGGCTATCAGTTCGAGCTTCTCGCGCTCTCTCTCCAGGATATCCTGGGCATTCTGGTAACAGTTATCTATCGTTTTGCGAATCTCCTGGTCAATTGCCTTGGCAATCTCTTCACTGTAGTCGCGGTCGCGGGCCAGATCACGCCCCAGGAATACCTGGTCATGCTTCTTGCCCAGTGTTATCGGGCCAAGTGTGTCACTCATTCCGTATTCCATAATCATCTGCCTTACTATCGCTGTTGCCCTCTCAAGGTCATTCTGTGCCCCTGTACTGATATCGTTCAAGACAAGTTTTTCAGCAACCCGCCCGCCCAGTAAAGTGCTGACCCGATCAAGCAGTTCGGTCTTAGTCATGTAATAGCGGTCCTCTTCGGGGAACATGAGTGTGTAACCACCCGCCCTGCCCCGCGGAATAATCGAAACCTTATGGACCGGATCAGTATGAGGAAGCAGATAGCCTACCAGGGCATGCCCCGCTTCATGGTATGCAACGATCTTCTTTTCAAACGCGCTGATAACCCTGCTTTTTTTCTGCGTACCGGCAACAACACGCTCTACCGCTTCTTCCAGTTCCTGCATGCCGATTCTTTTCCTCGAGGCGCGCGCCGTTAGCAGCGCTGCTTCGTTCACAACGTTTTCCAGGTCAGCGCCGGTAAAACCGGGAGTGCCCCGGGCCACGGTTTTCAGGTTTACTTTTTCTGAAAGCGGTTTGTTTTTGGAATGAACTTTTAGTATTTCTTCCCGGCCGTTTACATCGGGGAAGCCGACTGTAATTTCACGATCAAAACGCCCGGGCCGCAGAAGAGCAGGATCCAGGATATCGGGCCTGTTTGTGGCGGCAATAATAATAATGCCCTCGTTAACATCAAAGCCGTCCATTTCAACAAGCAGCTGGTTCAGGGTTTGTTCTCTTTCATCATGACCTCCACCAAGCCCGGCTCCACGCTGACGGCCGACGGCATCAATTTCATCAATAAAAACGATGCAGGGCGAATTCTTTTTAGCGTTTTCGAACATGTCCCGGACACGGGAAGCACCGACACCGACGAACATTTCAACAAAATCAGAGCCGCTGATACTGAAAAAGGGCACACCCGCCTCACCGGCCACGGCCCGGGCAAGAAGGGTTTTCCCGGTGCCCGGAGGGCCGACCAGCAGGATTCCCTTGGGTATCCTGGCCCCTATCTCAATGTATTTGCGCGGATCTTTCAGAAAGTCAACCACTTCAGACAGCTCGGCTCTTTCCTCGTCAGCTCCGGCAACATCCTCGAATGTAACCTTCTTTTTGTCGCCCTCCTGCAGCCTGGCCCTGCTTTTGCCAAAATTCATAACCCTGTTGCCACCGCCCTGCGACTGCTGCATGAAGAAAAAGAATATCCCAATCAGCAACAGGAAGGGAATCATGTAGGTTAGCGCGCTCTGCCACCAGGGTAAGCTGCGGGGTGGATGTGTTTGCAAAACGACCCCTTTGTCCAGCAGGATACTGGTCAGATTATGGTCTTCCGGGCGAATTGTTTTCACTACCGACCCATCATTTAAAGTAGCCTCGATCGCGTTTCCATATAAATCAACGCTGCTGACCTGACCTGCTTCTAGCCTCTGAATAAAAGCATTGTAGGGTATCTCCTCCGGAGGGGTTGTCGAATTGAACATTGTAAGCAGCGACACAACCACCAGGGCAATTACAATATAGAATGTTAGTTGTCGTAAAAACGGGCTCAAGAAGTTTCCTCCTTTCAATTAAAGCCCGGCTAAATGCCGAATAATAGCCCGGTTCAGTGAACCAGGCGGCAAAAAATGCTCCCAACGGGAGCTATTTTAGGCCAAGCTTAATTGTAACACACCGGAACCATCGAAGCAATAAAAGTACCCTTAATGCCCATTGGGCCGCCCCACCTCTCAATCAGTCAATATACATAGATCGGCCAGCTGACGATAATTTTCATCGAAATCAAGCCCGTAGCCGACTACAAATTTGTCAGGAATCATAAACCCGCAGTAATCGGGCTCAAAAACCACTTTGCGCCGATCAGGTTTATCAAGTAAGGTAACCACTTTCAGGGATGAAGGGCCGCGACTGATCAGGTTTTCCCTCAGGTAGTTCAAGGTAAGGCCGGTATCAACAATGTCTTCAACAATCAATACATCTTTGCCCTGAATGCTCTGCTCGAGGTCTTTAAGAATCCTGACTACTCCGGATGATGCCGTATCTGCCCCATAGCTGGAAACAGCCATAAAATCTATCTCAACCGGAATTTTGATATGCCTGATCAGGTCGCTTAAAAAGATGACCGCTCCCTTTAAAACCCCGATCAGGAGAGGTTTTTTACCCCGGTAATCTTCAGTAATCTGAGCAGCCAGCACTTCAACCCTTTCTTCGATTTCTTCCGCTGATAACAGGACTTCCTTGTTTTCAATTTCCATTTCTGTTTTCACCTCTTGAGTAACTGTTTTGTTTATCAATAACCAGAACCCGTTCAGTTTTATCGGTTACCCTGAATTTGTGCCCGATCCTGATGCCAACAACCCAGGCAATCTCTTCTCCCGCGGTAACAAGGGGCCAGGTGTTACGCTTATAGGGATTTATTTTCTGGTCGATGAAAAAATCCTTCAGCTTTTTACTTCCCGGGGCGCCCTGGGGATGAAACCTGGCCCCCGGCCAGCGAGAACAGATTTGCAGTGACCCGGATGCCAATAATTGATCGTAATCGAGATAGGCTCTACTTGATTTGGGCGGCCAGGTTAGATCTTCCGGCTTATGAACCGATGTGTGCAGGTATATACCCTTGCCGGCAAGAGTTACTCCATCAGTTTTTAACATTTTACCGGCCAGCACCTGCTGGTCGTCAGGCTGCTTGTGAGTCAGCATTATAAAGCGGCCATAGCCGTAAGCCCTTACACCGAGAGGCAGGGCAATTGGCCCGCTTTTTCCGGAAATTGAGCAGATAGACTCCAGTTTTTCAATATGGATCCGGCCCAGCCTGCCTGCCGGAATCATCTGCTCCAAGGCAATTTTCAAGGCCCTTCCTCGCAGGGCCGGGTGATTTTTCATTAGGAGCATTTTATTGATAATAATGCGGTTTTCGGTTTTGCGGGATGCTAATTGATATAGTTTATACGCTTTCCGCTGCAGGTAGGCCCGATCGGTCGCTGCCAGGGAAGCCAACCCGGCCAGCGTTTTTTTCAACTGCGGATTATGTGCTTGTTCAAGATGTGGGATAAGCTCAAGCCTGAGTCGGTTTCTGGTATAAACAGTTTGCAGGTTGCTGCTATCTGTAGAGGGGCTGAGATCGTGGGCAGCGCAATAATCTTCAACTTCTTGCCTGGTCACTTTGAGCAGTGGGCGTATTAAGTGAAACGGGCCGAACTCTCTTTTTGGCAGTATACCGGCCAGGCCGTCAATGCCTGTCCCTCTCAAGAAGTTAAAAAGAACGGTTTCAGCCTGGTCATCCAGCTGATGGCCAAGGGCAATTTTTGAAGCCTTGTAGCTTTGGGCAGTATCTTTTAGAAAGCGGTAACGTTCGATACGGCCGGCTTCTTCTTCACAGATCTTGCTCCTGCTGCGATATGCCTTGATGTCGGCAGACCTGCTTTCGAATATGTGCCCCCAGCCCTCAGCCGCCCGGCGCACAGCTTCTTCTTCCAGCATTGCCTCGGGGCGCAGGCAGTGGTTCAGATGAGCTACTACCAGTTTTAATTTAAGGACAGGTGCCATCCTGTGCAGGAGGTGCAGCAGGCAGAGCGAATCTGGACCACCTGAAACGGCAACCACCACGGTATCGCCCGGCTCAAGCATCTTTTCAGCTTCAATATAATTGAATACTCTATGATATAACATTATCATTCCACAACCTGTCGGGTAGGGTGCCCTCGTCAAGGAGTAATACCTTTATAATGTCTAAGCCTTTATCAACAACTTGATATGAAGAAAAAAACACTCCCGGAGAGAGTGCGTTTTAGGGAAGTTAAAGGCGTTATGTAAAATGGGCGCTCCACACTACTGCTGTTTTTTAAAAACAGGGCAGCGCTTACGCGTAATATTACGTAATAAACAATGCTGAGAAAAACCAGGTATCCAGGAATGCCGGAAGTTCTTCAGTTAAAAAGCTTCCCGGAATGATCCGCGACCGCCGCCGCGCTTGGACTCCGTGTGGCGCTTTAAGTCTGATAGCCGCTCATCGCTTTCTTTGAGATAGCGATTCATTTTGTCTTCAAACGAAGGCTGGTTTACAGGACGCTTTCGTCCTCCTTTTCTAGATGGGGACGCTCCTGCAATAGCCTGTCTGATTGAGAGGGCGACTTTACCATTGCTTTCCACAGAGAGGATTTTGACTTTTACTTTATCCTCTTTCTTGAAAAAATCGTTAATATCTTTGACGTAGACATCGGCTACTTCTGAGATATGAACGAGCCCGGTAGTGCCTCCGGGAAGTTCCACGAAAGCGCCAAACTTGGTTATACCGGTAATCTCTCCTTCCACGATGGTCCCTACTGCTAAATCCTTCTTAATCTAAAACTCCTCCTTGCTGATAAATGCTTAAAACATTTACATTATAACTATATCAGTCCCATGGTCATTCTTCAAGCTGAAAGATAATTTCTCCAGGCTTAACCAGGCCTAACCTGCTTCTGGCCAAAACCTCCAGGTAACCGGGGTCTTGAAGGCGTTCAATCTCCAGCGAAAGCTCTTCATTGCGGTTATCAAACAGTTTGATAGTTTCTTCATAGTCGGCCAGCTCTTGCTGAAGCCGGTACTGCTGAAGCGACTGCGCCCCGACAAGCAGGACAAGGCCAAGAATGACCAGCAAACCTACCATGCTGAGTAACCGGTAAAAAGTAAAACGGTTTTCTCGCCGCTGCACCGGAAAAGACGAAACAGCAGGTTTGCCCTTGGGCCTCTTTGCAGGTTTCATCCGGCTTCCCTCCAATGCAACCTTTTTTAGAGCACAGTAATAGCTTTATTCTACACATACTTGGTAAATCCTGCTACCATGAGAATAAATAACCGGTTTGCGATTCAGATTCAGCCTTGGGGCGGACACCCTGGCCGCCGGCTGGTGGTTTCTGCCGATAAAACCGTAGCGGTTTTCACCGCCAAGTCTACGCCCATGACGGGTTTAACCCAAAATAAAATCCCCCTTGCAGGGGGGATTTAAAACAATCTACTGTTCGCGAGCGGAATTGAATTACTTCACTTTTTCTTTTAATGCTTTTCCTGGTTTGAATGCCGGTACTTTGAGCGCCTGGATCTTGATTGTTTCTCCTGTTGCCGGATTACGACCTTCACGCTCTTTGCGCTGGCGTACTTCAAAAGTGCCGAAGCCAACAAGTTGAACCTTTTCTCCGCGAACCAGACCATCAGTGATACTTTCGAATACGGCCTTTACCGCCTTCTCGCTGTCTTTTTTCGACATTTCCGCTTTCTCTGCAACCAGATCTACCAGTTCAGACTTATTCACGTTAAAAAGCCCTCCTCAATAATGATAAAATTCCTGCAATATTAATCAGCTATTCGCTTTTTCCGTGGCGATTCCTGCTTTTATTGCCTAATTTCCTTATTTTTTTAGCTTCTTCCCACCATTGGTCCAACTGATCGAGGTTATAACTTTCAACCGGCCGACCTTCTTTTCCAGCCTGCTCCAGAATATAGTCGAAGCGGGTTAAAAATTTATGGACTGTTTTGCCAAGAGCAAGCTCAGGGTTAATTTTCAAAAACCGGGCCAAATTCACAGCAGAAAAGAGGTAATCGCCAAACTCCTCTTCCACTGCCTCTTTATGCCCGCTTTTCCAGGCCTCTTCAAGTTCAGCCAGCTCTTCCCTGATTTTGTCGAGCGGTCCTTCAAGGGCAGGCCAGTCAAAACCCTTCTCAGCAGCTTTTTTTTGCACTTTAAAAGCACGCAAGAGGGCGGGCAGAGCATAATCAACCGCCAGGGCATCCTTGGCGCCGCTATTGTTTTCCCCGGCCTTGATTTCTTCCCAGCGCTGACGAACCTGAGACGCATTTTCCGCATTCTCGGGCCCAAACACATGCGGGTGCCTGCGTATGAGTTTAGCAGATATCTTATCGATGACACCATAAAGATCAAACCGGTTTTGCTCCCTGGCTATCTGACTGTGAAAGACGACCTGGAGCAGCAGATCGCCCAGTTCCTCTTCCAATGCCTGATCATCGCCCTGGTCAATAGCAGCAATTACCTCAAAAGCTTCCTCGACCAGGTATTGCCGCAAGCTGGAATTGGTTTGATCCATATCCCAGGGGCAGCCATTTTCGCTGCGCAACCTGGCCATAATTTCCATGAGGCCGCCCAGGCCGTAACCGGGAGCAGGCGGCAGGTACAGGCTGGTCAGGTGATTATAGATCGGTTGATGGTCAAGCTCTTTTAAAGAGAGCTGACAGAGGGTTTGCTGAGCTGTTCCAGCCCCGCTTACCACTTTCACCGGATAATCCGGCGGGTACAGTTCCAAAAGTTTCAACTTAACTGCCGAGGCTCTTTGGCGATTATAAACCTGGGCAATAAGGAGGTGATCCCTTGATGGTTCTTTTAAACGCTCTATCGCGAGAGCATCATGTATAGAAACCCCATCTAGAAGATCCACATTCAGAAGATCAAGGAGCGGCAGCAGAAAACTTTGCCCTCCAACTATTATCAACTTAATCCCAAACCCCGGGCAGACCTTTTTTAGCATTTTTACAACCTCTTCACCGGCAGAAGGATGCCCGGGAACGCAATAGCAGATTCTTCTTCGCCTATTCACCCCGTTGATCAGGGTTTTCAGGATTGTTTTGTAAACCTGGTCAAAAGTTTCGCCCTGCTCGTAGAGGTGATCAAAAGTATGCAGCCTGCTCCCGCCAAGCTTCCGCAAAAGACTGCCCGCAGCATGCCTGGATGTCCGGAAGTAGACAGGCATGCCGCTAAATAGGATTTTTCCGGCCCTGATCGACAGCTGGCCGTATTCTCCAGTCCCCGAACCAATGACATAAATGCGTTTCATCACCAATCAACCTCTCCTGCGATTCTTTCGGAGCAACCCTTTTAAGCGACCCCCGATTAGCGGTATAAACTTTAGCTCATCCTGCCTGATTGACCCGAAAATTAATAAGATTAAGCCGTACAAGAAGAATCCGGCGCCGATAGAAAGGATAACCGCCAATCCGTTTAAGGTGCCTGAAGAGAAATAAGCGGCGAAATAAAGGGTAATTAACCGGTAGACCAACCAGACAAAGCCGCCCATAATTGACGCTGCCGCTCCTGGTAAAAGGGCCAGTTCCTTAAAACTAAAACGCCAGCCGGTGAGCCTGGCTACATGGTAAAGGTTTAGCGCTGCAGCAACCCCAATACCGGCAACTGAAGCAATAGCTGCACCGCCAACATTCAGTTCGGGCATTGCAGTTAAGTACCAGGCTGCAACTGTTTTAACCGCCCCCCCGTAAAACATATTTAAAGCCGGAATAATAGGGCGGCCCAAACCCTGGATCAACCCTGTCGTTGTTACATATAAGCAGAGCGGTATAGCAGACCATGAGAGATAGGCGAGGGCAAAGCCCGCTTCAGCGTTGTTAAAGAGGAGAATGGTAATTGGTTCAGCCAGAATAAATAGCCCTATCGCTGCAGGAATAGCAAAAAAAGCCGTCAACTTAATTGCCGCATTGCTGCGCTTAATAATCATGTCCCTGTCCTTAATAGCTGCAGCTTCAGAGATGGCCGGCACCAGGCTGATACTTAGGGCCAGGGCAACAACATTTGGAAAATATACAACAGAAGCAGCCATACCTGTTAGCTGACCGTATAGAGCCCTGGCAGTGACCAGGTCAAAACCGGCCGCCTGCAGCTGCCGGGGCACTACAGCCAGATCGATGACCGTGATCAGTGGTATAACCAACCCCCCGATAGTCACAGGAACAGCCAGGCTGAAAAGTCGGCCGGCAATACGACCAAACGATTCGCCCTTGCCGCTATCCTGGCCAACAGCCCGTTTGTAAAGATCTTTACGTTTCACGAAGTAGAGCAGTGTCAACAAAACCAGCCCCGCCAGGCCTCCGGCAGCAGCACCTGAGGTTGCGCCGGCTGCCGCATATTCCAAGCCAACCGGCATCAGTAAAATGACCATTCCAACTGCGAACCCAACCCTGACCAGCTGTTCGACAAGCTGGGACGCTGCTGTTGGAGCCATATTTTGACTACCCTGGAAATACCCGCGGAATGATGCCATCAGGGTCACAAAAAAAATGGCAGGAGCGGTTGCAATGATCGGATAGTAAGCCTTGGCATCACCAATTAAGACAACTGCAGTATAGCGAGCCCCCAGTGCTAAACCGGTGGCAATGACCAATCCGGAAAGGCTGAGGATAATAAATGCAATCCTGAACACTCTTACCGCTTCGCCGTAGTCCTGCATAGCGATTTTTTCTGCCATTATTTTCGATAGGGCGACAGGAATGCCGGCAGTGGAAATCACCAGCAGGGTGGAGTAAATCGGATAGGCGTACTGGTAAAGGCCAATTCCCTCATCGCCGAGGATCGCAGCCAAAACAATCCGGAAAAATGCGCCGATAACCCTGGAGGCGATACCTGCTGCCGCCAGAATAGCCGCTCCCTTAACAAAACTGCCCGGGTTAAATGACAATAACTCTCCTACTTTCATTATATCTTGACAGCGTTCAGGGCTGTTCAGGCTTTATCGTAAAATCACCGCTGTTAACAGTAAGGGTATTATGAAATCAAAATAAATCCACTCAGACCTGCCTGTATTATAGCAGTAATTCATTTCCAGGTTCCACCCGGCAGCAATTATTTAGGGCTCCTGCCCAGTGAGTGAACCGGAGTATCTTCCAGGACTTCCTTTAATACTGCCAGGATATTTTTAACTGCCTCAGGATACCCTTCCCCGCTTTTATCGACAGTCAGCTTAAGCAGCTCCGGCTCCTGCCTGATAATGCGGAGCCCCTTCGCCTTCTCCATAAAGGCGGTGGTGAGGGCGCCTTGGTTGACAGGGCGGGAAAAACAAATAGTTAAGATCCCGTTGAGCTGCTGGATCGAGTCAATTGACAGCTCACGGGCCAGGATGCGCAGCTCAGCGGCAAACAAAAGGTTTTTTACAGGTTCCGGGACAGCCCCGAACCTGTCAAGCAGTTCTTCACAAATTTCAGCCAATTCACTTTCAGAAGAAGAGGCGTATATGCGCTGGTAGAAATCTACCTTCTGGTCCTGCCCGGGCATATAAGTTTCCGGAATATAAGCATCGATTTGAAGCTCAAGCCTGGGATCGGTAAGCTCAGGCGTTTTTTCATTTTTCAACGCCGCAACTGCCTGCTCCAGAAGGCGGCAGTAGAGGTTAAAGCCAACGGCTGTTATGAAACCGTGCTGCTCCGCCCCAAGGATGTTACCCGCTCCCCTTATTTCCAGGTCCCTGAGGGCAATTTTAAATCCCGAACCCAGCTCTGTAAATTCCTTGATTGCCCGTAATCTTTTCCGGGCAATTTCGGAAAGAATCTTGTTTTTTCGGTAAGTCAGGTACGCATAGGCAAGGCGATCTGAACGGCCAACCCGCCCGCGCAGCTGGTAGAGCTGAGCAAGCCCAAATTTATCGGCATCATAAACAATTAAAGTATTTACGTTCGGTATGTCTAAACCGGCCTCGATAATGGTTGTACTGACAAGGATACTGTGATGCCCTTCCTGAAAATCGATCATCACCTTTTCCAGAGGCGCCTCTGAAAGCCTGCCGTGGCCAACAGCAACAGAAGTCTCGGGGAAAAAGCGCTGCAGGTTTTCAGCAAACCTGTCAATAGACTGAACCCTGTTGTATACATAGTAAACCTGACCGCCTCGATCAAGCTCTCTCCTAATCGCTTCCATGATAACCGTGTCCGAGTATTCAAGCACATAAGTCTGGACCGGATAACGGTTTTCAGGCGGGGTATCGATGATGCTCAGATCCCTTGCCCCTGCCAGGGACAGGTGCAGGGTGCGGGGTATGGGGGTGGCGGTCATGGCCAGGGTATCGACCTCAAGGCGCAGCGTCCTGATTTTCTCTTTGTGCCTCACACCGAACCGATGCTCTTCATCAATTATTAACAGGCCGAGGTCGAAAAAGCGGACGTCTGTGGAAAGGAGCCGGTGGGTGCCAATTATTATATCGATTTTACCTGCCGCTAAATCGGCCAGGGTTTTCTTCCTGGCTGCAGGGCTGACAAAGCGGCTCAGTTGCGCTACTGTCACTGGGAATTCGGCAAACCTCTCAGTAAA
Source organism: Syntrophomonadaceae bacterium (assembly GCA_007132095.1). Taxonomy (GTDB): domain Bacteria; phylum Bacillota; class Dethiobacteria; order DTU022; family DTU022; genus SLPH01. Next base: position 20,716 of record SLPH01000179.1, on the reverse strand, counting down.
GGTCTGGTAATGCTGCCGGGCCAGGATTGTAGTCGGAACCATTATAACAGTCTGCTTACCTTCCATGGCGGCCTTGAAAGCCGCCCGCAGGGCCACCTCAGTTTTTCCATAGCCTACATCTCCACAGATCAACCTGTCCATGGGGTAGGGTTTCTCCATGTCCGCCTTGACATCTTCAATCGCTTTAAGCTGATCCGGGGTTTCTTCATAAAGAAAGTTAGCCTCAAACTCTCCCTGCCAGGGATGATCGGGACCATAAGCATGGCCTTCGACCGCTTTCCGGGCGGCATAAAGAGAAAGCAGTTCGCCGGCAAGTTCTTCGACCGATTTTTTTACCTTTGCTTTAACCCGCTGCCACTCGCCGCCACCCAGGCTATTCAAACGCGGCGCTTTCGCCTCGCTTCCTGAATATTTACGAATCATATAAGCCTGGTCGGCAGGAACATAAAGCTTATCCGTACCCCTGTACTTTAGAAAGAGATAATCGCGGGAGGCCTTATTAACCTCCAGAGTAACAATTCCCTGGTACCTGCCGATTCCATGAGTGTCATGAACAATAAAGTCGCCCGGCTTCAGCTCCCGGTAATCTCCAACCGGAGATCCGCTTTTCCTGGAAAGAGGCCTCTTTTTTCTCCGGCGGGGGAAAATGTTCGATTCTGTTAAGAGGACCAGGTTCATATCCGGCAAAACAAAACCTTCGGATAAAGTGCCTTCAACCGGAGCTGCAGGACATTCTGAATAGGCTGCAAAATCGCTGACGTTCACCCGGGATTCAAGACCGTCGTTTTCACAGATCAATTTAAGAAGCTCGCTTGAGCGTTCCTGTGAAGCTGATGACAGGTAGACTTCATAACCCTTCGCTGCCCAGCTCTGCAGATCGGCCGCTGCCAATTCGAGCCTGCCGTGGTAGTATGGCGCCGGCTTATGACTGAAACTAAAATGGTCTGCCGCTCCGGGATGTTCGGCCCCACCTGCAAACTGGCTTAATTCAATTACCGGCAGCCCATGATTGCCGGCAATTTCCTCGTATTTGCAAAACAGCTGCTCCCGGGGAGGCAGAATATCTCCCTGAATAACCGCCGATGTAATGTAATCGTTCAACTCGCCGCTTTCTACCAGGGCCGTTTCTCGCAGCATATCCGGCTCATCAAGAAATACTAGAGCTTCCTTTCCAAGATAATCGAGAACGGGTGCGCCTTTCTCATAGAAAAAGGGGAAGTAGCTGTAAAGGCGTTCCAGCCCCCCTGGCTGACCCAGGAGCGCGAGGTGATTGGCAACGTTGCGCTCCAGTCTGGCTGCGGCTTCATTTTCTCCCCTGAGCCCAAGTTCCGCGAGGGCGTTTTGCAGGGCAGTTTTGATTTCCTTAACACCTTTATCATAAACAGCGTAAGGCAAAATAAGCTCATAAGCGGGCAATATCTGAATATTATCGGCATGGTCAAGCGATCGCTGCGATTCGGGATCGAAGATTCTGATTGATTCAACCAGAACGTCAAAGAGCTCAAGGCGCAGCGGTGACATCCTGTTTACCGGGAATATGTCGATAATATCGCCCCGGGCGCTAAATTGCCCTGCCTGCTCAACCAGCGAAACCCGGTCATAACCTAAATCACTGAATTGAGATATTAGCGCTTCCCGATCGTATCTCTCTCCGATATTCAGACTGATAGTCATTGAGTCCCACTGCGCCGGAGGGATGCATTTTGCCAGGACAGCCTGGACTGTGGCGATTGTTATGCGGTTGGGATCACAGTGCATTTTTGCCAGGGTTTCAAGGCGCTGCCGGCTCGTTTCGCTGCTGCGCGCAATAATCTCTCCGGAGCTATAAATCTCCCGCGGTGGCAGCAAAGATACTTTGTCAGGATTAAGAAAAGAAACCAGATCGCTGTAGTACTTTTCCGCCCTGATATTATTGCTGCAAATAATCAGGCCCGGCAGCGAGCAATAATCGGTCAAAGCTGCAGCCAAAAAAGAGCTGGCCCCTCCATCGAGACCGGATACATGTAATACCCGGTTCTCCCCGCCGTTCTGAGCCTGTCCGGCCAGTTTCACGAAACCGTCGTGAACAAACCAGGTTTTTTTCAAATCGTTCAGGTGCATAGGTCGCTTCACCGCTCCAATTGTTGCCCATTTTGTACAGGGGGACCGGGCCGCAGGATTATAAACTAAATCCTACACGGCCCTATCAGTTTATTTGTGCCTGGCAATCAACTTCAACCCGGAACGACGCGCCCGGGACAATTCCGCCGACGAACGGATCAATATGAAAATCACTGCTCTAAAGCCCGATCACGATTGTAACGGTTCATAGCCGCTTCAATTCCTTCGCTTAAATACAAAAGCACAGCTTCAACAGCATCACCAAGAACCATTTCGAATAACTCTGCCTCGGCGTCAGGTATGCGCTGAAGCACGTAGTCGGGGACATCGCAGCCGGGCGGCGGCTTTCCAATACCGATGCGGAGCCTGGGAAACGATTCAGTCCCAAGCAGGTCCACAATTGACTGAAGCCCCCTGTGCCCGGCGCTCCCACCGCCCCTTTTCAGGCGAATAGAGCCGGGAGGGAGGTCAAGATCATCATATACAATCAGCATATTATTGAACTCTACGGGATAATCGCGAAGCAACCCCCGAACTGCCTGACCACTGCGGTTCATGTAGGTCAGCGGTTGGGCCAATATAACCTTTTTCCCGCTGTATTCTACCTCAGCGCAAATCGCAGCGCCCTTTCGGACAGGCTTCAAAGGACCCAGCCTGCGTGAAAGCGCTTCTACCACCCTATAGCCCAGGTTGTGCCTGCTGTACTCGTACTGCGAACCCGGGTTGCCAAGGCCGATTATTAAAATCATTTAATCACTCCCGCTGAAAACTCAGGCAGATTTTAAAACGTCGGGGCAGATCATCAAAACGGCGCCCGTATGTTCAGGGCGCCGAATTATAGTTGGAAGATTGCCTTTATTAGTCTTCTTCGCCTTCAGGCTCCGCAGCTTGCTCTCCGGCTTCTTCGCCGGCTTCTTCTGCAGCCTCTTCGCCCTCTTCAACTTCTTCTTCCGGTTCCAGTTCCTCTTCAGCCATCGGTGCCAGGACCTGGGCCAGGGGAGTATCAGGAGGGGTAATCAGTTCAATATCGCCTTCCAGAACAAGGGTTTCCGCAGTAATGCTATCGCCAATGTTCAGCGAAGAAATATCAATCTCGTACTGCTCGGGGATATCCCCGGGAAGACACTTGACTTCAACTTCCCTCGTTACCAGCTGTAAGACCCCGCCTTCATCAGCGCCGGCAGGCTCTCCGACAAAGTTAAGGGGAACAGATACTTCAATTTTGTCGGTCATGGAAATACGTATAAAATCGACGTGCAGGATCCGGTCCTGGTAAAGCATATCTCTCTGAATCTCTTTAAACATAACCGTTTCCTGGCGCGTTTTTTTACCCCTGGATTTTATCTTAAGATCAACCAGGACGTTACTGCCGCCCGAGGACAACACCTGTCTTAAGGTTCGGCCATCAACTACCAGGGGCAGGTTGTCTTCGCCCCGGCCGTAAATAACCGCCAAGACTTTATCATCAACTCTTACCTCTTTGCGCTGTCCCTTCGTCAAAGAGGGCCGCGCTTCTGCTTCTAAAACCATTCTTTCCATTTACGTTTTAGCCTCCTTCTGCCTTAGTATACTTCAGGCAGCAGTTAAAATCAACTTAATCAAAAAGCTTGCTTACCGAGCGTTTTTCATGAATTCGGATTATCGCTTCGCCTATCAGGGGGGCAACAGACAATACCTTCAGTTTGCCTCCCATGAAGTCCATATTTTTTTTGTCAACGGGTATGGTGTTGGTGCAAACAATCTCGGTCAGGGGGGCAGAAGAAAGCCTTTTAACAGCCGGGCCGGAGAAGACAGGATGGGTGCAGCAGGCATAAACCTCACAAGCCCCCACATCTATCAAGGCTTCAGCGCCAAGAGCGATGGTGCCGGCAGTATCAATGATGTCATCGATAAATATCGCCCTCTTACCCTTGACATCGCCGATTATATTCATGATCTCCGCCTGGTTTGGCGCAGGCCTCTTTTTATCAATAATCGCGATAGGCATCAACAACCTGTTGGCAAGATCCCTGGCCCTGGTCACTCCGCCCAGGTCGGGTGACACTACAACCCCGTCCTTGATATCTTTCTGTTTAAAATAGTTCGCCAGGATCGGCAGCGCCGTAAGGTGATCCAGGGGGATGTTGAAGAAACCCTGAATCTGACCGGCATGCAGATCCATTGCCACTACCCTGCTGGCCCCGGCCGCGGTTATCAGGTCGGCCAGCAGTTTGGCCGTTATCGGATCGCGAGCCCTTGTTTTTCGATCCTGCCTGGCGTAGCCGTAATAAGGTATTACCGCGTTTACCGATCTGGCCGATGCCCGGCGCAGAGCATCAATAATAATTAATAGCTCCATGATGCTTTCATTGATCGGGCCGCAAAGGGGCTGGATCAAAAATGCATTGGTCCCGCGCACACTTTCCCTGATACTGATTGCTATTTCGCCGTCGCTAAACCGGCTGACCTCACAATCACCCAGGGGCACTTTCAAATAATCGGCTATCTGTTCAGCCAGAGCCCTGTTGGCGCTGCCACAAAATATTTTCAAGCTCTCTCCGTTGTCCAAAAAAAACCCTCCCGCAATTACCAGCATGTGATAACCATCTTTTCGCCCTCAAGAAGCGCTTTTCCTTCAAGGAAACCACCAATCGGCCCACTCCTGCTACTTACAGAATTTTTCTCCTCTTTCGCTCTCGCTAGTAAGGCAGGCTGCCAACCTGGGCAAAAGGACCCACCCGCGAGCCTTTTGGCAAAGTTGTATTATTGACCATAGAATAGGCGACGGTGCCTCCGTCTTCGATGACAGCGTCCCGAATAAAGGTTCCCGGACCGATCACGCAGGACGAGCCAACCGCAGTTGCTCCTTCAAGGATAGAGCCCGGCAGGATGAGAGTATCAACCCCGATCTTAACACCGTGATCTATATAGGTGGAGGCGGGATCCCTGATCGTTACCCCATTAAGCATATGGAACCTGTTTATGCTCTCACGCAGAAGAGATTCAGCTTCTGCCATTTGAGCCCGGTTATTTATGCCAAGTCCGATTCGGCTGTCCTCCAGGGAAAAAGTGCCCACAGTATGCCCGTCATCTAACATTAGTTTTAAAACATCAGGCAGGTAGTATTCCTGCTGAGCGTTTTGAGCAGACAGAAGAGGGAGGTAATGTTTAAGCAGTTTTAGATCAAAACAATATGTGCCGGTATTAATTTCTTTAACTGACAGTTCCCCCCGGTCGGCATCGCGTTCCTCAACGATCCTGCTAAAAACACCGTCGCGGTTACGAATTATTCTGCCATAGCCCTCAGGGTTATCCAAAGTGGTAACAGCAACGGTAGCGGCGTTTTCACCTTGTTCCGCAACCATTTTTTGAAGGAGTTGCTTGTCGATTAAAGGGGTATCCCCGCACAGCACCAGGATTCGGCCGCTGTCGGGAAGCTTATCTGCCGCCTGCATCAGGGCATGACCGGTGCCAAGCTGCTGCTCCTGGTGAGCGAAGAGGTATCGCTCTCCCACGGCCCCACGGACATCAGAAGCGCCGTGCCCCACGACAACAATGATGTTGGCGGTTAAAGCAGCGGCGCTATCCAGAATATACTGAAGCATCGGCTTGCCACATAGCTTGTGCAGCACCTTGGGAAGGCTTGAATGCATCCTTTTACCTTCACCCGCTGCAAGAATAACAGCCCAAAGATTGCTCATCCGATTCACCTCACAGGAGAATTTCTCCTGCCATTATACACTAATCAGCTTTATTGGGCTTGTTTAACCTTTTTTCAGTTCAGACTTCGAGATACTCTGATTGCACCTCTTTCTCGTAGGCGCTAATAACCGCTTCCTGTATATTATGCCGCGATTCAGCGCAAATTGGGTGGGCAATGTCCCTGAACTCGCCGTTGGGAGTGCGCTTGCTTGGCATAGCCACAAAAAGGCCATTGCTGCCGTCGATAATCCTCACATCGTGAACAACAAACTGATCATAAAAAGTTACAGATACAATTGCTTTCATTTTACCCTCATGTGATATCCTTCTGATTCTGACATCGGTGACAACCAAAGCAACCCCGCCTTCCAGGAAATTTATAGTATATAGCTTTCGGTTGTCCTATTACTTCAACAATTCAGATTAAATTCCTGCAAAAAATGAGAATTTAATCACATGTTTTATAGAATAAAATATTATGCGGCCTGCAGCCTCTAATCAGGCTTCAGCGCTTCTTTAATCAGGCTTAGATCGCTGACTTTATCTACATCGACGCCTATTTCAATGTCTTCGCTGATCACAGCGCAGGCCTTCAGGTTTAAAAGTCTTGATAAAAAACTCTCCAGATCTGAGATAGAAAGCCTTTTAAATAAAAATTTAAGGACGAGGACCGGCGAAAGAATACGGGCTAGCTTAACGGGCTTCTTCCTATAAGCGATGAACATTTCCAGCCGATTCCTGTTTGCAAAAAACCAGGCAGGGCTAACCAGGCCGATATTGCCTCCCGTAACCTGACCTTCAAGCAGGCGGACGTACGTCCGCACCGAACCGGGCAGGCCCTTTTCAAAACTGGACTTCCTTATGACCGGGTAATAGAGATCGCACTGGTGTGGACTACAGCTTTTTATGAAACGCTCAACTACTGCGTCGGTTAATAAGGGGATGTCTCCGGTGACAATCAGGCTGAGTTTGCCCTGTTCCGTCTTTTCCAGGCCGGCAGCAATGTTGTTAAGCATGCTGCCCTGTTCCAGGGCTAGATCAAAGCGATAGCCATCCTTCTGCAACTGCCGCAGATCATCTTCAGGACCAACTACAACAATCCGATTGATGGAGGGAGCCTTCTCCAAACTTTCCAGAATATAAGCAAGGATCTCCCTGCCATAAATCTTGATAAATGCTTTATTGTTAACCCCTTCCTGTTCGGTGAGAGGTTCCCGCTTACCCCCACCAGCCAGGACGACTGCATCAAACATGTAAAAGATCACTCCTTTCGCCCGGAAGTAGTCCGGCATAGGTATACCGGATACCCTTCGCGGGTTAAGGCCGTGGCCGCACTACGGGCCAGACCGTATTCTTTTGTTAGAATAAAAAGCGTGGGGCCGCTTCCCGACAAAGCAGGGGCAAGTGATGAGCTCCTTAACCTGGCTTTCAGCTGTTCCAGGCTCCAATGCGCATTCAGCACGGGGTATTCAAGAGTATTTGTATCGCCCCGCTCAAACCAGCAGTCCAGCATATCCCCATCACCGCTTTGAACAGCTTCAATCAGAGGGTCCAACGATGGCCTGCCAAACCATTCTTTTTTCAAAGCGCCATATACCTCGGCAGTCGAGCAGCCCAGCCCTGGCGGGATAAAAAGAACTACCCAGCAGCCGGGAAGGGAAGGAAGGGCCGTTACTTTTTCGCCACGGCCCTCAACCAGGGCTGTTCCCCCGTGCAGACAAAAAGGAATGTCAGACCCAAGCGCCGCTCCGATTTTAAGGAGCTCGGGAAAACTCAGGTTCAGGTCCCAGAAAAGGTTTAACCCTTTTAGCGCTGCAGCCGCGTCGCTGCTTCCTCCCGCCAGGCCGGCTTCGGCAGGTATGGCCTTGTAGAGGCTGATTGCAGCGCCCGGCATATCCTGGCCTGAGTATTCCTGCAGGGCCCGGGCAGCCCTGCAAACCAGGTTGTCGTGGTTTTGGAGCGCCGGTTCGCTGCAAAAAAAACGCCAGCCCCGTTCAGGGGCCGGCTCGATCACCAAAGTGTCATGTAAAGTGATTGTCTGCATGATTGATTGGAGATCGTGATAGCCATCCCCGCGACGGCCGAGCACAGTAAGGCCCAGGTTTATCTTGGCCAGCGCATGTTGAACAAACCTGCCGGGCCGAGTCAGCTTACCCTCACCAGCCTGTCATTTTTACTGACGCCGGGAATTCTCCCCCGCTTGGCGATAGCTTTTCCGTCAACTTCTTTCAAATCCATAGTCATATCTATTGCCGCCGCCCTTGATATATAGCTGCCAACACCAAATGCATCAGCCCCTGCTTCTGCCAGAAGGGCTATCCGTTCAGGGGTAAGGCCGCCGGAAACTATAATCTGGACGTGGGAATAGCCGGCCTGATCAAGGCGAGCCCGCGTTTCCCGAACAAGTCCCGGGGTCACCCCGCCTCTTTCGCCGGGTGTATCGAGGCGAATTCCGTTTAGCTTCTCTCCCAGGGCTTCGGCAACCCTCAGCGCTTCTTCGGCTTCGTCTTTAAAGGTGTCAACAAGGATGATCCGCGGATCTTCTTCGGGAACAAAACGATCGTAGGCCCGGGCCAATTCAACCGTATCGCCAACTATCAGAAAAGCGGCATGGGGAACTGTCCCTGCCGGGCGCCGGCCCATAAGCAGGGCGGCAATTATACAGCTGCAACCGTCTGCGCCGCCGGTAACGGCCGCTCTCTCCATAACAGGAGCGGCGGCAGGATGCAAGTGCCTTGCTCCGTAACAAATCACGCGACGTCCGGCAGCGGCCTCTTTACAGCTGCGGGCTGCCGTTGCCCAGCCGCTTGAGCTGGCCAGGATCCCAAGAAGAGGGGTTTCATAGATACAGAACTGCCCGTAAGGCCCCTTGATGCGCATGACCACCTCGCGGGCCTCCATAGGGCTTCCTTCCGGAATAACCCAAACTTCAAGGCCGCGATTTCTCAAAAGGTGCAGTGATTCGTCAATCCCGGCCAATACACCAGCCCGTGAGGAAAATATTTCAGCGGTGACGGGGGTTGCGGCCAGATCCATCTGAGTTAAAAGGTCCCTGGTCCGGACAAAGTAAATATCGCTGGTCAAGCCCCGTTCTATTTCAGAGAATGTAGCCGAAAAGAAGCGTTTTTCTTTGCCCGGATCCATTGCTGCAATTTCTTTTAGAGTGATAAAATCGGTTTTTTCCATATGATCCTCCCGGCCTTAAACAAGGGTAACCCCCAGTGTTTTTTCCAACTCCTGCAAAGCAAATTTATGCGCATCCTCATCAAAACTGGCAACGGCATTTTTGTGCACGGTCACTTGATAATTTAGCATTCGCGCTGAAGCGGCAGTATAAAGAATACAGATATTTGTAACCACTCCGGCCAGCTCAATTTCGGTGATCCTCTTCTCTCTCAGGGTAAGATCAAGGTCCGTTCCGAAAAATCCACTGTATCGGCGCTTACGGATTACCCTGTCGCCGGTCTGAGGGGCCAGTTCGGGAATAACTTCTTCTCCACCCGAACCGCTGAGGCCATGGGGAGGAAACATTTCAAATTCCCGGTCATCTTCCAGGTGGTAGTCACAAATATAAATTACAGGTGATCCCTCGCTGCGATGCTGACGCAGCCTTTCCTGCACGGCAGGAACAACATCCTGTGCAGCAGGTCCGATGTATAAAGCCCCATCCGGTGATATGAAATCATTAAGCATGTCTACAACTAAGAGCGCCTTCATTTTAAAAAGCCCTCCTTTTAGTTTAAGCTACATTCGCTATTCTACACCAGAGCGCTTATTCCTGCACAAAGGCAACCTGTTCCCGCCTTCGGTCTTAATAGACCTATGCCGGTTGTTTTAACAGGCTCGCTTAATCGAACCTTTGACCGCCGGCTCCTTTTCAAATTGAACACCTTCGAAAATTTCATCTCTCAGTATATATGGCCTTTACGGTTTAGGAGCTTTCTTCCTGCTTTTGCAGCAATCTCACAGCCACGAACCCCATCAGGCTTTGTAAGTAATAGCGTTCAGGGCAATATTTTTATCAGATTAGGAGTTTTCTCAGCCGGGCGCGCTAAAAAAATAATAGCCGGGCTCCAGGCCCGGCTTATAAAACACATCACGAACTGCCCCGCAAAAAGCGAGAATGGTACTTTTTAAACATCTAATCAAATTATCGCTACATGCCCACCGAACGTCTCAGATCACCTTCACGGAAGCTGAGTTCTACAGTTTCGGTTAATACATCAGCGTAGCTGAACGAAAGCCTCTGGTAATAATTTGATTCTTCTACCTTAACAATAAAAATAGAAGGGTAGGTGCTCTCCAGCACTCCTTCTTTCTCGTAGGTTTTTCTCCGTCCCCGGTTTGCCCTGAGCTTAATCTTCTCACCGAGGTGCGATTCCAGCTTCTTACGGATTTCAAATAGGACATCTTTGGCCACCATTCAAAACCACCTTATAATTTATCTTCTCCATATTCTATCACAATAATAGGCTTTATGTCAAGAATTATGAAGCTTGGAGGCGATATTAAGCAAAAAGGGGGAAAATAAGGGTTAAAACCGGGCAATCTGTTCGTTATCGGGTAAAACGATCTGCAACAGTCATTGCCCCGAAGGAATCCGGCTTAATCCGGGCCTCATACCCGCTGCCGATAACCATGCCTACTACTTCTTTTATTATGTCCCTGGTCTCGCCTTTCTCGCCCACGTCAAGATGGATTTCCACATTCAACCGGTGATCCCCATTCAAAGCCAACCGTTCGGTGAGGCGGGTAGCGACATCAAGGCTGAGATATGTTTCATAATAAATACGCTGGCGAAGGCTCTCCATGTAGGGCTTTTTCTGTTTGTGGTAATAAAAGCGCCCGCCTTTGCCGACACGGTGTACTACCACCGCTGTTACGAACATTACACATTCATTTAGAAAAGAGTGGGAGTCAGTGCCGATAATAAGCTTGTAAGAATCGTCGGGAAACTCGTTGGTATAGTCGACCAGGTCGTGAAAGAGTTCTTCGAACGAGAGTCGACCTCTTGTCGGGCTGGTAAAGACCATTTGCCTGCGACCTTTCAGCGGGATTGACTAAAAACATTATAAGCTATCCCTGCCAGCTTTGCAAACTGCGACGGGGCAAGCTCTTCCGGCCTGGCAGCAGGGCTCACCCCTGCCTCCTGTAGCAACAAAGCAAGTTCTTCACGGGGAAAATCAAAGGTTGATTTCAGGCTTTTAAGGATCGTTTTACGCCGCTGCCGGAAAACACCTTTTACCAGCTCCCAAAAAAGAGGCTCCATTTCAACCGGCAGCAGCCGCCGGTCAGGTTTCAACAAGACAACGGAAGAGTCTATTTTCGGGCGCGGCCAAAAAACATTACAGGAAACATCAAAGAGAACTTTACCGGTCGAGTAATAGGCACAAATAACTGACAGAGAGCCATAGTCGGGCGCCCCCGGCCTGGCTACAAGCCGCCGGGCAACCTCCTTTTGAAACATTAATACTGCCCGTTCAAAGGGAAACCCACACTTAAAGAGCTCAAACATGAAAGGGCCAGAAATATTATATGGCAGATTTGAGACCAGCTTAACCGGAGCGTTGATATCGAAGTGCTCCTCGATTAGCTGCTGCCAGTCCATCTTCAGGGCATCACCATGTTTTATCAAAACACCTTCGTAAGAATTGGTGAGCTTATGCAGAAGCCTGGCCAAACCCCGATCAATTTCCAGCGCAACCAGTTTCGCCCCCTGGTGGGCCAGCGCCAGGGTCAGCGCTCCTGCTCCCGGGCCAATTTCAACGACTTGATCACCCGGGTTGACACCTACCGCGTCAGCAATTTTTCGGACAATGTTGGCATCGATTAAGAAGTTTTGTCCATAGCGGATGTTAGGACTCAGGTTATGTTCCCGGAACAAAGCAGTTAATTCGCGGGGTGAAGTTACATCACTGTTATCAGTCATATTTATCCCTTTCCTTAGTTATCAGACTAATTATATCAAAGATGGCAATAAAAAATATAATGACAAGACTGAGACAATGTTTTATAATATACTTTACACGAGTAATATTTCACCTGGTTAAGCAATAGCCTTTCAGAAAGGAGGGATCACCTTTTCGGGGGCGCTTAATCTTTTATCCGGTTATAGTTCTTAATTGGTGATTATATATTTTTAAGGAGGAGATCAAGTAAGATGGCAGATTTTAAAGCATTACTGGATAACCTTGGCAAGAAGATTGAAGCGGCCGATCCGGCCAAAATGAAAGGTGTAAGCGCAGTATACCAGTTTGAGCTTTCCGGCGACAACGGCGGTGTTTTCCATGTTAACGTTGAAGATGGAGCGCCAACCGTTGTTGAAGAGGCTCATGACAGCCCCAATATTACAATTTCGATGGCAGCCGACGACTTTGAAAGCATGCTCGATGGCAAGCTCAACGCAACCTCAGCCTTTATGGCCGGCAAATTAAAAGTCAAGGGCGACATGTCTCTGGCAATGAAACTGCAAAGCCTGCTCGGTTAAAACTGCCCGGAACGGTATTATATTAAGAGATCTGCTTAAATCGATCTGTTTACGAAAAGAGCCTCCAAAAATAATTCGCGGAGGCTCTTTTTTTTCATTTTAACAGGGAGTCAGAAAAGAGGGCCAAAGCATTCTGGTAAACCCGCCCGGTAAGATCCGGGAGATCCAGCCCTAAAGCCAGGGCTACCCTTTCGTAAGTCAGCTTTATATAAGCTGGCTCGTTACGCCTGCCGCGGTAAGCCTGGGGGGAAAGGTAAGGGGCGTCTGTTTCAATTAAAAGCCTGTCCTGCGGTATTATTTTCAAAAGATCGCGCAGGGCATGAGAGCGAGGGTAAGTTACCGGCCCGGCTATCGATATATAAAACCCTAAATCGAGGAATGCTTTTAGCTGTTTTTCCGTACCGGAGAAACAGTGCATCACCCCAACTGGAGATGGCAGCGATTCATCTCTTAAGACATCAATAATCTGATCGTGAGCATCTCTGCTATGGACGACAACAGGTTTGTTGACCCTGGTGGCCAGCTGCAGGTGACCGCGAAACACTTCTTCCTGGATATTACGGGGCGACAGATCACGATAAAAATCAAGCCCTGTTTCTCCAATGGCCAGCACTTCCGGTTCTGTGGCCATAACTTCAAGTTCACTCCATGTCTTGGCTGTCACTTTGGCAGCGCCATGCGGGTGAACCCCCACCGAAGCGCTGATCCCTTCATGGAGACGGCTCAGGGCAATAGAACGCCTTGAGCCGGTTTCATCAGTGCCGATATTTAAGACTGCCAGCACGCCGGTTTCGCGGGCGCGTTCCAGCACCGCGGGCAGATCGCCCCTAAACTGGGGAAAATCAAGATGGGCATGGGTATCAATTAAAAAAGCCATCTTTAGCTGATCCTGCTCCCCGGTTTAATCTTTCTATCAACCGTGGTTAAAGTCAGGTTGCCTTGATCATCGGTGGCAGCAAGCAGCATGCCCTGGGATAAAACTCCCCTGAGTTTAACCGGTTTCAGGTTGGCAACAAAAAGAACCAACTTGCCTTCAAGCTCATCTGCCTCGTAATATTGGGCGATACCTGCCACAACCTGGCGCTCTTCCCCGGGCCCAAGCTCCAGGGCAACCTTGAGTAGTTTATCTGATTTAGGCACCTTTTCAGCAGCTTTGATCCTGGCAACCCTCAGATCAACCTCCTGGAAATGATCCAGGTTGATCAAGCCATCCTGTTGTTCCGGCTTTTCTGGATCATCCGAGATTTCAGCCGGCGGGTCCCCCTGCATTTCTCTAATTTCAGCCTGAAGGTTTAGGCGGGGGAAAAGGTCTTCACCTCTCTCAACAACGGTGCCCGGCACCATCCCTCCCCAGGAAGCCAAACTTTCAAAGCTTTGCAGATCCTTACGCTCCGCTATCCGCAGCTGCGGCCATATCCTCTCCGGTGTCCTTGGCATGTAAGGCTGCAGCATGACAGAGATAAAACGAATTGCCTCAATCAGGTTATAAATTACTGTACCCAGGCGTTCCTTCTTACTTTCATCTTTCGCCAGGGCCCAGGGGGTATTCTCATCAATATACTTATTGCTGCGGCGAACAAGCTGCCAGAGTTCCGCAAGGGCATCGCCTAATTTCAGCTCATCCATCAAAGGCTCAACCAACCCCGGCGTCTGCAGGGCCATCTCCCTGAGCTCTTTGTCAGATGTTTCTTCGCTTCCGGCAGGTTGGGGCAGCACTCCATCAAAGTAACGCTCTGCCATAGTCAGCGTTCTGCTCACTAAATTACCAAGGTCATTGGCGAGGTCGGTATTGATCCTGTTGATGAAAGACTCAAGGCTAAAGATGCCGTCCTGGCCAAAGGGAATTTCCCGCAACAGGAAATATCGCAGGGCATCAGAGCTGTAGCGGGCAGCCAGTACGCGGGGATCAACAGCATTGCCCTTCGACTTAGACATTTTCCCTTCCTGAAGCATGAGCCACCCATGACCAAAAACGGTTTTGGGTAAAGGCAGGTCAAGAGCCATCAGAAATATTGGCCAGTAAATTGTGTGAAAACGAAGGATATCTTTACCGATCAACTGAACATCTGCAGGCCAGAAAATATCAAATTTGGAGTTTTCTTCACCATAGTCCAGGGCAGTGATATAGTTGCTCAGCGCATCCAGCCATACATAGATAACATGTTCATCATCAAAGGGAACGGGAATGCCCCAATCAAATGATGTCCTGGAAACGCAGAGGTCTTCAAGCCCCGGCTTGAGGAAATTATTGATCATTTCGTTTTTACGGGAAACGGGCAGAATAAAGTCGGGGTTGGCCTCAATATGAGCCAGCAGGCGATCCGCGTAACGGGACATTCTGAAAAAGTAGGCTTCTTCAGTGATCAGCTCAACATCCCGGCCGCAGTCAGGGCATTTACACTCCTCCAGCTGCCGCTCAGTCCAGTAAGCCTCGCAGGGCGTGCAGTACCAACCTTCGTACTTATCCTTATATATATCTCCCTGTTCGTAATAGCGGGTAAAGTTTTTAGCCACTTTTTCCATGTGGCGGGGCTCGGTAGTACGAATAAAATCATCGTAGGATATATCCAGCTCTTCCCAAAGCTCCTTGATCCAGGCCACGATTTCGTCCACAAACTCACGGGGAGATTTACCTGCGCCCTCAGCCTGGCGCTGGATTTTTTGGCCATGTTCATCAGTCCCGGTTAGAAACCAGACCCTGTAGCCGGTCATTCGCTTAAAGCGAGCCATGGCATCGGCTGCCACAGTTGTATAAGAGTTTCCTACATGCAGCTTGTTGCTGGGATAATAAATCGGTGTAGTTATATAAAAAGTCTTTTCATCCGCCAAGGTCGGGTCTCTCCTTTTGCTTAAAAAAATATGTGGTTATTATACCACCTTTTTTCAGTTTCATGTCAAGGCAACAGCCCATCAAATTATAGTATTACTGGCTAATTCAAGCAAATAGCTATTGACTTACCATGTAAATTACTGGTATAATAGTCGAACCAATAAATCTCCATTCTTACAAAAGGAGGAAATGCCGTTGAAATCAACAGGTATTGTTAGAAAAGTTGATGAATTAGGCAGGGTTGTGATCCCCATAGAACTAAGACGGACGCTTGGCATTGAAGTAAAGGATGCTTTAGAGATTTATGTCGATGCTGAAAAAATAATCCTAAAAAAATATGAACCAGCTTGTCTTTTCTGTGGTAACGCTGACGATGTAAAGCATTTTGGAAACCGGATCGTCTGCCGCGAATGCATTGACAAACTGGCAAAAGATTAGTAATAAAGAAAAAATATATTTACGTAATCTCTGAAAGAGCACGGTCAAAGCCGTGCTCTTTTTAATTATGGATTATCTATATCATCCAGGGGATATTCTTTCTTTTTTCCCGATTCATTTAACTTAACCATGGCAGTTTTCTTGGAACGGTTGACCTCTTTTATCTGCCCATCACCATCCGGGGTAATCACCTGATCGCCGGAGCGGGGCAGGCAGCTTCGGGCTTCATCATAAGCGCCAGCCTCATAACGCAGGCAGCACATTAAACGACCACAGGCGCCGGAAATCTTTGTCGGATTAAGTGAGAGGTTTTGACCTTTAGCCATGCGTATCGATACAGGTTCAAACTCTTCCAGGAATGTGGTGCAGCAAAATGGTCGCCCGCAGGGACCTACGCCCCCTTTTAGCTTGGCCTCATCACGCACCCCAATCTGCCTGAGTTCGATCCTGGTTTTAAATATTGAAGCCAGATCTTTAACCAGCTCTCTAAAGTCAACCCGCTCTTCCGAGGTAAAGTAAAATATTATTTTATTCCGGTCAAATGTATACTCGGCATCAACCAGCTTCATGTCGAGGCGATGTTCTTTAATTTTTGATTTACATTTTATAAAGGCCACTTTTTCTTTTTCCTGGTTCTCTTCAACCTGGGAAAGATCGGAATCAGTTGCCTTGCGGGCCACTTTTTTTAAGGGTAAAACAAGCTCTTTTTCCGGGACTTCTTTAGCTTCAATAACGACATTGCCCATCTCAAGACCGCGGGCTGTTTCTACTATCACGCTGGTTCCTCTATTCAATGTATATGAGCCGGGGTTAAAGTAATAAGTTTTACCCGCCGGTCTGAAGCGAACACCAACTACTAAGGGCATACTGCCAGCCTCCTTTGAATCAGCACAATTGTGGATAAAACCAGCAGGCGTCGATTAACATTAATGGTGGCAAGATCCTTAAGTGCACTGTTTATGATGATAACAGCCTCTTCGAGGCCGCTTAGATTAACTCTTTGAAGCCCTGCAGGGTTCCAGCCGGGGCTAAGCCGGAGTTCTTCACTGCTGCCATAAGCCCTTACAAGCAGCTCTCGAAGCAATACAGCCAGAATCTGAAGAACTTCGGGAAGGTCATCTCTTGCAGATAAATCCTCTGCTATATCGAGGTATTCAGTTAAAGGTTTGCTGCCTCCAGCCAGGTTTTCAGCAAGTTCGGTTGCCATGGACAGGCGCGATTCAAAATCAGGATCGCCTGCGGCCTTCAGCGCCCGGCCTGGCAGCCCGCCGCTGATCCTGGCGATCACGTCAAGGCGTTCGTGACTTCCGTGGCCTGCTCCGCGAAGAACAGCCGTAATCTCACCAGGCTTCATCGCCTTAAGCCGGTAGTGCCTGCAGCGCGAGTGAATGGTGCTGAACAGCAGATCCGCCCTGTCTGCCAGAAGAATAAAAAATAGTTCGTCTGAAGGTTCTTCCAGGGTAACAAGCAACGAGGAAGCAGCAGGAGCAGTCATTGATGAAGCGTTCTCAATCAGGCAAACTCTTCGCATTCCGGTCAATTGAAAGAAGGGTCTGGCCTCCCGGAACTGTTCAATTTTTAAGCTCTTTCCCTTTGGTTGTACCAATAGAAAGGCGGGGTTCTTTTCTTCCGGGAAACTGCGGCAGGACAAGCAGCTTAAACAAGCCTCGCCATTTATGGTCCGGCTGCAAAGCAGGGCCCGGGCCAGGGCCGTACCCCAGCTTTTCTTCCCGCTTCCCGCAGGTCCGGTAAAAAGCGTGGCATGACCTGTTTCCCCCCTGGCGAGAGATCCCTTCAGGGCCGATCTTAAGTCATCCTGACCAACCAAGTGGCTAAAACTCATTTATAATCCCTTTCAACACCTGGGAAGAACTATTGATTCGAGCAGGCTCCAAACTGCCTGGTGCTGAATCTCTACCCCTGCAGAGGCGTCAATTACTTTAAATCGTCCCGGTTCAGCGGCAGCTATTTGCAAAAACCCCGATCGCACCCTGGCGTGAAAGTAGTCATCCTTTTCTTCCATGCGATCCCGCCGACCCCCTCGCCTTGCTGCAGCTTTCTCAACAGAAAGGTCGAACAGCAGGGTCAGCTGCGGCTTCAGTCCGCCTGTAGCAATATTGTTGAGGGATTTGATCGTCTTGATGCTCATTCCTCCTCCGTAACCCTGGTAGGCAACGGTAGAGTCGGCAAAACGATCGCAAATTACAATAGCGCCCCTTTGCAAGGCAGGCCTGATAACCTGCCGAACCAGCTCTGAGCGGGCAGCCATATATAGCATTAGTTCGGCTTGCAGGGACGATATCCTATCTTTCCCAAGCAGGATGCTTCGAATCTCTTCGCCTGCGACAGTCCCGCCAGGCTCACGAACAGAGAGATGATCAATCCCCTTTGAAGAGAGTTTTTCCTTGATAAGCTCGGCTTGAGTAGATTTGCCACAGCCATCGATACCCTCCAGGGAGACCAGAAGCCCTGTTGCCATGCTTTTCTCCACCTGAACGCAGCTCCTTAAGCAGGCCTGATTAAAAGCTGTAATTAGGAGCCTCCTTGGTTATCTGGACCCCATGTGGATGGCTTTCTTTAAGGCCGGCTCCCGATATACGGATAAAGCGGGTTTTCTTTTGCAGCTCATCCAAATTACGTACGCCACAGTAACCCATACCGGCACGCAGGCCTCCGCCTAACTGAAAGACCATGTCACCTACGGTGCCGCGGAAAGGTACCCGGCCTTCAATACCTTCAGGAACCAATTTTTGTTCATATTCCTGAAAATAGCGATCACGAGAGCCTTCTTTCATCGCGCCAAGCGAACCCATCCCGCGATAAACCTTATAGCTGCGCCCCTGGAATATCTCGAAATCACCGGGGCTTTCTTCTGTGCCCGCCAGGAGACTGCCCACCATAACCGCAGACGCCCCTGCCGCCAGGGCCTTGGTAATGTCTCCAGAAAACTTAATGCCTCCATCAGCGATAACAGGGACACCCTGATCATTTGCAGTCCGGGAGGCCTCGTATATAGCTGTAATCTGGGGAACACCAATGCCGGCAATAACCCGGGTGGTGCAAATTGACCCGGGTCCGACGCCAACTTTTACCGCATCAGCCCCGGCCCTGATCAAGTCTTTTGCTCCTTCTCCGGTAGCCACGTTGCCGGCCATCAGCTCCTGGTCGGGATACTTCGCTTTAAACTCTTTTATCGTATCCAAAACCGGCTTTGAGTGTCCGTGCGCTGAATCGATCACGACAAGATCTACTCCAGCTTCCACCAGGGCCTCAGCCCTGGTCAGGGCTTCACGGCCTACGCCGATTGCTGCAGCAGCTAATAGCCTGCCGTTGGTATCTTTGGAAGCGCGGGGAAACTGGATTGTCTTTTCAATATCCTTAATCGTGATAAGGCCTTTGAGATTAAAATCATCATCCACTATGGGCAGCTTTTCGATCTTGTAACGACGCAATATTTCCTGGGCTTCCTTCAGGGTGGTTCCTTCCGGGGCAGTTACCAGCTGTTCTTTCGTCATTACTTCGCCTATAGGCCGGTTATAATCTTCCTCAAAACGCAGGTCGCGGTTAGTGATGATGCCAACCAATTTTTCGCCTACAGTTATGGGAACACCAGATATGCGGTAACGCTCCATGAGAGCTGCCGCATCATTGAGGATATGTTCAGGGGTAAGCCTGAAGGGGTTGGTAATAACGCCATGCTCGGACCGCTTCACCTTGTCTACCTCTTCAGCCTGCCTCTCAGGAGGCATGTTGCGGTGGATAACGCCAATACCCCCCTCGCGGGCAATGGCAATAGCCATCCGCGCTTCCGTAACAGTATCCATGCTGGCAGAAAGAAGCGGCATGCTTAACTTAATATTGCGGCTGAGGCGGGTCGTAATATCAACATCACGGGGCAAAACCTGTGACTTGGCGGGAACCAGCAAAACATCATCAAAAGTAAGGCCTTCCCAGGAAAACTTTTCATCCTGCAAGTTATTTTCCCCCCGATTCTATCGTTTCGGCTAATTTTCATGATCATAACAAACAGCCCTGACAGTGTCAACAGAGCCAAATCTCCGGAAAAGCTTATTTTTCCGCAAATACCGGAGCCGCACGGGCGTCCGGCAGCTGCGAAAGAGAGAGGAATGGCCGCTTCTATCAAGCAGGAAACCGGCAACAGGTTAAAGAACTTATATGGCCGGAGGGTTGTAAGCATGCCTCAAATAAGTGTTGGCCAAAACCGGGTTTTTTATATCTGCGGCAAGAGTGGGGCTAAAACGCCAATCGTATTTATCCATGGATCAGGCGGAGGGCACCATCACTGGATCTACCAGGTTAGGGGTCTGGCAGACACCCTCTATCCCATTGCTCCGGATCTGCCGGGGCATGGAAGGTCAACCGGCCAAGCGCTGGGCAGCATTGAGTCCTACAGCGACTGGCTGAAAAGTTTTATCGACCGGCTGGGTCTCAGGCAATTCATCCTGGGAGGACATTCCATGGGCGGCGCAATCGCTCTTGATTACGCCCTGCGCTGGCCAAACTCCTTAAAAGGGCTGGTTTTAATCGGCACCGGAGCAAGGCTGCGGGTTCTGCCTGAACTACTGGACAAGCTTGCAAAAGGCATCGTTCCGCCAGAATTTGTTAATTACATGTATGGACCTGAAACCGGGGAGACCCTCCTCGATCGGGCCCGCTCAGAAATTAGCAGCACCAATCCCTCGATTTTCCATTCCGATCTTAGCGCCTGCAACCGGTTCGATGTCATTGGCCGGTTGGGAGAGATTAGGGTCAGGGCTTTGATTATTTGCGGCAGTAAAGACCTGTTAACCCCGCCGAAATACAGTCGCTTTTTACACGATCAAATAGGCGCAGGCACCCTGGTGGAAATAGAAGGAGCAGGACATATGGTCATGCTGGAAAAATCAGATGCGGTAAACCAGGCTATCGATTCTCACTTCTGTGAACAAAGTTCTTGATATCCAGGAGAAGTAGTATTTGCGGCTGGGAAGGGATAGAATAATAAATAGAACAGATGAGAAAGGAGACTGAGTTAATGGAGAAAAAGCGAAGTTTTTATAACCTCGATGTAACCCTTGAACAGGCAGAAGAACAGCTAAAAAAGCTGGACCCTGCAAAGATAGCGCCGCTGTCGGGGACGAAATACGATCAAAACGAATCTGCGATAATTGTCCCCTTTT
>SLPH01000043.1 GCA_007132095.1 Syntrophomonadaceae bacterium | reverse complement strand
CGGCAGCCACGGAACCGATAGCCAGTTGCTTGCTGTAGCCTCTTTTCAGCATGGAAGGTATGGCAACAAGGCCCATGGCGATAGTAGCAGCGCCGCTAACTCCCGACATGGCGGCAAAAATAGTGCAGATAGCGACCGTTCCAATAGCCAGACCACCGGGAAGGCCGCCTGACCAGCGGTAGATCGCTTCATAAAGTTCATCGGCAATCCCTGAACGCTGCAAAACATTGGCCATCAACAAAAAGAGAGGAATAGCCAAAAGGCTGGGGCTCATCTGGCTGTAAAGAACAAGGGGAACATTCGCCAGACCCTGGGTTCCCCAGAGAAAATAAGTAAAAACAATAGCAACTCCGCCTAAGGCAAAAGCTACCGGGGTTCCGATGATAAGGAAAAAGAATAAAGCCGCGAATAGTAATAAGGTTATTTGCTCAATTCCCACTACTGTTTTCCTCCCCGGGCTCAGACGTAAGTTCATCAGCTTTTATCTCAATGCCCATCTCATCCATGGGGAAACTATCACGCTCATCTACTTCTTTGCCCCGGATCAGAACAGAAAAATCACTGATAAAATTCCTGGTGTATTGAACAAAAATAAGTAAGCCCCCGATGGGGACCAGGGCTCTGAGGGGATAAGCAATCGGCTTCCAGGCGCTGGATATTCTTTCCAACCTGGAAATTGAACGTAAAGCCATCTCCGTGCCCTCAGCAATTACTACGTAGCAAAATATGCAGGCCATGATAAAGGCAAATAAACTGGCAACCGCTTTAATTCTTGGCGGCATCCGGTTGTAAATAACATCAACGGTAATATACTGGCGGTGGAGCACATGGTAACCGGCTCCAAGAAATACAAGCATGCCAAACAGGTAAGTGTTTACATCCCAGGCCCAGATGGGTGGCCTGGCGAAAATATACCTGGCTATGACATTGTAAAGGGTGACAAATGTAAGGCCCAGGGCTGTGTAAGCGACTAAGCGTCCCGTCCACTCATTAAAAATATCGATCCCCTGGCCTAGACCGCTCAGGATTTTTCCCATAAAGAATCCTCCTTAAGTTCAACATACAGAATATAGAGAGGGAGCTGTCATTCTACCAGATCTCCCTCTCTATTGCCATTTCAACAGCAATTAGTTGCTCTATGCATGCCTCGGTGGGTAAGCCAGGGGAAAAACCGGCCCAAAGCCAATGATGCATGCCTGGTTAACAATTAGTTACTGGTTCTGCTCGTACCACCTGTCCACGATTTGCATCGCTTCACGGGTGTAGTCATCTGTATCGGCAATATCGGCCCAGATTTCATCCCTGGCAACAGCAATAATGGCCTGCATGGTTTCGTCAGGAACTTCGACTACTGTGTAACCAAACTCTTCTTCAGAGCCGAGCACTCTTTGCCACTCAGCATCGTAAAGACTGAAGAGGTAAGGGATATAGGTGTTCTTGTATGAATCGAAAAGGATTTCCTGGATATCAGCAGGAAGAGCGTTCCAGGAATCAGGGCTGATTGTTACGTGACTGCAGGTGTGTCCGGAAATGGTGGGAATGTGAACATAGGGAGCCACTTCAAAAAGGCTGTGCTCCAAGAAGCCTTCAATGCTCCAGACCGCAGCATCAAGGGTGCCAAGCTGCAACCCGGTGTAAATTTCGCCGCCGGCTACGAATGTAGCAGAAGCGCCGAATGCATTAAACATATCCTGCAGCGCGCCGGCTGCACGGATAACTTTGCCCTGGTAGTCTTCAGGAGACAGCAGGGGCTCTTTGGCATAAATTACCGGGTAGCCGTGGAACGAGTGAGATCCAAGGTAGTAAACATCTGCCTGCTCCATGTATGCTTCCTGGACCAGGTTGTAGAGAGCGCCATCTTCAAATTCATAGAGCATGTTAATATAGTCGTCAATGTAGCCAAAACCGGGATACTGTCCGGGCAGGCCCGCTTCAAAGTCGGCAACGGGAACCTGGCCGGTTACATACATTCCCGAGGAATGGGAAACATCAACAACGCCTGTTGAAGCCGCTTCCAGCTGGTCAGCCGGGTCGGCAACAATCTGGCCTTCGGCGTAGGCAGTAATCTTCAGCCTTCCGTCGGTGCGATCATATACTTCGTCGAAGAGTGTCTGCAGGGCTACGTACTCAAGGTCAGCCTCTGGATAAGCGCACTGCCAGCGCCACTCGAACACTTCGTCATCAGCGGGAGGTGCCGGATCATCTGGATCAGGATCAGGTGCAGGTGCAGCATCGTCCGGACCGCAGCCTGTAAAGGTGAACAGCAATCCGAATACCAAGGTAATTAAAAACAAGCCTAAAAACAAACGCTTCATTAAACAAACCCCCTGTAAGTTTTAAAATCGAATCAAGCATTCAGCTAACCAAAAATAAATATCCTATGTTTACCGCAGTTTCACCCCCCTTAAAAGCTTCCACTTCGGCCAGGCGATGATGATAAACCATAGCCGTCGTACTCTTATTACACTAAAAAATAGCGCATATATTCACGGGTTAAGGTGTATGTGGTTCTCTGCAATTCTTAGAGAATAATATCACAATCGCTGACTTTGTGTCAAATAATCAGTTCAATAAAATGTTATGGGTAAATATTGAAAATTGCTCTCGGCGGCCTGATTTTTAAAGCAATTGCAATTCTATGAGCTCACGGGGTTATTACTTGCAATAGTTGTGCCATACAGGAAAAGCATGAAAATAGATGGTTTAGCTGCTATAGCGTGCATGGCGAGTTCAGGCTGTATCATATCTGTAACATTTTTGTGCTAACAATCATTTCCTGTTAATATTCCATGCAAGGCAGGCGGCATTTCATGCGCAACAATTCTTAATCAATACTTAGCAAATTGCCCTGCAAATTCACGCTGCAAAAACTGCAGCAAAGGTTAAGTGCCGGGGCTTGCGCTCCCTCTGCGGCAGGGGCTATAATTATAAGAGCGCCTGAGCGCAATAAAGCTGCCTGGAGATAAAATAAATGAATTATAACCTCCTCCTGTTATTTTTTTTCCTCATTATGATCCTGCTGGCCCTGGTTGTTTATCGGTTTTTACTTTTCCGTGCCGTAAAAGAAGTGGTCCGCATCTTCAGGGAAAAAGATGCCCTATCGGCCCACTTTGCAAAAACGCGGCAAGAGTTGGGTTTAGTCCCCCGCAATCTATTTGAGAGGCTATTCACCTTTCGCGATTACAGGGAAAACGCTTTCAACATGCTATTGAAACTTGAAATAATCAGGCAGACGCGCGGTGACAAATATTTCCTGTCGGAAAAACAGCTTTCTTCAGCCAGCATCATGGAGAAGCTTGGTGACATGCAGTAATTATTTCTTTCTGAACCAATGCCGCCAAAGGCGCTGAAAACCCAACCTGCGCCCCCAAAAGAGAGGACATAATTTTAATGCCGAGCAAAGTGCTTATTACAAGGATCATTCCCCAGCCCGGTTTAGAAATCCTGAAAAAAGCCGGGTTTAACCTCTGCATCAATGAACTTAACCGGCCGCTAAACAGATCGGAGCTTGAAAGAGAATTTAAAACTGCAGATGCAGCAATTACCATGCTTACCGACCGGATCGACGGGAAACTGATTGCCGCGGCTCAAAATTTAAAGATAATCGCCAACCATGCCGTAGGTGTTGACAATATCGATATTGAAGCTTGTACCACCCGGCGTATCGCGGTAACCAATACGCCGGGT
>SLPH01000055.1 GCA_007132095.1 Syntrophomonadaceae bacterium | reverse complement strand
GAAGGCCCCCGTCGTCGTCGCCAGCGACGGTTTTGGCTTCTACATCGAGCCCATTTTAAAGCGTTACGGCTTATTGGATAAAATTAGCGCTCTTTACTGTAACCGAACCCTTATCAGCGGGGGAAAAATCATGCTGCAAACCCCACACGGTCATCCTACCTGCAGGGTTTGCGGCAACTGCAAGGCTTACCATGTGGCAGGTTTAAAGAAAGATGGGTATGATGTTATTTACATCGGAGACGGCAGCAATGACCGGTTTGGCGCTTCATGGGCCGACCTGGTGATGGCTCGAGATGGACTGGCCGCAGCCTGCCGCGAGTTTAACCTGAACTATAGGCAGTGGGATACATTTTACGATATAATTAATGATGACCTTTACTCAGCCCTGGGAAGACAGGGTCGGGTTTTATGCGACCCCCTGGGTGACGGCGTGATCCAGTCCGATAGAGGGGCAGAGCGATAAACATTGCTATGAAGCGATAAAAACCTGAATTGCAGGGCCTGCCTGCCTGCAAACCGTTTATGATAGGGAGGTTATGTGAATGGATTATCACGAGCAGATTGAAAAGCTTGCTGAAATGGTAAAAGAACATGAACGTTTTTATGCCCTCACCGGGGCCGGGATCAGCACCGACAGCGGTATTCCTGATTTCAGATCGCCCGGAACCGGCATCTGGGAAAAAGTGGACCCTATCAAGACATCATCCGCTGAAGTCCTTTACAGTAACCCCCGCCTTTTTTATGAAGCCGGGTTTGTACGTTTTGCCAAGATCTCTCAGGCTGAACCTAACGCCGGTCATACTGCCATGGCAAAGCTTGAAAAGATGGGCCTGTTAAAAGGGATCGTCACTCAGAATATTGACGGGCTGCATGTCAAAGCCGGGTCAAAGAAAGTCTGGGAAGTACATGGTCATCTGCGCTCAGGGTTTTGCACCGGATGCCGTAAAAAGTATCCCTTTGAAGAACTGGTACAGCAGGTTGAGTTAAAGAGGATCCCCCCACTTTGCCACAACTGTTTCAGCATGCTGCGCCCCGAAGTGGTCCTCTTTGGTGATCCCATGCCTAATTTTTTCTTTGAACTTCAACACAAAATGCAGCAGGAATGTGATTTTATGCTGGTCGCCGGCAGCAGCCTGGTTGTTTACCCCGTTGCCGATATTCCCCGTTATGCTCAAAAACTGGCGATTATCAACAACCAACCCACCGGTTATGATCAGCAGGCCGATCTTGTGATCAGGGAAAATATTAGCCGGGTCCTGGAAGATTTGCTTAAAAAACTCGAAGAGTAATTGCCCGGAAACCTGAGGCGGTTAAAAGCGGAACAGCTAAAACCGAGGTGAAAAAGTGACCCTCAAGTTCGTGGAAAACCCGGAATTGGATCCCGATCAGATTGCAGAGCTAAGGAAGTCCGTCGGTTGGGACGGCCGCAGGAATAAACTGGAAAAAATAATCGGATGCACTTATATGACAGCAGCCTGCTATGATGATGATCTGCTTGTAGGTTGTGTTGACGTAATCAGTGACGGGGTAGACGACGCCTTTATCCGGAACCTGGTGGTCAGGCCTGAATACCAGGGGCGCGGTATCGGTCTCAAACTCCTCGTTATAGTCAACAACCGGTTAAAAGCAGATTGCATCAAAACTGTTAATGTATTATTCGAGCCCGAACTGGCCTCATTTTATACCAGGGCCGGGTTCAGAATAGTAGGAGGCGGGCTTATTGACAATGAAACCGAAAGGTCCTGATTCCAGATGAAAGTTATATTTTTTCTTACCCCCAAAAGTGAAGTGGTTTACCTCACTCCTGAGACTACCATGCGCCAGGCTCTGGAAAGAATGGAACGGCACAGCTATACTGCAGTTCCTCTTGTTGACCGGCGCGGTTGTTATGCCGGCACCCTGACAGAAGGCGACCTGCTCTGGAAGTTGAAAAGTTCGCCCGATCTGGATTTGAACGGCATGGAGAAGATACCGGTAAGGGAAATCGCCAATACTACGAAAAACAAACCGGTAAGAATAGACTCCCGGGTTGTTGATCTGCTTACCCTGGCCGGCGAGCAGAATTTTGTGCCCGTTGTCGATGACCAGGATATTTTTATCGGTATCATCAGGCGCCGGGAGATCATTGAATACTGTGCTGAGCTGATCAGGGAAAGAGAAGAGGACGGCGTCACTAATTGAAAGGGGTGCAATAATGGCCAAAGCGGAACAAATTTTAACCGGTGGGCAGTTTTTAAATGATAACCTTGGGAAGGTTAAACCGTTCCTGGCCATGGAAATCCTGGAAAAGGCGCAGCAAATGGAAAAAGAGGGCGCCCATATAATCCACATGGAGGTTGGCGAACCGGGCGGAGAAACACCGGCCCTGATCAAAGAGGCGGCGATACGAGCCCTTGGTGATAACGATACCAACTACACCCACAGCCTGGGTAAGCCGGAATTAAGGGAGGCTATCGCTTCTTACTACCAAGAGAGCTACGGGGTCAAAATTGATCCCGGTCAGGTCATAGTTACATCAGGTTCCTCTCCTGCAATGCTGCTTTCCTTTTATGCTCTCCTTGGCAGGGGCGATCGCCTGCTGATGTCTGACCCCTACTATGCCTGTTACCCCAACTTCACTTATGCTGCCGGTGCAGAACCGGTATTTGTCCCCGCCCTTGAAGAAAATGCCTTCAGGATGCAGGTTAACGATATTAAAAAGAAGCTGGATCCCGGAGTGAAAGGGATCCTGATTAATTCCCCCGCCAACCCCACCGGAACCGTATTGGGCCCGGCCGAACTGGAGGAGATTGCTTCCATCGGTCCGCTGGTTATATCAGACGAAGTATACCACGGCATAAACTACGAAGGCCGCGATCACTCAATCCTTGAATTTACCGATAACGCCATTGTCATCAATGGGTTTTCTAAGCGTAACATAATGACGGGTTGGAGGCTTGGCTACCTGATTGCGCCGCAGACGATGATCCGGGATATGCAGAAGCTGCAGCAAAATCTCTTTATCTGTGCCTGCTCATTTATCCAGGCCGCCGGCCTGGCGGCCCTGCAGGAAAGCCCCGCTGTTTTGGAAGACCGTTTTAAAAGTTATAACAGCCGCAGGAAACGGCTCTACACTTTTCTGCAGGAACTGGGCATCGCTCCTGCTATGCCGCCCCAGGGCGCTTTTTATATGCTTGCCAACGTGAAAAAATATACTGGCGATTCCTATGCTTTTGCCCTGCAGATCCTGAAAGAAGCCCGGGTGGCTCTAACGCCGGGCATTGATTTCGGCCCCGGGGCTGAAGGTTATATCCGCATCTCTTACGCTTGTTCCGATCAAACCATGGAAGAAGGCTTATCCCGCCTGGAAAAATTTTTTGCCGGGCTCAACCGGGTCCGTTGAATTAGTAACTAACCTTTAAGGTGGTCTGGAAATGCAAACGGGAAGAGTGGTCATTGTTGCGAACGGAGAAGTTAAGGAACCCTCCTACTATCGACGTCTCCTGAAACCCGATGATTATATCATTTGTGTCAATGGTGGAACGGGTCATTTATTTGCCATGGGTTTGAAACCCGATCTTGTTGTCGGAGATTTAGATTCCCTGCAGGAGGAGCATCGCCAGATTTTAGAAAAAAGCGGCATCGGCCTGGAGCGGCACCCTTCGGAAAAAGATAAAACCGACCTGGAACTGGCTATTGACCGGGCTATAGAGATGAACCCGCCAGAAATTGTCCTTTTTTCCATCCTGGGCGGAAAAAGGGCCGATCACCTCTTTGCCAACCTGCTTCTGCTCACCCTGCCGCTTAAACATGGGATCCCTTCACGCGCCCTTGATGAAAGCGGCGAAGCAATAATTATCCGTACGAAAACGGTGATTGAAGGGAGCCCCGGCGATTACCTGTCCCTATTTCCTCTAAGTCCGGAGGTTAAAGGAATTGTTACCGAGGGGCTTAAATTCCCCCTGCGCAGCGAAACTCTCCATTTTTCCACCACCCGCGGCCTTAGCAACGAACTATTAACGAACCGTGCTTCCATCGGGCTCGATGACGGGCTGCTGCTGATTATAAAAACCTTCCGGTCGCAGGTCTGATCAAAGAAAGTATCGGTTTATCGGCCTGCCTTAAACTGAAAGAATCATATTAAATTCTAAGCGCTAATAAGCTGCTAATAACCTTCCCCGGCCAGCGTTCTGAGCAGGGTTTCTTTGTACCCGGCGAATTGTGCCGTTGTGATCACCTGGCGCGGCCGCGGCCTGGGGAGATTAATGACCTCTTCGAGAATTATCCGGCCGGGACGGTTGGAAATCATGTAGACCCGGTCTGACAGGTAAATCGCTTCGTCTATACTGTGGGTAACAAAGAGCACCGCGCCTTTAAAGCGCTCCCAAATCCGGAGCAGCCAGCCCTGGAGATTTTCCCTGGTCAGGGCGTCAAGAGCGGCAAATGGCTCATCAAGCAGCCACAGGTTGCTCTCGATTAGCATAGTTCGCATCAGGGCGCTTCGCTGGCGCATCCCCCCGGAGAGTTGGTAGGGGTAATAATCTCCAAAACCTTCCAGCCCAAAAAGGGGCAGCATCTCCTCCACCCTGGCCGCCGCGTCTCTTTTTCCCGATCCGGCACATAGCAGGGGTAAAGCAGCATTTTGTGCCAGTGTTTTCCAGGGAAACAGCATGTCCTGTTGGGGCATGTAGCCGACACGCCTCGGTTCGCCGGTCACATCGCGCCCCCGGTAAATGACCCTGCCCCGGTCAGGTTCTAAAAGGCCTGCAGCGATTTTAAGCACCGTACTTTTTCCCGAACCGCTCGGCCCTAACAGGGATACGAATTCTCCCTCTCCGACTTTCAAAGAAACATTGTCCAGGACCGGCAGCAGGGTTTCGCCGGAGTAATAGCTGGAACTTACCTCTTTTAGTTCCAGTAAACCGGTACCTGTCATCGCAGGAACTCGTTTGTAAAAGCCTGCTCAATGTCGGGCAGCTTGTCGATTAACCCATATTCGTAAAGCCATTGGCTATATGCCTGCCAGGTTTTTTCTTTTTGCAAGCCCCACATTTCTGCTTCAGCCTGGTATTTGTCGGCGAGCCAGGCCTGGCTCGCCATGACCAGTTCTTCGTCCAGTTCCGGTGCATGGATCATCAGATCCAGCGCTGCCTGAACCGGATCTTCGATGGCAAGCCTGTATCCTTGCGCGGTTGCCCTCATGAATCTTTCGATCAGTTCCGGCTCTTCTGCGATCATCTTCTCTGATGTGATCAAGACAGGCGTATAGTAATCAAGGGCAGGATCAACGTCACGCAGTTCTATGAAATTAAGATCCATCCCCTGTAGCTCTGCCTCGACGCCGGTCCAGCCGTAATAGATCCAGGCAAAGTCAGCTTCCCGCTCGATCACTATTAATGAGTCGATTTCACCGGTAGTGACAATGTCAACCGTTCCGAAATCGGCCCCGTGCCTTTCCATCAGGGCTTTGATGGTGGCTTCCTCAACCGGCGATCCCCACCCCCCGTAGCTTTTACCTTCGAAATCGGCGGGCGTTTCAATGCCGCGCTCTTTCAGCGAAGCGAACCCGGAGGTGTTGTGTTGAATGACAGCTGCAATTGAGACTACCGGAATATCGCTGAGCCTGGCATAGGTTACCTCTTCCTGGTAACTGAAACCAAACTGGGCCTGTCCGGCAGAAACCATTGTTACCACGCTGCCGGGTGCCTGAATAACTTCCACTTCCAACCCTTCATCAAGGTAGTAGCCCCTTTCAATGGCAGCGTAGATGCCGCTGTAGTTGGTGTTGGGAGACCAGTCCAGCAGCACTGTAACCTGCTCTGTTTCCGGTAACTCTTCAGGCGCGCAGCCGGCTGCCAGAATGAACACCGTAATGGTTAAAGCAGCAAGAACCAAAGCTGCAGAAAACTTTTTGCTTAACATAATCTTCACCCCTTAAAATTTTCTTGAGTATTTTTGTGCCAGGGCATGGCCAGCTTTCCGGTCAGTTCAACCAGTTTGAACAGGATCAGGCTTAAAATGACGACCACAATAATGGAAGCGAACAACTGGCTGGTGCGAAAAGAGTGCATCGACCTGAGCATGAATATTCCCAGGCCGGCCCTGGCTGCCAGCCATTCACCGATAATAGCGCCCAGGACACTGTAGGTAGCCGCTATTTTCAGGCCGGAAAAAAAGTAAGGCAGGGTTGAGGGAATCTGCACCGATCGAAGAATCATCAACTGTCCGGCCTGCATAGTTTTCATCAGGTCGACCGCTTCAGGGTCTACCTGGCTAAACCCTTCGATTAAATTTACGGTCAGGGGGAAAAAACAAACCAGGGTAACGATCAGCACCTTGGGCAGCAGCCCGGCCCCAAACCAGATTAAAATCAACGGTGCCAGCGCGAAAATCGGTACGGCCTGGGAAATAACCAGGATAGGATATAAAGCCTGCTTCAGCGGCTTCCAGCGATCCATAGCCAGGGCCAGCAGCAGCGAAAGCAGAATTGAAAGGGCCAGGCCTCCCAGAACGGCAGTAAAAGTAACCCGGGTATGCATTGCCAGGAGCGGGAAACTCTCAATAAGCGCCATTACAATTGCGGTGGGAGAAGGCAGTATGTGAGCGGGCAGAGCCAAAAGGCGAACTGCTGCCTCCCAGGCGCCTGCAATGATCGACAGGAACAGGATTGCCGGCAGGTTATTCTTTATACTTGCCCACTTTTTCATCTATGGTCACTCCCCTGGTTCCATAATCGATTTTTACAACAGAAAGAACCCGCTTTGCCCCGGCATTCTCACATACAGCCTGGGCTTTTTTTACTATTTCCAGGAGCTGGTCCAGCTCTCCTTCCATGGTAGTCTCCATGGGGCCAACTGTATATTTAACGTTTGACGAGGCGATCAGCTCGATCACCCTGTCGACCACAGGGTAGACTTCTTCCTCAGGAACGAGAGGGATAATTTGCAGGCTCAGGTTGCATAACGGCATCGGATCAACACCTCCTTCATGTGAAAAAAAGCTGCCGCCTGCGCCGGCGACAGCTTTAATGATTCATACACTATCCCTACGCTGGCATTACCCAGATCAGGTTAACGGGTCAGAACAGTTACAGTTCTTTCTCAGCCGGGTTACCCCAGCTCCCCTAATCGTTTATGCTTTTTTTATATCTTAACATTACGGGGACAGACTTTCAAGTAAGCGCACCCCCCCGAGCCGGACCAAAGCGTTTTGCCCTGATAGATCTTGTTGACAGCTGATCGGCGCTGCTGGTATGATCATTTTTGTTTGGGTGGAGGTGTCGCCATGACATTAAGCACAGTTTCAGTCGTTCAATACAGAGAGCCCTACGAATCGGTAAAAAATGCTCTTTTTGAAAGCGGGAGCATGGCCCGGTTAAAGCCCGGTTCCAGAGTCTTTCTAAAGCCA
The DNA here is from genome assembly GCA_007132095.1 of Syntrophomonadaceae bacterium. Classification (GTDB taxonomy): domain Bacteria; phylum Bacillota; class Dethiobacteria; order DTU022; family DTU022; genus SLPH01. Next base: position 6,428 of record SLPH01000055.1, on the reverse strand, counting down.
AACATAGTTTTCTGGACCAGGTATTGCGATTTCCCGAAATGGGGGGTAATCACCACGTCAAGGGTTGTCGAGGATGTAGTAACGCTGCTGAAGGAGTTTGGCATAAACCATATCACTATCGGGGAAGGAATGGTGGCGAAGCGGGGCGACAGGGAAACTCCTGCTCATGCTTTTGAGTCCCTCGGTTACAATGCCCTGGCTGACCGTTACGGGGTCAAACTATTAAATGTTTTTGAGCGGCCCTTTCAAAAAGTGGAACTCGGAGATGGAATCAGCCTTAACTTTAACGCAGACATGCTGGAAAGCGATTTTCTAATTAATCTTCCCGTGCTAAAATCCCACAACCAGACTATGGTCAGCCTTGGCATCAAGAACCTGAAAGGTCTGATTGATATGCCGTCGAGGAAAAAATGCCACAGCGCCGACCCGGAGCGGGATTTACATTACCATGTCGCCAAACTGACTCTTCCCCTGCCCCCATCTATAACCTTGATCGATGGTATATACAGCCTGGAAAGGGGCCCCGGTTTTGATGGCAGAATGAGGCGAAGCAACCTTTTAATTTCTTCTGCCGACATGCTTTCCGCGGACATGGTCGGGGCCGGGGCTCTGGGGTATGAACCTGCCGCTGTTCCTTACATTAACTATGCCGCTGCTGCCGCTGAAAGATCAGCAGACCTGTCCGATCTTGAAATAAAGGGAGAGCCGGCTGCCGCAAATCTTCTGCCCCACCGCTATGATTTTGAATACAAAAGCGATGAAGAGGGAGAAATGCCCCTTGCCCTGGCCCGTGAAGGGATAAAGGGCTTATATTACCGTAAGTTTGACGATACCATGTGTACTTATTGTTCAGCTCTTAATGGGTTGATTCTTACTGCAATCCGCCAGGCCTGGCAGGGTGTGCCATGGCCGAAAGTGGAAGTTTTAACCGGGAAAAAAATGGAGCCTGCCGCCGGAATGGAAAATACTGTATTGGTCGGACAGTGCATGATCAATAAAAATAAAGAGCACCCGAATATCAAGAAAGCCCTGGCTGCCGGAGGTTGTCCTCCTGACCCGGCTGAGATAGTCAGGGCCCTGAATGAGGCCGGTATCGCTGTAAATGATCAAATATTTGCCCGGGCGGATCTGCTGCCCGGCTTATTTATGGAACGTTACCGGGGCAACCCGGAATACGACAGCGCCTTTTTTACCGTGGAATAACTTGCTTAAAACAGCGCTGCTGAATGGTTATCATATTGTTTGACTTTAGCAGGGGGCTGTTTCGTTGACATCAAGCCAGTAGGTGCAAAGGTGTTTAATAATTTCGGTGGAGCGGGTAAAATCAACGGGTTTTCGGATATAGCTGTTCGCTCCAAGCCTGTAGCTTCTAACCAGGTCAGTTTCTTCTCCTGAAGAACTGAAGATGACCACCGGAATCAGGTTTGTTTTTTCAGAAGAGCGGATTTTCTTAAGCACTTCATGACCGTCAATGCGGGGAAGCTTTAAATCGAGCAGTATAAAGGCTACGCTTTCATCCGCTTTGCTCAACTTTTCGGCATATTCGCCTCGCCCGAATAAATAGTCAAGCGCCTCCACGCCGTCACGGGCAAGGTGAATAGAGTTGTTAACGCCGCTCTTATTGAATGCGCGCATCGTCAACTCGGCATCATCCTGGTTGTCTTCCACCAGCAGAATAGTCTTTTTAGTCATATTTACCCCTTCCACGCAAAGCTTTTGTATTATACCATAAAATAGCCGTATTTGACAAAATATTTTAAATTGATATACTTAATAATTTAGTTAAAGCTGTCTGGAGGATATAAGCTTTATAAGTTGAATTAGGATAGTTTAAAGAACGGAACTGATAGAAGGCCTAGTGAAGGGGGCAACGGATAGTGACGCTTACGGGGCAGGCCGGTAAAAAGGCGAACAGGCTTATCAGGCTGCTGCTCGTTTTTTTTGCCTCCATGCTGTTGTTGACCCTTTTTTATATCTTCGTGCTCCTGCCTTCTGTCCGCGATGCTATATACAGGGAAAAAGAGCTGCAAACTGCAGAAATGGTCGAGATTGGCCTCTCGATCCTTCAGCATTATCATGGCCTGGAACTGGAAGGAGCTTTAAGCCGTCCTGAGGCTCAACAGCATGCGGCGAGAATTATCCGGGCGATTCATTACGGCGAAAGGGGTCTTGATTACTTCTGGATCAACGATTTCGAGCCGATCGTGATTGCCCACCCCTTCCGGCCCGATCTGGAAGGTTCGAACGTCCTTTATACCCAGGACCCCCAGGGGCATTATCTTTTTCAGGACTTCATCCGGGTAGCCGGGGAGCAGGGTTCCGGTCATGTTACTTACCACTGGCAGTATTACCATGAAGAGGACCGTTTCGAAGAGAAACTCTCTTTTATCTCCGCTTTCGAACCATGGGATTGGATTATCGGGACCGGAATCTATCTTGTTGACCTGGAAGGGATCATCGCTTTTCGCCGGAATTGGGCCCTGGCTTTCATGGGCTTTTTTCTAATAGCCAGTTCTGCTCTATATGTCAATTACAGTAAAAGCAAGGCTATTGAAAAGAAGCTGCTCGAAAGTGAGGAAAAATACCGCCTCATCGCAGAAAATACTGCCGATACCATTTCCGTCCTCAGCCTGGACCTGAAATATATGTATGTAAGCCCTGCCGTGGAGAAAACACATGGCTATACGCCTGAAGAAATGATGGACCTTTCTTTAAGCGATTACCTCACCCCCGAATCCTTTGACCGGGCCATGAATATTTTTGAGCAGGAGACGGAACTGCTGGCCCGGGGCGAGGCTGATCCGGAAAAGACCCTGCAGCTTACTCTTGAAGAACACCGCAAGGACGGAAATATAATCTGGGTTGAAAATTCTTTATCATATCTTCGCAGCAGTGAAGGCGAGATTATCGGTATCCTTGTAGTAGCCAAAGATGTTTCAGAACGCATCAAACAGGAGCAGATCCTGAAAAAAGAACAGCAGGAAAAAACCTTGATCCTGGAAAACCTTTCAGAGTCGGTCACCTATCTTGACGACCAGCTCAGGATTGTCTGGGCTAATAGAGCGGCATTAATCGTTATTGAAAAAGGCACGGAATGTTATAAGGGACAGAAATGCCACCGGGTCTGGAATGATCTAAGCAAGCCCTGCCCGGGCTGCCCGGCCGTAGAAGCCCTGCAGCATGGCGAGCCGGTTAGCAGAACGGTTAGCAATCCTGACGGTTCGTCCTGGCGGATTTCGGCGGTTCCGGTTCGCGATGAAAAGGGCAAGATTATCGGCGTTCTGGATACATCGCTGGATGTCAGTGATCTGGTTAAGGCTGAGAGAGATCTCAGGCAGCTAAACGAAGAACTGGAGCGAAGAGTCGAGGACCGTACCGCTGAGCTGATGAGAATGAACAGGGAGCTGACTGCTTTTACCTACTCAGTTTCGCATGATCTTAGAGCGCCCCTGCGCAGTATCGAAGGTTTTAGCAGCGCCTTGTTGGAAGAACAGGGTGAAAGGCTGGATCGGGAGGGAAGGGGATACCTGCAGCGGGTTCGCACCGCCAGTTTGCGCATGAGCGAACTGATCGATGACCTGCTTAAACTCTCCCGGGTTACCAGGCAGGAACTGAACTTAGACCGGATCAATCTTAGCGCTATTGTCGAAGCGCACGCTTTTTCCCTAAAGGAAAAAGAGCCGCAGCGAGAGGTTGAGTTCGAGATTGAGCCTAATCTTAAAGCCTGCGGCGATACCGCCCTGATCCGCATTGCTCTTGAAAACCTGCTTGACAATGCTTTTAAATTTACAGCTGCTTCCAGGCCGGCTCGCATTCATTTTGGTTCAGATGACCGAAACGGGCAGGCTGTCTTCTACCTGCGTGATAACGGAATCGGTTTTGATGCCGCCTATGCCGGCAAAATATTCAATGCCTTTCAACGCCTGCATTCATCTGAAGATTATCCCGGCACAGGAATCGGTTTAAGCATAGTGCAGCGGATTATTGAGCGTCATGGAGGCGCTGTATGGGCTGAAGCCGAAACCGGCAGGGGAGCGACTTTCTATTTTACCCTTACTGAAAACTGACTAAGGAGTCATACCGGTTTCTCTTTAAATGCTATAATAACAGCGAAGAAAGATAAAAGGAGGCACCCCGATGATTGATTTGCGCAGCGATACGATCACACTACCAACCGCCGGGATGCGGCAGGCTATTAATGATGCCGCCCTGGGAGATGATGTTTACGGGGAAGACCCGACTGTTAACCGCCTGGAAGAACTGGCTGCAGCTCTGACCGGAAAAGAGGCAGCCATGTTGGTTCCCAGCGGAACAATGGGCAACCAGGTATCGATTCTTACTCATACCGTACCGGGAACCGAAGTGATTATGGAAGCGGATTCCCATATTTATTACTATGAAGCCGCAGCCGCGTCTGTTTTTGCCGGAATTCAACCAAGACCTTTAGAGGGCAATAGGGGCTCTATACCGGCTGGGCTGGTTGAATGGGCGATCCGCGCCGACGATATCCACCTTCCGCCAACCTCCCTGATCTGCCTTGAGAATACGCACAATCGCGCCGGCGGTACAATTGTTCCCCTGGAAGATATGGAGGCGATAGCAGAAGTTGCCGCCAGGCGCGATCTGCCTGTGCATCTTGATGGGGCCCGTATTTTCAACGCCTCGGTAGCCTCAGGAGTAGCGGTTAAGGATTACTGTTCCTCTGTGACTTCTGTTCAGTTTTGCCTTTCCAAGGGACTTGGCGCTCCCGTAGGCTCTATTGTAGCCGGACCTAAGGCTTTTATTCAGGCCGCCAGAAGGTGGCGCAAGCGTTTGGGCGGAGGCATGCGTCAGGCCGGAATAATTGCAGCTGCCGGTATTTATGCTCTTGAAAACATGGTTGAGCGACTGGCAGAAGATCACGAAAATGCCCGCTACCTGGCCGATGGCCTTGCTGCGCTGCGGGGCATCGATTTTAACCCCGCGGAAGTGGATACAAATATTGTCATTGTGAAGCCAACCGGCATGGGAGTTCAGGAGCTTGGAGCAGAGCTGCAGAAACGAGGTGTTTTGACCGTGGTAATTGAACCCGACCGCCTGCGCTTTACCACCAATAAAGAAGCAGACCGTACTGCTGTTGAAAAAGCGCTCCAGGTAATCAGGGATGTATTAAGGTAAGCTGCCGGCTAGAGACCAGCCTGGAGGTGGCAATATGACGGAAAACTATGATGAAAAAACTCTGGAGCTTTTAGCTGTTTTTCATCTTGTGCTCGGCATTATAACGGCCATTTTTGCTTCAATACCGCTGATCCATCTTTTCGTGGGCATTGCAATCTTAAGCAGGGTCGTGGGAGCCGGTGCCGAGGTGCCCCGTTTGATGGGGGTGCTGTTTGTGATCCTGGCCTCTTTCATAATCCTCGCCGGCTGGATCCTGGCAATTATGATCATCATTTCCGGTAAAAGGCTGAAAGAGCGCCGCTCCTACAACTTTTGCCTGGCGGTAGCGTTCCTCCAATGCCTGATTGTGCCCCTTGGCACTGTCCTTGGCGTTTTTACAATCATAACCCTGAATAAAGAACCGGTCAGAGAGCTCTTTGCAAGCTGAATAAAGAGCCGGGGGGCAGCAGTTATTCTCCCCTTTGCAGTTTAATTCCCACGCCCGGGTGAACTTTTTTCCAGTCATCAGGATTACCGGTGAACCTGCCGATCAGGTTAACCGGGCTGGCAGGCCTGATTTCACTGTCTGTTGATGCGGGAGTTTTACCAAAGAAAATACAGAAACACTGACCGTCGGGCCAATAGGCCAGATCGCCTATTTCCACCTTTTCAACAGCATCTTCGGGGCCGCTTTCAACCGGTATCTTGAAGTAGATTTCGTCACCCCAGGTATTAACAGTTCCTTCCAGGGGCAGCTTGTCGTAAATCAGGGCCGCTGTTTGGCTATTATTCAACTCGGCGGCCATGCTTACTTCACCTGCGCTGATCCTGATTAACTTTTTCATCTGCATGCTCCTCCCATAAACCAACTTGTTGTTCTCGCGCTTCACTCTCGTAGATAGAAAACAGCTCTTTATACTTAACATTTGGTTGAAACGTAACCTGGACAGCATAGCCTTCCAGCAGCAGCCGGGCGTTGAACATATGGCTGCGTATTTCCCGGTCTGTTATTTCCCCTGGAACCTGAAGCCACAGGTAAGCCAGCAGCCTTCCATATTGATCGCGATCATTTTGATCAAATTCGAGCCAGACCCGCCTGTTTTCCAGGGTGCTGCGGGCGAATGCTTCGGCTTCGGGCCCATAGTATTCAAGTCCTTTTGTGGGGTGGTTGATTTCCGGGGCATCGACACCGATAAAACGAACCCTCTCTTCGCTGCCATCAGGCAAAATCGCACGCGCGGTATCGCCGTCTACAACCGTGGTGATTAATACTTCGACAAGATTGTGATCTG
>SLPH01000034.1 GCA_007132095.1 Syntrophomonadaceae bacterium | reverse complement strand
GTGGATAGATCGAGCCGGGAAAAGTGCTGCAGGAAAAGCCTGAAAGCTTTCCATTTTGCAAAATGGTCGGCCCCTGTTGGGGTCAGCCTTTTCACCAGGATCACTCCGACCAGGTAAAAGGGCCCGGTAAAGGCCGCTACAAACCCTGTAGCATACAGATCCACCAGGAATACCAGGTAACCGCTTACACTGACGAGCGCGCCAAGAATCACGCCCGGCCAGAAAACGCCCTTGAAAAACTTATACTGTTCGGCCTCTTTCTTTATACGCTCATTCCATCTTTTATAGAAAGCGGCCGTGGCTTCACGGTTCTTCTTCCCGTAGGCGCTGATATCACGAAAGGTGGTTCCTTTCGGGTTCCCCTTTCCGACAGACTGAAAGATAAAATTAAAAAGGTCCTGCTCGTGCGGTTTAAGAAAATCTTTCCTCTGGGCGGGTTCACCGGGCATGATCCGGTAGTCGGTAAATGAACGCTTAATTATTATACCGCTTTCGCCGCTGTATTCTTCCAGTTGAACGTGACCCCGGCGGGCAAAATCAAGCACTGTTGCCGTAAAAACTTCAGGTTGGGTTCTACCCAGGCGATAAATATAACCGGCAACCGCCGGCGAATATTCGCCGGGCAGATCACGGTAATACTGGCCTTGATACATACCCGGGTCGCGTCTGCTTTTATACCAGAAGAGGGCAAAAGATAGGGCGAGGAATAAGAACAGGACCGGCGCAAAAATGAAATCAAAACGAAGCAAATTTTGCCTAAGGTTGGCCTGGCGGGCCCATTGTTCTTCTTCGGCCAGGATTCCGGGAAGCGCCTCACGGCCCGATAGATTATCTGCCAGGGGAACAAGACCGGGAGGAAAGGTAATCCTACCCTCCACAAAGGTTGCCGAAGGCAGATCTTCAATCTCAAGAACCACCTTATCCGGGCCAGCTATCGTGACCTGCCCCTGCAGGGGGCCGTGGGCCCAGGCCCTAATATCATCTCTATTCGCGCCTTGCGGCAGGATGACGTCTATCCTGGCATAAGCGGTGCGCTCACCCCATTCATCGCCGATAAACTTCCAGTAGAGTTCCGCTACGTCCTGATGGACGACCACCGCGTTGTGGACAATGTAACTGATCGTGTAAGTCCGGTCCTCGTTATAGGCTTCATAGCTCCAATCAACGTAGACCTGCCCGGGCAGCTGTTCGATATAATATGTATTGGGTATATCCTGCACTCCCACTTCTACCTGGGTATAGGGATTCCCGCCCTCAGAGACAACCACATCGCTGACCGACTGGCGGCCTTCAAGGGGAATATAGAGCCAGGCTCCATAATAGCGGCCGTCGTAACGAAAGGTGCGGTGTTCGGTTACAGCCATACTGCCGTCAGGCTGTACTTCAGCTTCGATAATTACGGAAGGAAAATAAAAAGAGCGGTTGCTGTTCGCTTCCGCAGTACCGGAAAGAGGATAGCAGACCGCCGAGATTGCAAGCAGGCATAAAAATAATATCGACAATAGACCCTTCAAGACCGGGCCGGGAAAGCTGCAGCGCTCTTTTTTCATCACGCTGCCTCTAAAATTCTACTTTTACCGCCTGACGGGCTGCCGCTTCTTCATCGAGGTTAAAGTAATCCTCTTTATGAAACCCGAACATGCCGGCTATCAGGACGGTGGGGAATTTTTGGATTGCAGTATTAAAAGTCATAACCGTATCATTGTAGAACTGCCGCGAGAACGCAATCTTGCCTTCAGTGTTCGTCAGCTCTTCCTGCAGCTGGCGGAAATTAGCGTCAGCCTTTAATTCGGGGTAGTTTTCGGCCAGGGCGAAGAGCGACTTTAAAGCGCCTGAGAGCATGTTTTCCGCTCCGGCCTGTTCGTTCACATCTTTGGCCTGGATCGCCATGTTGCGGGCCTGGGTAACCTTTTCGAAGGTTTCCCTTTCATGTGTGGCATAACCTTTAACAGTGTTGACCAGGTTGGGAATTAAATCGTAGCGCCGTTTCAGTTGGACTTCGATTTGGGCCCAGGCATTCTTGATCCGCTGGCGCAGAGTAACCAGCCGGTTATAGGCGCCGATCAGGAAGATTGCCAGAATGACTACAATAGCGAGGCCAATCCACATCAATATCATCTCCAGTCAATATGTAATTTGTGAGTATTCTCTTAACAGCTGCATTAATCCTGCCTTAAGAAAAGATTAAAGCTGTAATTCAACAATATCGCCGTCCTCAAGCACATAGTCGCGGGCAACTGCCTGGCCGTCAAAACGTGTTGAGCCCCAGACCAGGGCGCTTTTTAATTTTGCCGGAAAGTCTTTGTGAATCTGGGCGGCAAAATCGATTACGGTGCCGCCTTTTTTTAAAATGAAAGGGCGATCCATGTCGGCAGGCCTCCCCGCCGCTTTACCGTATACCCGAATGATCCTGAGAATATGGAATAACCTTTCCTTTAGTTCTTCCAATCCAGGCCCATTGGCTGAAACCTCGAATACCTCAAGACCGGGAACCAGTTCTTTCATCACATCAAGGTTGTCCCGGGCATCGGCATAGTCAATCTTGTTGGCAACGATCATGTAGGGCAGCGGAGCAATAATCTCTCCTTCTTCCGAGATATCTATCACTTCACGATCATGCAGGATCTGCAGCAAACCTTCATACTGTTCCAGGCAGTCGGCAGTAGATACATCAATTACAACCAGAAGAGCATCAGCTTCCTTAAAAGTGCCGATTAAGCCCGGTGGAACATTGTCAACCGATAAAGGCGGGGTATCAACCAGTTGAATAAAGGTATCCTTGTAAGGCATCATTCCGGCTATTGGCAGGGCGGTGGAAAAAGGGTACTCGGCAATTTTAACTTTCGCCCTTGAGAGGGCCCCGACGAGAGACGATTTGCCGCTGTTTGGATAACCGGCCAGGGCGATCTGCCCCGCCCCCTGCTTTTCAACCCCGAAAGGGTTAAACCCCTTGGTCTGCTTTTTCTTTTTGCTCTCTTCCTTGAGGCGGGCAATTTTTTTCTTGATATCGCCCTGCAGTTTTTCCGTTCCCTTGTGTTTAGGGATCACCTGGAGCATTTCTTGCAGCGCTTTCACTTTTTCTTCGGAGCTGCCGGCGCTTTTGTAGTTTTCCTCGGCAGCGTAATACTGGGGGGTAAGGTTTGCAGGCAACAGGAACACTCCTCCCAATAATCTGCATAGATCAATAATAGCATAAAAAAGAGCCCTGCAAACGTTCTATTTTCTTGACATCTAAGGCAGGCTAATGCTAAAATAACTTTGCGCAAGAGGCAAAGGTTTATGCGCCTGTAGCTCAGGGGGAGAGCGCCTGCTTGACACGCAGGAGGCCACTGGTTCAAATCCATTCAGGCGCACCAGTAAAATAAAGGCTTTCAGGCTTCGGTCTTGAAAGCCTTTTCATATTTTTTGAGGATTTACTCCCTTTTTACACCCTTTTTGAAACAAAGAAAACCGGAGCAACAAGCCCAGCGATTTAGAAACTGCAGGAAAACACTTACGCTACACTTATATGGTTTGTTTAATATAGCTTATAGCCATTTTACTTTAATGCAAGACTATAAGATCATATGCCGGTTGATGAAGAATGGTCATCAAAGCAGGATTGTTGCAAGCACATGAATAAGTTATCATTATAGAATAGAATTGTTAAGTAAATAATCGGAGGACTGAAAATGATCCTTTTTACCTGGATTGGGATTATTTTATGTTTATCT
>SLPH01000175.1 GCA_007132095.1 Syntrophomonadaceae bacterium | reverse complement strand
GATTGGCTGCCGGCCGGAAAAATGCCTGATGGCCGGAAACGATACGCTCGAAGACCTTAGCGCCTCGGAAGCGGGGATGAAAACTTTTCTCGTGGAAGACCATCTCCTGCACAGGGGGGGCGGTGAACCGGTTTGCGATTACCGGGGCAGGCTGAAAGATTTGGTAACATTAATAAAATCCTGAGTGTAAGCGGCTGGGCCCGGATTTTTAAGGATTAACCAGGACCTGTCGACGCTGGCAGGAACAATAGGCTTCACCATAACTGATGGACTTACGCTTTGCGGGCCGTTAAAATGCCATTTTCTTCGCCTTCAATCCGGGCCCGGACAATCTGGTTGCGCCAGTGCCGCCCCTTGATGTCCATCTTGATTCTAACCCTCATGTAGTGAGGGGTAAAACCTTCCCCAAAATGATAAGGCTCCACCTTCTCCACAAGCACAGGGTGAACCGTGCCTATGAACTGACTCCGGTATTGAGCTGCCATTTTATCGCCCAGGGCAATCATTTCACGGCTGCGCTTGTCTTTCACCGCGTTGGGAAGCTGCCCGGGCATCTTTGCCGCTGCCGTACCCGGGCGGAGAGAGTACTTAAAAACGTGCAGCCGGCTGAATCCAATATCTTTGATCAGGGACAGGCTGCGCCGGTGATGGCGCTCCGATTCACCCGGAAAGCCGACAATAACATCGCTGCTCAGGGAAAGCCCGGGCACCTGCTGCTTCAACCACTTGGCCAGGTATAAAAACTCTGAAGCGTTATAGGGCCGGTTCATTAGACGCAGAATTTCTCCGTCACCGCTCTGCAGCGGCATGTGCAGGTGAGGGCAGATAATACTGGAGTGAGCAACAACATCAACCAGCTCGGCTGTAATATCGGAAGGCTCAAGGGAACTGAGGCGAAGCCGCAACAGGCCGGGCAGCTTTTGCAGCTCCCTGAGTAAAGAAGCCAGGGTGAGATCATCGTAATCAGCGCTATCCAACCCGTACAGCCCCAGATGAATACCGGTCAATACCAGTTCCTTGCAACCGGCCCTGACTAAAGTTTCGGCCCTGTCCAGAACCGCTTCAGGGGGCATGCTGCGTGGTTTTCCCCTTACACTCGGCACAATACAGTAGGTGCAGTGCTGGTCGCAGCCTTCCTGGATCTTGATGAAACCCCTGGTGCGGCCACGCTTACCCATGATCGGCATCAGTTCAAAGCGCTCTTTTCCATCGTGCGGGATTACCAGGTTTTTTCCCTTTTCATCCCCTTTGATTGAGGAGATCAGCTCAGGCAGGTTTGTCCTGTCCCGGGTTCCGATAACCAGGTCAACTTCTTCCATCTCGGCCACTTTTTCCGGTTCTGCCTGAGCATAACAGCCCGTTACCACAAGCAGCGCTTCCGGAGACCGTCTGCGGGCCCGGCGAATAGCTTTCCTTGATTTATGGTCGCTATAGCCCGTAACCGTACAGGTATTGATAATATAAAGATCGGCTTCATCTTCAAAATCGGTAATCCGGTAACCGCTCTTCACTAAAAGGGCTTTTAAGGACTCGGTTTCGCAAAAGTTAACTTTACAACCAAGCGTATAAAAAGCGGCCTTTTTTTTCAATATTAATCTCCTTCCGGAGAGAGATCTCCCCAGGCTGCCTGAACCATGGTTATTGCTGCGGCGGCAGCTGTATCAACCCTCATAATACGCGGGCCAAGGCTCACCGGTATTGCTCCGGCTTCCTGCAGTGCTTCTATTTCCTTGTCGCTAAACCCTCCCTCGGGTCCGATAAAAATCGAAACAGCCTTATCCCGGGGAACAGGCTGTTTAAGACTTTTATACAACGAGGTATTTTCTTCGCATTCCCAGGGAACGAAGGTTGTTGTATTTCTAAAGGCGCCCTTTACCGACTCAATACTCCGGACAGGATTAATCTTTGGCAGCAGAGAGCGGCGGCACTGGGCTGCGGAAGACCGCGCAATGCTGCGCCAGCGCTGAAGCCTTTTTTCTTCCCGCCTGCTATCGAGGCGGGGAACGCTGCGGGCGGTCGCTACCGGTGTAATTGCCTGCACCCCCAGTTCCACAGCCTGACGGACAACCAGGTCAAAGCGGTCTCCCTTGGCCAGGGCCTGGTATAAACTGATCTGCAAAAACGACTCCAGGGAAGCAGTTTCCCCGCCAACACGCAGGGCTACTTTTTGCGGGCCGGAATCGACGATAACGGCCAGGTGGGCTTTTCCCCTGCCGTCGGAAAGAACAACCTCGTCTCCTGTTCTAAGGCGCAGAACCCGGTAAGCGTGGTTAACATCATCAGGCGGAAGAAATAGACCTTTTCCTTCCTGCAAGCTTTCGCCGTACAAGAAAAAAGTATGCATTACCGGCACCCCTGTTCCTAATGACTACCGCCGAGGGCATCCTTAACGTCTTTAACGCCATCTTTGACCCTATCAAAAAAGTTCTTGTCTGTCAGCCCTGCTTCTTCGCCGCTCAGGCGCGCATATTCTGCCAGCAGCTCTTTTTGACGGGGGTTCAATCGTTTCGGAATAACCAGCCGGATCCTGGCTTTCAGGTCGCCCCTGCCACTTGCCCGCAGGCGAGGCATCCCGCGCCCCTTAATCTTAAAAACTGCACCGTGCTGGGTCCCTTCAGGGACCCTTAGGGTGGCATTTCCATCTATGGCCGGTATCTCCATCTCTACACCCAAAGCTGCCTGGCTAAAACTGACGGGCACCTCAAGAATTAGATCGTTGCCTTCCCGCATAAACTTTTTATGTTTTTTGACAGCAATCACAACGTACAGGTCGCCCGGGGGGCCACCGCGGAGACCTGCTTCTCCGCCACCGGAGATTCTGAGGCGGGTTCCGCTTTCAATCCCGGGCGGAATTTTAACTTCTATTGTCCTTTCGCGAACAATCCGGCCCTGGCCGCTGCAGGTGGGGCAGGGGTCATTGATCACACGGCCCTCGCCGCGGCAGCTAGAACAAACCTGCACATTTACAAAACGGCCAAAAGCGGTATTGCGGGTAAACTGCTGCTGCCCGGTGCCACCGCATACAGTGCATGTTTCGGGCCTGCTGCCCGTTTTAGCACCGCTGCCGTCGCAGTCGCTACAGGTCTCAGACCGCGGGATTCTAATTTCCCTCGTCCCTCCGCTAAAGGCTTCCTCAAGCGTAATATCCAGATCGTATCGCAAATGACGCCCCTGTTCGGGGCCCGGCGGACGCCTGCGGCTGTGCATGCCGCCGAAAAACTGCTCAAAAATATCGTCTATACCGCCGAAACCGAAGCCTCCGCCAAAGCCCTCAAAACCGCCACCGGCGCCATTAAAATCTGCGGTGTGGCCAAATTGATCATACCGGGCTTTTTTTTCGGGATCGCTTAATACGTCATAGGCTTCCTTAACTTCATTGAACTTCTTCCCGGCTTCCTGGTCATCCTTGTTGAAATCGGGATGGTGCTCTTTAGCCAGGCGCCGGTAAGCTTTTTTAACCTCTTCAGGAGAAGCTCCACGCTCAAGCCCCAGTATTTCATAATAGTCTCGCTTGCTCATATCCGGATATCATCCTCGCGCCAATAATTTTTTTGTTATTCTTTCTTTTCCTCTTCTTCGTCCTGCACATCGAAATCGGCATCGACAACATTGTCATCGCTTTCGCTGCCTGCTTCCGCTTCGCCCTCCTGAGCACCAGCTTCACCGGCCTGCTGCTCCTTGGCCTGTTCGTAAAGCTTGGATGAAAGCTCATGCATGTAGCCGTTTAACTTTTCAGTAGCCTTTTTAATTGCTTCTATATCTTCCCCGCTGACAGCGGAGCGGAGCTCCTCAATAGCCTGCTTAATCTCTTCGGCCTTTGCCGGTTCCACCTTATCACCCAGGTCTTTCAAAGATTTTTCAGTACTGTAAGCCAGGGTGTCGGCCTGATTTCGAGCTTCGGCAAGCTCCTTGCGCTGCTTGTCTTCTTCGGCAAATTTCTCCGCCTCATTGACCATTTCATCAATCTGATCTTTCTCCAGGCCGCTGGAAGCGGTTATGGTAATCTTTTGTTCGCGTCCCGTGGCCAGGTCTTTCGCCGAAACGTTCACAATTCCGTTAGCATCTAAATTAAAGCTGACTTCAATCTGGGGTACACCCCTGGGCGCGGGAGGAATCCCGTCAAGCATAAACCGGCCAAGAGTTTTATTATCGGCAGCCATCGCTCTTTCACCCTGCAAAACATGGATCTCCACGCTGGTCTGGCTGTCTGCGGCAGTTGAGAAAATCTGCTTCTTTTCGGTGGGAATTGTCGTATTGCGTTCAATAATCATGGTGGATACACCGCCCAGCGTCTCGATTCCCAACGATAGGGGGGTCACATCAAGCAAAAGCACATCTTTTGCCTCACCGCCCAGCACCGCTGCCTGGTAAGCAGCCCCCATTGCCACCACCTCATCAGGGTTGACGCCTTTATGCGGCTCTTTGCCCAGAAGCTTGCGGATTGCTTCCTGAACGGCGGGAATCCTGGTCGAACCCCCAACAAGGATAATCCGATCAATTTCTTCAGCTTTAAGCCCGGCATCGGAAAGCGCCTGCCGGGTTGGTCCCATCGTCTTTTCAACCAGGTCGGCGGTAAGTTCGTCAAATTTAGCCCTGGTCAGACTTACATTAAGGTGCTTGGGGCCATCCTGGGTAGCTGTAATGAAGGGGAGATTTATATCGGTTGTCGTTACCGATGATAGTTCAACTTTTGCCTTCTCTGCCGCTTCGCGTAACCGCTGCAGGGCCATACGGTCATTTCGCAGTTCAATCCCCTGATCTTTTTTAAACTCTTCAGCGACATAGTCGACAATGCGCTGATCAAAATCGTCCCCGCCCAGGCGGTTGTTCCCGCTGGTCGCTTTAACTTCGACTACATCATCGCCCAATTCAAGCAAGGAGACATCAAAAGTACCTCCGCCGAGATCGAAAACAAGGATCTTCTGTTCGCCCTTCTTGTCCAGCCCATAAGCAAGCGCAGCCGCGGTAGGCTCGTTGATAATTCGCAGTACTTCAAGGCCGGCTATGGTTCCGGCATCCTTGGTCGCCTGGCGCTGGCTGTCGGTAAAATATGCAGGCACAGTTATTACAGCCTGGGTTATTGTTTCACCCAGAAAACTTTCGGCGTCGGCTTTAAGCTTTTGTAAGATCATGGCCGACATTTCCTGGGGAGTATATTCCTTGTCATCTATTTTTGTTTTATGACCGGTGCCCATTTCGCGTTTGATTGACATGATTGTTCGTTCAGGGTTAGTAATTGCCTGGCGCTTGGCTACCTGACCTACCAGGCGCTGTCCATCCTTGGTAAAAGCGACTACCGAGGGAGTTAACCTGCTTCCTTCTGCATTGGCTATTACTTCCGGTTCACTGCCGATCATAGCTGCGATCACTGAGTTTGTTGTCCCTAAATCAATTCCAACGACTTTTCCCATAGTGCTTCATCCTCCTATAGTTCTGGCTTTATTAATAAACTCAACTATCCCGAATTACCAAAAGGGTCCGGGACAGCTTTTAGCTGCAAACTTTCACCATAACAGGCCTGAGTATTCTTTTACGGTGCCGGTACCCCTTCTGCATCTCTTCAAGGACAGTTCCGGGCTCGTTATCGCTATCTTCAACCTGCATTACAGCATGGTGACAGTTAGGATCGAAAGGCTGCCCCTCGGCTTCAATCACGCTGACGCCCTCTTGCTCGAGAAGCTGCAACAACTGCCTTTGAATCATCTTTAACCCGTCAATATGAGCCGAAGGCACCCTGTCATCTTCAGCCGATCCGATCGCCCGTTCCAGGTTATCGAGAACTGGAAGCAGGCGGGCTAAAAATTCATAAAGGGCGTATTCCCGGGCCTCAACCTGCTCATTTTTACTGATCCGGCGCAGGTTGTCCAGATCTGCCTGCTTGCGTTTTAACTTATCCAGCAGCTCTTCTTTTTCGAGCTGCCATGCTTCAACCGCTTCTTCAGCTGTGGAAAAGGGTATTTCTTTTGAGGCGCCGTGGTCCGGGCCGGGCTCGCTGTCGGCCCCTCCGTTATTTTGCCCGCTAACCGTTCCTTTTCCCTGGTTTTCGGCTGCTTCGGATTCTAAATTATTTTCCTCTTCCTTTTCATTTTTCTTAATCTTGTCTTCAGCCATTGTCATGATCACCTGTCCCGTAAAATTCTTTACTTCCCGTTTTTTCACCCGGAATTTTCATGACAGTTATTATATCAGGAACTGAGGCAGCTGTTCAAATGATCGACCATTCGCCTCAACACACTGATGACCCTGCTGTAATCCATGCGAGTCGGGCCGAGAACACCGACAGCGCCAAGGGTTTTATCATGAATTTTATATGTTCCCGTAACCAGGGCGCACTCCTGAATGTCAGCTACTTCATTTTCGGCGCCAATCCTGATCACAATATCATCTTCGCTGGAACTGTCCTCCAGAATTTTAAAAAGCAGCGCTTCCTGCTCAAATAAATTCAGCATGCGCCTGATTTTGTCAACATCTTTAAATTCCGGCTGGTTTAAAATATTTGTCGTGCCGCCCAGGAAAACACGGATCTGTTTTTCCTCTTTTAAGCTTTCTTCCAATAGGATAAAAGCCTGTTCAAGAATCTCCAGGCGCCTGAAGAGATCGCGTTTTAATTCGTTGATCAAGGATGTTGTTACCTGATCTATGGTTAGGCCGCAAAGCTTATGGTTCAGGTAGCTGACAACCTGCTGCAGTTCGCCGGGGCTCAAATTTTGCTGCAAATCAATAACTTTGTTCTTGATAAAGCCCGTGTCCGTGATCAACACCACAAGACCCCGCTTTTCGTCAAGGGGCAGAATCCGGATCTGGTGAAAGGCGCTCTTTTTAAACTGAGGCCCCATAATCAGGCAGGTCTGGTTGGTTACGGAAGATAAAACTTTGGCCGAACTGACGATTATCTGTTCAATTTCCCGCATTTTCTCGCTGTTAACAGAGCTGATCAAGGCGCTTTCGTCATCATTGCAGCTCTCATCGGGGTCCATCAGGTTATCGACATAATAGCGATAGCCTTTTTGGGAAGGAATTCTTCCCGCTGACGTATGAGGCTGGGTTAGATAACCCATTTCCTCGAGATCGGCCATTTCATTGCGGATAGTGGCCGGGCTTAATCCCGTGCGGCAGGTGCGGGTCACCGTGCGCGACCCTACCGGTTCAGCGGTTTTTATATAGTTGAGCACTACGGCTCGCAAAATATTTTTTTTCCGTTCATTTAGCGGCGCTGTCATTTGAAACACCCCCGTTCGCCTCTTTAGCACTCAATGAAGCTGAGTGCTAAAGCTATATTAAAAAATACCACTGCTTATGGGGGTTGTCAAGTTTATAATCCCAAATCGGTTGCCCCGCCTGCGCTAGAGGGTCAAAAGAACTATTCTTGCTTCTGCCGCTTCCGGTAGTCGGCAATTGCTTCATGCAGGGCGTCGGCAGCCAGGTTGGAGCAATGAAGTTTAAGAGGAGGCAGACCTCCAAGTTCATCAGAAACGTCCTGGTTCGTAATTGCCAGCGCTTCGTCCAGGGTTTTACCTTTCACCATTTCTGTAAGCATACTGCTGCTGGCTATGGCCGCCCCGCAGCCATAGGTTTGAAATCTCACATCTTCAATAAGATTATCTTTTACCTTGATGTAAAGTTTCATGGTGTCGCCGCATTTGAAGCTGCCCGTTTCCCCAATCCCGTCAGCATCTTTCATATCGCCCACATTGCGGGGATTGCTGAAATGATCGACCACTTTTTCGTTATACATTCGATTTACCTCTTCCCTCTTAGCTGTGATATGTTGGTGACATCTTACGCAGCCTTTCAACGACAGGCTTGATAATCTCGATCACCTGATCGACCTCGGATTCACTGTTGCCCAAACCAAGGCTGAACCGAATCGAACCGTGAGAGGTAGCGTGATCAAGACCGATAGCAGAAAGGACATGTGAAGGATCGAGCGATCCCGATGAACAGGCTGAGCCGCTTGAAACAGCAACTCCCTGCAGGTCGAGACCAAGCAAAATCGATTCTCCTTCGATATATTTAAAGCTGGCATTAACATTATTAGGCAGCCTGAGTTCCCTGTGACCGTTAATCAGTACATCGTCAATCACCAACAGGCCTTCGATCAGCCGCTCCCGCAGCTTGGTCAGCCGGTCGGCCTTGGAAGGGAGTTCGGATGCGGCTAACTCGATGGCCCTGCCAAGCCCGACTATTGCCGGGACATTTTCCGTACCGGGCCTAAGTTTCCCCTCCTGGCCGCCCCCGTTGTATAAAGGCGAGAGGGGCGTTTTTTTCTTCTTGTATAAAGCGCCAACTCCCTTGGGCCCGTTAAATTTATGAGCTGACAGCGAAAGCAGGTCCAGGTTCAGTTCACGAACATCCACCGGAAGCTGGCCTATAGCCTGAACAGCGTCACAATGGAAGAGAACGCCTCGCGATTTAGCGATGGCGCCAATTTCTGCAATCGGCTGTATTGTGCCGATTTCATTATTGGCAAACATAATGGATATTATAAAAGTGTCCGCAGTGATTGCCTTTTCTACATCAGCCGGGTTTACCCTGCCCTGATTGTCAACGGGGAGAAAAGTAACGCTGTAACCCTGCTTTTCCATGTCACGGCAAACATCAAGGATAGCATGGTGTTCGATCGAAGAGGTGATGATATGTCCTTTTGTCCCCCTTCGTTTCGCCACCCCGCGGAGCGCAATATTATTAGATTCTGTGCCGCCCGAAGTAAAGAATATTTCGCCCGGATCGGCCCCCAGGGCAAGAGCGGTTTTTTCTCTTGCTTCCTCCACTGCGGCCCGGACGGCCCTGCCCGGCGCATGCAGGCTGGACGGGTTTCCATATCGTTCCCTGAAGAAAGGCAGCATAACCTCCAGAACCTCTTCACGCATAGGAGTAGTAGCGCTGTGATCCATGTAAATCAGAGAGTTTTCCATTATCCCAACCTCCTGAGCTTTCAATCTTCTATCATCCATACCGGTTATGACTAAAAACAATTACGAGCAGAAAACATCGGTTCCGGTTACCGCCGCTGTTCCCTGATATCAATCAGGTCTGCCAGTGTTACTTCATCGAGGACTTCATTTATTTTATCGCGCAGCTTCTCCCAAACCTGCCTGGTCAGGCAGCCTTCCTGACGGTGGCAGCAGGCATCCTCTGCGCCTTCAGCAAGACAGTTTACCGGTGTGATCGGCCCTTCGACGGCGCGGACGATATCGCCGACCTTAATTGTAACGGGGTCGCGCATCAGCAGATAGCCTCCGCGGGAACCGCGCAAGCTGTGGACAAGCCCTGCTCTTCTTAAATCAGGGAAGAACTGCTCTAAAAATTTCAGGGAAATGCCTTCCCGTTCAGCGATCTCCCTCAGCGGCAGCGGGCCCTTATTGTGATGAAAAGCGAGAACAGCCATGGCTCTGACACCGTATTCAACTTTCGCTGAAAGCCTCATTTTGCAAGAGCACCGCCTTAGATTTAAATCCGACTAAACAGATAAGGTATTGTCAGAAAAAAAATACGCCTCTCGTTTTTCCAGCCTAAAGGATAACATTCAGCCCGGACAGTGTCAATATAAATATAGAATTAAACAGACAAAAAAGCCGGCAAATTATGCCGGCCGGATAATCAGGCTCATTATTAACCAAATGCCTATTCCAGGCTATAACTTAACTACGTTAGCAGCCTGGGGGCCGCGGTTTCCGTCAACAACTTCGAATTCGACATCCTGTCCTTCTTCTAATGTTTTGAAGCCTTCATCTTTGATTTCAGAGTAATGAACGAACACATCTTTTCCTTCTTCAACTTCAATAAAGCCGTACCCTTTTTCGGGATTAAACCATTTTACCTTACCGTGCATTAAAGCATTACCTCCTAAATAGCCCTGCCGGACAGGGCGTTATGTCGAGTAAACATTAACATATCCTGCAGGATAATGCAAGATATTCATGGTATAATCACGGGAGAAAAACGGCGTTTACTCAGGAGGGCGAAATGCTTAAAGGAATAGGGGTGGACCTTGTCTCTATAAAGAGAATCGAAAAGATCATGGACAGGCACAGGGAAAAGTTCCTAAATCGCATCATGTCCGAAAAAGAGCTGGAACATTTAAGGCCGCGCAAGTTTTCGCCTGCTTCCATTGCTGCCCGATTTGCGGCGAAAGAAGCTGTGCTAAAAGCAATCGGCTGCGGCATCGGGCCCGCAGCGCTAAAGGAAGTTGAAATAACAGGAGCCGCAGGCAAAGCACCCGGGGTAACCCTCTACGGCTTCGCTGCCAGGTACGCGACAGAAAAATCTATTGAACAAATCTCTCTTTCCATGACCCACGAGCCGCCCTTTGCCTGCGCAATTGCAGCAGCAACGGGTTCCACAGAAAAAGGCCAAGTTTAAAAACTCTATTTCAACCGGGAATCTTCTGGCGGGGATCTTCCTGCCTTAGCGTTTCCCGCGAGTGTAATTCAAAAGGCCTCCCGCTTTTACAATCTTAAGCTGCCGCGCCGTCAGGCCATGGCTTGCTTTAATTGCCAGCCCGTCACTGCTGCGCAGAAGGGTTACAACTTTATTGTCCAACTGCTCCGGTGCATGATCAAGCTTAAGCCTGTCACCCCTGGAAAGCTTTTTGTAATCATCCGGCTCTGTAAACTGAAGAGGCAGAATTCCGAAATTGATCAGGTTAGCCTTGTGGATACGGGCAAAAGATTTTGCCAGAACTGCCTTTAGTCCCAGGTACATCGGGGCCAGGGCAGCATGCTCCCGGCTCGAGCCCTGCCCGTAGTTATCTCCCGCCACAACCAGTCCCGCCCCCGCCTCAACGGCCCGCGAAAAAAACGTTTCATCAACAGCTGAAAAGACATACTCGCTAATTGCTTCAATATTTGAGCGCAAAGGCAATACTTTTGCCCCGGCCGGCATGATGTGATCGGTAGTTATATTGTCTTCGAGGACAAGCAGCACTTCCATTTCAAGCCGGTCAGGCATCTGCTCGTTTACCGGCAGCGGTTTGATGTTCGGACCACGGACGATTACCACCTTGCTGCCGTCGGCAGGAGGTTCAATCAGCATCCGGTCATCAATCACCGGTTCAGATGGCTCGGAGAGGATAGGGGCAGTACCAAGTTCGCGCGGATCTGTCAGCTCGCCTTTTAGAGCCGCTGCAGCAGCTACTGCCGGACCGGACAGGTAAACGCCGGCATCCTTTGTCCCGCTGCGGCCGGGGAAATTACGGTTAAAGGTTCTCACTGATACAGCGCCTGAAGGGGGAGCCTGACCCATGCCGATGCAGGGGCCGCAGGCTGATTCAAGAATACGGGCACCGGATGCCAAAAGGCTTTCAATAACCCCTTCTCGAGCCAGGGTCATGTAAGTCTGCCTGGAGCCGGGAGAAACAACCAGGCTTACCCGCGGATGAACAATTTTTCCTTTCATAATTGCCGCCAGGAGCCTGAGATCGTCATAGGAACCGTTCGTGCAGCTTCCCACCGCAACCTGGTCAACCAGCACAAGCCCCGTTTCAGATGCCTTTTTAACTGCATCAGGGCTATGCGGGCAGGCAACCATAGGTTCAAGCGCGGAAAGATCTATTTCGATAGTTTGATCGTATTGAGCTCCTTCGTCTGCCTCTAGCTCAGACCATACCTGTTCGCGTTTCTGAGATCGCAGAAAGAGGCGGGTTACTTCATCGCTGGGAAATATTGAGGTCGTTGCCCCCAGTTCAGCCCCCATGTTGGTTATAGTGGCGCGTTCCGGAACACTGAGTGTTTTCACCCCGGGTCCGCTGTATTCAACTATGCGCCCTAGTCCGCCTTTAACGGATAATCTATGTAAAAGCTCTAAAATAACGTCCTTTGCCCCGGTCCAGGGCGCCAGTTTTCCGGTGAGCACAACCCTGATGACCCTAGGTACTGTAAGGTAAAAAGGACTGCCTGCCATGGCGACGGCAACATCAAGCCCGCCGGCTCCCATGGCCAGCATACCCAAACCCCCTGCCGTGGGAGTATGGCTGTCTGAACCGAGCAGGGTTTTTCCGGGGACACCAAAGCGCTCAAGGTGGACCTGGTGGCAAATACCATTTCCGGGCCGGGAAAACCAGACCCCGTAACGGGAAGCTACAGACTGCAGGTATCGATGGTCATCAGCATTCTCAAAGCCGCTCTGCAGGGTATTATGATCTACGTAACTTACAGAGAGTTCCGTTTTTACCCGATCAATTCCGAGGGCTTCAAGTTGGAGGTAAGCCATCGTGCCGGTGGCATCCTGAGTCAGGGTCTGATCGATTACTATACCTATTTCTTTGCCGGGAGCATAGCTGCCGGTGACAATATGTTTCTTTAGTATTTTTGATACCAGGTTTTCAGGCATTAATGTTTTCCACCTTTCCGGGTCGGAATAGATACCGGATCACTATTGCTGCGCTTTAAGGAAGTAGTCCATTAAACGGAACCCTTCTTCAAAAATTAACCCTGTTCCGGCGGCATGCTGCTCGGTGAAGGCAATCCCCGGCTTCGATTGACAATCAGTGCTGCGGTATATGGCAAATGGCACCGGATCATGGGTATGGGTGCCGAGGGAAAGCGGTGTGGCATGATCGGTTACTAGCAAGATGCTGAACTCTTCTCCGCTCTGCCGTAACCTGTCAAGAAGCGGGCCGGCGACCAGTTGATCGATCAGCTCAATCGCCTTGACCTTGTTTTCATGCTCAAAACGGTGAGCGCATTCGTCCGGAGCTTCGATATGAATATAAACAAAATCATTTCCATTCAAGACCGCGCTAAGAGCGGCTTCCCTTTTACCTTCATAGTTGGTATCTATATTTCCCGTCGCCCCTTCAACTTCCAATACTTCAAGGCCGGCATAGAGACCGATCCCCTTGATCAGATCTACAGCAGAAATAACTGCGCCGGTCAGGCCATATTTTTGGGCAAATGTGGGCAGCAAGGGCTTTTTACCGGCACCCCAGATCCAGATCGAATTGGCAGGGTTGAGCCCTCGCTTAACCCTTTCCAGGTTAACAGGATGCTTCTGCAGGAATTGATAGCTTTCTTCCATCATACTGCGGATAACATGGGATCCATTTCCCCGGGGCAGATAGGGGCCGATTACTTTACCGCTAATGTCATGCGGCGGGGTTAAATCCCAATTACCCTTCGCCCCGTGCCAAACCATGAGGTGCCTGTAATTGAAACCCCTGTAAAAAGATATTGCTTCCGTGGCCATCCGCCGGCTAACTTCTTTTATCAGTTCGCCCGCTTCGGCTGTGCTAATTTCCCCTGAGCAGTAATCAGTCATCGTTTTCGCCTGGTATTGATCGTCTTCAGAAAGGGTAACCAGGTTGCAGCGGAAAGAGACATCTTCCGGGCTCAGATCAACTCCAAGGCTGGCAGCTTCAAAAGGAGAGCGGCCGCTATAGTATTTCCGGGGGTCATAGCCGAGAACAGACATGTTCGCCGTATCACTGCCCGGAGGGAGTTCTTCCGGTATAGTACGGGCAAGTCCCAGGGTGCCGTTAGCAGCGATATAGTCAAAATTAGGGGTGTTTGCAAATCCTAAGGCGGTGAGCCCGTTAAATCTATCCAGGGGGTAATCAGCCATGCCATCGCCAAGTATGACAATATATTTCAATTATGTTCACTCTCCTCGTAAAGCTGATGGGGTGTCGTTTCGGTTAGCAGGAGCCGTTACCTGAAAATATCGTTAATCAGGCTCTTTGTCAAGTGCGTAAACCTTTAAAAGAAGGCTCGCTGACTAGATAATGGTGCCTTTGAACCGATTCAGATCAAGCGGCGATTTATAGAGTTTTGCGTTCAGTTTATCCGCCGATAAGCGCTCACAGGCAAAAGGAATTTTTAACCGGACGGCGAATTGTTGACCAACGCCTATTGAAAGGAGCACCGCCATGCAATATTACAGCACAAGAAGCAGCACCGGTTATGT
>SLPH01000126.1 GCA_007132095.1 Syntrophomonadaceae bacterium | reverse complement strand
TCGCCGAAATGCCAGTATAGCGGGGCAACATCAATGAAGATCTGGGCTGCGCCCCTGTCTCTTGCCCATTTCAGGGCCTGATCCAGGGTTACTTCAGCCTGACCGGCAATTTTGATGTTCCCGGTTCCGTTATTGGTCTGATCCCCTTCGGGGGTGATCTTCTTATCGGAGCGCGAAATGCTGCCCCCGGAGATGGTAACAGCCTTGATTATATCAGGCAGCTGCGCTTTTTTTGCCTCGGTGCCTGCTGCATAAGAGGAGAGATCGAACCGCTGGCCCGAAAGGATTGCCGCGGCATAACGGTCCAGGATGGAGGCGTAATCGATATAGCCGCCGGAGCTGTGCAGGACTGCGTACATGCTCATGGTGGTAAAATCTTCATAGAGCCCGTTCGAAGAGCCTAAGATTTTAAGGGCATATGAGTCAAGCAGATCATCATAGCTGTAGAAGTGATAACCGCCATTACCGTCTCTGGCCACAAAGCCGCTGATAGCCGCTGCTGCAGGAGCGGCAGCGACAGCGAGAATGACGATGATCATAACAGTCAGTAAACCGGTTCGTAAAAGGTTTCGGAGCACGGGAACACCTCCGCTGTTCTAAGCTACTTCTTTGTTACTTCAACCTTGCTGAGAAGGGCATCTTCTTCGTCAACCTCGCCCCTGAAGCCGTTAATCGAATCGCTGTAGGGTAGTTCAACGCCGGCAACAGTAACACGGTATTCGGCAGGGTTGAGGCTGTCTAAGAGCGTCACTATAACCATTTTCTTGCCAGGGGTCAGCCCGGCTGCAACTTCAAATTTCTTGATCGGGTCCGGATCCGGTTCGGGCTCTACTTCTTTAAAATTTGCCACGAAAACGCGATCCCGGGAGAGGGTAAATTTATATTCTGAGGTGGCGGTTACCTCGCTGCCGTTCGCGGTCCAGTTGACAAATTCGTAGCCCTCGCGGGGCTCTGCCTTGATCGTAATTTCTTTTCCGTCTTCAAAAGCACCGCCGCCGCTGACAGTTCCTCCTCTTTCAGGAGAAACGTTTAAAACAACAGTATAGACAATCGGCCCGGATGGCGGCGGGGGGGTTACAGGTTCAGGATCAGGGTCCGGTTCAGGATCGGGATCGGCAGTTTCAGTGGGGGGCTGCCCCGGATCGCCGTGATCCCTTAAGGCAAGCAGCATTTCAGGTGTGCTTATCTCGTGTCCGTTGATCAGGACACTTACATCGGCCTTAAACTCTACCTCAAGTGGAACCTGTTCCAGGGTCGAGCCGGAAGCAGCGACAATCAGTTTCTCGATCAACCCTGATCCGGTAACGTCAACCGCTTCATTAAGCTCCAGATAGGCAACTTCAGTTTCTTCTTCAAGGTGGATTGAATTGTTAAGGGCAAAGCTGTTAACAATTAACTGATTCGCCCGGCCGTAGTTGTAAACTAAGCGGCCGGCTTCAGAGCTGATCCTGGCAATATCGAAACTGCCTTCAATTTCTGTCGTTCCGGCGGCCGATATGCCGCCCACTCCCAGCTCTCCCCGGCCAACCAGGTACGAAGGGGCATCGATCTTAAATTTATCAATCCGCAGGCTGTCATTGTAGTAGAGGCGGGTGCCGGAAGCGGTGCTGGTAATACTCATGAATACTATATGGTTTCCGTTGATATGGACTTCAGCGTTCTCTGCCGAAATCCGCATATTGTTAAAGTCGCCGTTCAGGTCAACCCTGCCATCGGTAAGGATTACCACGTCGCCAAAAGCGTCGAACCCGGGATGGGGATCTTCTTCCAGGTAGGCGCTGGTTTCAAGCACGGTAGAACCAATCTCGGTTTCACCGGTAGCCAAAACCCTGACTGTTCCTTCAGGCCGGTGGACCTTAACCTCGTTCAGGGTGCAGTTGTGCAGGCGCACCGTATTACGACCTCCGCCCTGGATCAGGACTGCGCCGTCCACGATGATGTTCCTCAGCTCAACGCTGCCGTCACCGATACCGGCACCGAGATAGAGGTTTCCGGTAATATGTTTGCCCTGTAAAATTTCATCCGGGGTGTCAATGGAGTAATCGCCTTCGATCAGGCGGATACCGTCCGGGTCGCTGATTTTGGCCCGGGTGTCGCTCCAGAAGTCTTTGAGGCTGGTGGCTATGCCGAAAGTGTCCGTGAAGAAGAGAACTGCTGCCCCCACTACAAGCAGGGTCAGAAAAATGATCAGAAAGTGGAATAGATTAAACTTCCTGCGTTTTTTCTTGCGCATCGCAGATCTGCGCATTTCAATCCCTCCCTGTAGTTGAAGCCTTTTCTCTCTATATTCTATAAAGCAAACGAATCTGCCCCCATAAACCTGGTTGTTTCTCTATAAGCAGATTACCTTTGCTGCCGCGCCCCTTCATCTGGCCGACACTTGGTCCGACCCCGATGAGGGCTTTCTTTTTCTTACGGCAAATATTTCTAATTTTTCATAATAATATTATCAGGGCTTTCATATTTTGTCAATAAGCGCCGCATATAATTAATATTTGGCCTAAAGGGCCGGCCGATCCGGTCATGCAGGCGCAAAACCATAGGTAGGATTTTATTGATACCTGACGAATAGTTATAGTAGATCAAGGATAAGGAGGGACCGGATAGCATGAAAATTTGGGAAAAACGGGGCCGCCGCAACACAGACGCCACCGTTGAAGCCGTTATAGCCAAAGCAGAAGAACTTGGCATTAAGCATATCGTAGTGGCGTCAAACACAGGGGAAACAGCTGAAAAGTTTTTCGATCAGGGTCTGGAAGTAATCTGTGTTACCCACCAGGTGGGCTACGTCAAACCCGGCGAAGACGAAATGAGTACCGAAGCCAGGGTTAATCTTGCCGCAGCAGGGGTAAAAGTCTTTACCTCTACCCACCTGTTGGCAGGGGTTAACCGGGCCATGCGCTTCAAGTTCGAAGGGGTTTACCCGAACGAGGTGGTCGCTTCCGCCCTGCGGATCTTGGGGCAGGGCTACAAGGTGTGCGTGGAGGTTAGCGTTATGGCCTTAGACGCCGGCTTAATCCCCTATGGAGAAGAGATTATCGCTGTCGGCGGCACCGGGAGAGGGGCTGATACGGCCTGCGTGATCCTGCCGGCCCACTCGAGCCAGTTCTTCGATACGGTGGTGAAAGAGATTATCTGCATGCCGCGCGAAAAGTAGACGAAAGCAATTTCAGGGCAAAGTCAACCTGTATGAAGCGGGACAAGGCCGATAATAAAGGCTGTTTTCAGCGAAACTGCTATCAGCATGATTCCCTTTATAACAGAAAACAATAAGCGGCCGGTTTTTCAACCGGCCGCCTTTTAAAGGAGCCTGTCTGCCCAGATTACCCAGTTTGATCAGGCAACCTCTTCTCTTTCTTCTTTCAGTTCATCGACCCAGGTGAGCAAACGCTGCCTGTCTACCAGGGCAAACCGTTTTTCTCCTTCGCCTAGAACTGCTTCGCCTTCATAGACTGCTTTCTTAGCGTCTTTGATTAATCCGCCCCTGAAGTCGACCATTACTTTGCCGTGTTCAGCCAGATATTTTTCCAGCTCTTTTTCGATGTTAACAAACCATCTTTGATCTTTGCGGCGGGCAAGCTTGCGGGCCACGGTTTTGTATTTACCCTTTTCACCGGGAACGCGAACCAGCACCAGTCTTGCCAGCAGGAACCAGAGCAGGGCGGGAACCAGCAGCAGGAGCAGCAGCGGCCATAAATTCCTGGCAGCTTCTTCTGCAACCGGCGCTACCTGCGGTTCTTCAGCTTCAAGT
>SLPH01000092.1 GCA_007132095.1 Syntrophomonadaceae bacterium | reverse complement strand
GGCATCTTCTGCTGCACCCTGTCCACTATTTCCCGGTGGATCACGTTTACATCGCAGCTGAAACTTTCACTTTTCTTTTCCGGCGCCATCATTTGCCCTCCCTTCATATGAGCAACTGCTCATATGTTCACTTGTCATTTTAAAAGATTCCGCCGGCAAAATCAAGACTATTTTTCAGTTGTTTCGCAAAGAGTTATATGAGGGCTTCGCCGCGCTTTCGCACGCCTGAAAGGTAGGGGCTGCAGGGCTTAAAACAGGCCCTGAAGTTTTCTACATGGAGGTTTTAGGTCAATTATTTGGGATGATCTAAAAGGGTGGCAACGGATAGGCCTGTAGCGCCCGTCAGAACAGCCAACGGTACGCTTCACCTGCAGGTACGAGATCAGAATAGTCAGGCCGTTATATTTCAGGTTCCAATATACCGGGCATAAAGGTTACGGGCTTCAGCTTCGTCGGTTGTGCCGCGGATGATGGCCCGCCCGTTGGGAAACAGGACCAGTTCGTACCCTTCTGCTTTAAAACTGAGCAGGAAACCGTTATAGCTTGCCTCGCCGGCCTGTTGGAGGCGGTCGGCTAATAGCTCGAGGTCGATCTCGCTTTCAGCGGGAGGCTGAATCTGGACCGCATTGCGCCCGCAGAGAACAGTGGTAAAGGAGTACGCGGTTCCGTCAAGAAATTCATATTTTCCCAGGCCACAGGCCGGGCAGTCATCTTTGCGGTCAATGTAAAATGTTTCAAAGGAGCGCTCCCAAACGTCAAAGTAGAGCATTCCCTCCGTCGGTTTAAGCCCGACCAGCAGGCGCAGCGCTTCAGCGCACTGCAGGGAGGCCGCCGCTGCAGTGGTCATGCTCAAAACCCCTTCCGTATCGCAGCTGGCGATCGCCCCCGCCGGTGGGAGGCGGTCGATATAGCAGCGCAGGCAGGGTGTTTGGCCTGGGACAATGCTCATAACCACTCCGGTAGAACCGAGAGCGGCGGTATAGATCCAGGGGATCTCGTTCTTCAGGCAGGCATCATTAATCAGAAAGCGCGTCTCCAGGTTATCTGTTGCGTCAATGACAAGGTCGCTTTCCGCAACCAGCGCTTCCACGTTGCGCGGCTCAACATCGGCTATTTCGTGCTCAATAACTATTTCCGAATTGGTTTTTTTCAGTTTTTCCGACGCGGCTACCGCTTTCGGCAGCCTTTTAAGGGCATCTTCTTCATCAAAAAGCAGCTGCCGCTGCAGGTTGCCGATTTCAACGAAATCGCGGTCCACCAGCTTCAAGCGCCCCACCCCGGCACGGCAGAGATGACTGCTGCTGACCGTGCCAAGGGCCCCGAGTCCGATAATCGTCACTGTGGCGGCAGAAATTTTCGCCTGGCCATTTATTCCGATTGGCCGGAACAGCACCTGCTTGCCATAACGACCGGCTGCGGCTCCGTCCATTACGCGCCTGCTCCCTGACCCGCTGCACTGACCGGCGAATAGCTGCGCAGCAGCTTGACAGTATGGACAACAGTTTCGACTGCATAATCAATCTCACCAGCGGTGTTGTTACGCCCCAGCGAGAAACGCAGCGTGCTCCTGGCCGTGACCGGATCGAGCCCGATAGCCCGGAGGACATGAGAAGGGTCATCAGTCCCGGCGCTGCAGGCAGAGGCGGTCGATACGGCAATCCCCTTCACGTCAAGGGCCATCAACAGCGCCTCGCCTTCAAGGAATGAAAAGTTGATGCTGCTCAGGTTGGGCACCCTTTTTCCGGGATGCCCGTTAACGGTAACATGGTCAAGCCCGGCCAGGATCCCTTTCTCGAGCCGGTCGCGCAACCCGGCCAGCCTGGGCCCTTCAGTTTCCAGTTCGCCAACCGCCAGCTTCAGGGCTTTTGCCAGGCCGACTGCGCCCGGGATATTTTCCGTGCCGGGCCGCAATACCCGCTCCTGGCTTCCTCCCTCAAAAAGCGGGCGGATCTCCAGCTGATCGCGCTTGTAGAGAACACCAACCCCCTTGGGGCCGTAAAACTTATGGGCCGTCAGGGAAAGCATGTCAACACCAAGGTCTTGGAGGTCAACGGGTATTTTCCCCACGGCCTGGACCGCGTCGGTGTGAACGGCGATCCCCCTCTCGCGGGCTAAAGCGGCAATTTCCCTGACCGGCTCAACCGTGCCAATCTCGTTATTGGCCAGCATAACGCTGACCAGGATCGTATCATCGCGGATTGCCCGTTCGAAATCAGCCGGATCGACCAGACCGCTCCTGTCCACGGGCAGGTAGGTTACTTCAAAGCCCTGTTTCTCCAGCTGCTGGAAAACATACAGGGCAGCGTGGTGCTCAAGGGGGGAGGTAACCAGGTGACGCCCCTTAGCCATAGCGGCAGCGGCGTAACCCTTGATCGCCAGGTTGTTGCTCTCCGTGCCGCCGCTGGTAAAATAGATTTCCCGCGGCTCAACATTTAAGCTGGAAGCAACATCGGCCCGGGCCCGCTCAAGCGCCTCCTTGCCTTTCTGGCCGATACCGTGCAGGCTGGACGGATTGCCGTAGACGCTCGTGAAATACGGAAGCATCGCCTCAGCAACTTCCGGCCTGACTGCAGTAGTGGCCGCATTGTCAAGATATATCTCTTTCATGTTCATCCACTCCCGGCAGATACTTTGATTAATAAACATAAATTATGCCCCGGTAATCCTCATGCAGGCTTTAAATGATGCATGAAGGCAGATAAATAATCTTTCCTTAAACCTTTAACCCCTAATCATGAAATTATCAATAATTCAACCCCGGCAGATACTCAGCCTTCCCTGAGGCTTAATTGAGCAGTTTGTTTGCCCGGAAATGCGTTTATATAGTGATCAAGCAGCCGGATTAACCGTGTAGAGGCTAAATGATGCTGCAAATAATACCCTACTATTTCTATAGGCATAATAACAAGTTTGCCCCTCGCTGTCAACGTTTGTAAGCGTCCCGCCCCCTTTTTCACCGGCATTTTCCCGGCTCATGTCAAACAGCAACAGTGAAGATTAATCAGCTGACCTGCTTCCATATCCCCGGCATTCTTCATCCCCTGTTTTTCCCTTAAGCAGCAGGCTTGGCGGCTGAGACAACCCGCCGCAATTACATAATGGATTAAAATTAAATTTACTATTGCCTGTAGTAGGGATCGATGTTATGATAGCAATACTATAGGATTTATGGGAGATGCCATGAAGAAATTAAACTTAAGCGGCTACCGGCCGGGAAAGCCCGGCCTTGAAAAAGTGCTTGGCAGCCTGGAGAGCGAGATCATGGAAATTATCTGGCGCAAAGATGAGCCTGTCACCGTTCGCGACGTGGTGGACGAATTGAAAGACAGCCGAGATCCGGCCTACACCACCGTGATGACGATTATGGGGCGTCTCTCTTCGAAAAAGCTGCTGCTGAAAGATAAAAAGGGCAATACCCACCTTTTCAGCCCCGCCCTTTCCCGCCGTGAATTTACCAGCCAGGTCGTTGAAGGCATGATTGATGACCTGCTCACCGATTTCAGCGACACGGCAGTAAGCCATTTTATCCACCGGGCCGGAAAGCAGGATCGCTCAATGCTTGAGAAACTCGAACAGGCCATAATTGAAGCAAGGGAGAACCGGGATGACGATAACCGCTGAACTGCACAGTTTAATCATCTATATTGTCTTCGGCTACCTCTTCCTGCTGCCGCTCCTTCTGCTCAGCCTGAATATATTTAACATCCGTGGGGCCGTCCACAGGCTGTGGCTTTACCTGCTCGCCTTCCTGACACCGCCTGCAGCTTTT
>SLPH01000036.1 GCA_007132095.1 Syntrophomonadaceae bacterium | reverse complement strand
CCTGGCCTTGAAGATGCTGCGGCGGTTAAGGCACAGCCCGCCAGGATTAGCTTTATATCAGGGTTGGACGGTCTTGTTTCCAAGCAGGTTAACCAGCTTTTCTTCAAGAGCATCAAAGCACACTGTTGTGTTAAAGCAGGGCCCGGAAGGCCTTTCGTTCAGCACCCCGCAAACGGGTAAAGGGAAACTGTCAACTATGCCGGTTGAGAGGTCTCTTTCACAGGCTACAGCCAGGATACATTCCGGACGCAGTTTATTTACTGCCTGGCGCGCCAGGGTTCCCCCGGTTACAACTTTAATTTTAACCTGCCATCTTTCAGCCATGTCGATAAGCTTATCAACGGGGCATCTGCCGCACCGCTTACAGTTAAAAGGATTCCTGGTGATCTTGTGGGGACAATCCTCATCCTGCAGGCAATGTGGAAGTAAGAGCAGCAGTTTGTTTGCGGGCACTCTGATCATTTTTAATTCAACCAGGCGGTTGTTTATCTCAATAAAGGACCTCTGGATATTCTCTGATGTTATCCGGAGCAGCCGTCCGAGCTGCATAACCAGGGGAAAGAAGAAGACAAGGGTTTTCTGGACCAGGCGGCTAAAGCCGGCAAGCGGTTCCCCTCTCAATAATGATATCACCAGGATAGCGAATACAAGCAATGATAGTCCGGCCAGGATCGCTAAAAAAGTGGTTGTCACATAAAATGTGAACTGAAAGATAACCGCATCCGGTCTCGTAATAAACAAAAAGAGATAGGCCAGGGCGGTAAGCATAATCAGGGTTAACAACAAGAACAGCCCTAAGAAGAGACGCTTTTTCGATTGCATCAGCAGATAGGTCCTCTCAGCAGTTTAGGTTCTCATGTCAAAAAAATATTAATCATCAAACTTTATTGTATCATTTTTATCAAACCCTGCAAAGAAAGCCGGCCTAAAGGATATGGATAGCGTCAAGCCAATTCAGGGAAAATTAAACTCGCCCGCAGCTCATACAGCAAAACAGCAGGGCATTTCCATAAGTTTCGCCCCTAGATCGCCCCGGTAGTGCCAGGGGTCGGGTTCAGGCAAAAACCAGCTTTAGGCAAAAAGAGCGCAATCTCTTGTCCAATGGTCACATCGGCATCTTTCCCAAATAAGGGATGGAGCGCTGCTGTTATCAAACTTATTGTTTTGTATAATAATTGGCAGCTAAAAGTTATGTGATCTGCGAGGTGGCCGGGGTCCGAAATACTGGTAATAATGGGTTTTGATATTGCCGTGATAAAGCTTTCTTCTTTTAGAGGCTCTTTTACCGATCAGCGTTTCGAAAGCTTCATATCCGGTCAGGACGTAAAATGACCAGGTGTCCAGCTCCTTAAATTTTGCCCCCATGGTTTTGTATAGCTCTTTTACTTCATCTTCACTGCTAAGCCGCTCCCCGTAAGGGGGATTGCAGATTATCTTGCCAAACTTCTTTTTTGAACTGAGCTCAGAGAATGGTCTGGCCTGGAAGTGGATCTTGTCATCCACTCCTGCTTCTGAGGCATTTCTGCGGGCTATCGAAACAAGGTTGCTCTCTATGTCGGTGCCGGATATTTCCATGGGCCGTTCATATTCAGCTTTATCATGAGTTTCCCTTCGAGCATCATGCCAGAGTTGACGCGGTATTGCAGGCCATTTTTCTGAGGCGAACTCGCGGTTCATCCCCGGAGCCAGATTCATCCCGATCAGGGCGGCCTC
The DNA here is from genome assembly GCA_007132095.1 of Syntrophomonadaceae bacterium. GTDB lineage: Bacteria > Bacillota > Dethiobacteria > DTU022 > DTU022 > SLPH01. Next base: position 2,090 of record SLPH01000036.1, on the reverse strand, counting down.
AATTGGAATGGTGCCCGAACCGCAGAAAGGATCGATCAGGGTGATGGAAGGGTTCCAGCGTGCAAGCAGAATCAGGGCGGCAGCCAGGGTTTCTTTTAGAGGCGCTTCGCTGGCGACTGCGCGGTAACCTCTTTTGTGCAGTCCGGGACCACTGGTATCGATGGTTATAGTGGCTATATCTTTTAAAAGGGCAACTTCAATCCTGTAAAGTGGGCCTTTTTCTTCAAACCAGCTGGTGCGGTGGCGTTTTTTCATACTTTCTACAACAGCTTTCTTAACAATGGCCTGACAGTCAGAAATACTGAACAGTTTAGATTGTACTGATTTGCCATCTACAGGAAAAGCTGCATCAGCCGGCAGTATATCAGCCCAGGGCAGCGCCTTCGTTTTTTCGAAGAGTTCATCGAAGGAGAGAGCTTCAAACTCGCCAACCTTAAGGCGAACCCGGTCGGCACAGCGCAGCCAAAGGTTGGTTCTGCAAATAGCGCTTTCATCCGCGCTGAACGTTACCTTTCCATTTTCAACTTTAACTTCCCGGTAGCCCAGGTTTTTGACCTCTTCTGCTACAACTGCTTCCAGGCCGAAAGTAGCGGTGGCGATTAAATCAATGTTTGACACGGGGCACACTCACTCCATTATCTCCATATTTGTTTTCCCTTATTTGCATTATAACACTAAGTGGGTTTTTTGCCGGTAGATAGATCTACCTGAACATGAAAAAGCCCCGGTCCTATGATGAAGGCCGGGGCAGACAAGGCAAAGCATATTTATGTTATCGGATTATTTTATCTCCTGGTACCGCAGACCTGGCAGAAGGCGTCACTTGGTCCCATTGGATTGCCGCAGTTTTGGCAAAACGATCCCTGCGGCCCTCCCGGTGTGGCGTAAACAGGCTGCTTCTTCCTGCCCAGAACCAGGAATAATACGACTCCGATGATCAAGAGGGCAACGACTACAGCTAAAATGATCATAAGCATATTTCCAAACCCTCCGCCTTCCTCAGACTCCGCCCAGTAGGCGCTGGTCATCGTTCCGGCAGGCCAGGTGACTGTAGAACCGGAGACAGTACCGTTGCTGTTTGTTATTTTGCCGGGCATCTGCAGGGTGGCCGAAACGGGGAATCCTTCAATTTGAGCGATTTCAACGCGATGAATATTGTTATTAACCGTGTGGGTCACATCAAACCCGTAATCACCGAGTTCGGCAACATTGTTAAAGCCAATATCAACTTCGGCAACCTTTTTCCCGTCAACCATCTTAGTCTCGATCTTCACATTCGAAGCGTCGGGGGGAGTATCAGAAAGTAAGTCGTCAATTACGTCATTATACATGGCATCAGTTGCAGCAATGCTAATTATTGCTTTTCCGGAACCATCCTTGTCGACATTAAAATCAATACCCATTTCGATACAACCACTGAGGAGTAAAAAAATTGCAGAAACAATAAGTATCCAGGCAAACCCCTTGCGTTTTTTCATCATTCTCCTGTCTCCTTTTTGGCATTGCCTTAATGATGGCCTAACAGTAAATGCAAACAGCTACGAATCTTAATTATTTCTGTTTTATGCGATATAAATCCTTCTTATATTTATAATTTATATCTTTGAATATAAGCTGCCAATATTGCCTTAATAATTACTTAAAGAAAAAGCTGCCTGCAAGTGATACAATTGTAAAAGCCGAGCGCGGCATCCGCTGCGGTAACGCCGCCTTATTAATATAAGTGTAAATGAAATAATGCCATAAGGTTGAAAGGAGCTTGACTGAATGAGTGAAATAGAATTTAGAGAATGTCCCCACTGTGGGGAAGAAATTAACCGGGCAGCGCTAAAATGCCGCTACTGCACCAGGTGGGTCGTTGAAGAAACAGTTTATGCCTCCGGAGTTGAACAGGTTACAGATTCAGGTGGCGGGGATGTAGAAGCAGAGCCTGGCGGGGGTTTTGAAGCTGCGGCAGATGACTACAGCGAACTGCCTGCGTGGCCTTCAATTGCTTTAAATATTATCGCCGGGCTGCTAATCGCTCTTGGGCTTGGCGGAATGGTAATTGGCGCAGGAACAACTGACGGAATAGGAATATTAGCCATAAT
>SLPH01000011.1 GCA_007132095.1 Syntrophomonadaceae bacterium | reverse complement strand
ATATTATACTTGCTAATCCGCTCGTTCATCAGCTTCAGGGCGGCCTGCCTGTCGCGGTCAGGCATGGAAAGGCCCTCGGCAATGGCATCTGCAATCATCCCGATATCGTTCGGGTTCACGATTAAAGCCTCGCCCAGCTCCGCTGCCGCCCCGGCCGTTTCGCTTAAAATGAGCACGCCTTTGCCATTTTCCCCGTGACAGGCCAGGTATTCCTTGGCTACCAGGTTCATCCCGTCGCGCAGCGGGGTAACCAGGGCCATATCGGCAGAACGGTAGAGCGCAACCAGCTCTTCGAAAGGCAGCGAACGGTACATGTAAAGGATGGGCAGCCAGCCCGGAATATCGAAGCGGCCGTTAATCCGGCCCACCAGTTCGTCAACTTCGCTCTTCAACAGCTGGTATTCCTTAACCTTGGTTCGTGAAGGAACGCAGAGGGCCACGTAAGTGATCTTCCCGTGCCACTGGGGGTTTTTCTCCAGGAATAGTTCGAAGGCTTTCAGGTGCTCCGGGATTCCCTTGGTAAAGTCGAGGCGATCCACGGAAAGGATCACCTTCTCCGTATTCAGTTTCTCGGCCAGCACTTTGCTCTTCTTTACCACCGGGGCCGAAGAGGCTGCTTTTGAGAATTTATCGGCATCGATGCCCATGGGGAAAGTGTCAACCTTGACCATCCGGTTATCTGCAATTACCTGCCCGTAAAGCTGATCCTTGCCCAGGATGCGCAGGATAGAGCTCAAAAAGTGTCTCGTGTAGTCATAGGTGTGAAATCCGATCAGGTTGGCGCCGAGCATCCCCTTTAAAAGTTCTTCCCGCCAGGGCAGGTTGCGGAATATCTCCATCGAAGGGAAGGGAATATGCAGGAAAAAGCCGATCGTCGCATCGGGCAGTTTTTCACGCAGCAGACCCGGCAGCAGCAGGAGGTGGTAATCGTGGACCCAGATCAGATCGTCCTCGCCTGCTACCTCGGTGACGCGGTCGCAGAAATGCTGGTTGACCGCCTTGTAGCTTTCCCACTCCGAGGGGTTGTAGGTGCAGTAGGTGGAAAAATAGTGGAAAAGCGGCCACAGGGTGCGGTTGCTGAAACCGGAGTAGTATTTTTTCAGGTCAGTTGATGTCAGGAAAACAGGCAGGCAGTTATAATCCCTCTGCAGGGTTTCGTCCAGCTCTGCTTTAATTTTCTGGCTGCCGGGGCTAATCCCGGGCCAGCCGACCCAGATGCCGTCATTCTGCTTGTGATAGGAGGAGAGGCCGGTGGTCAGGCCGCCGACGCTGGGGGTAATATGCATCTCCCCGCCCCGCCTTGTAACGCTTACCGGCAGCCTGTTTGAAACGACGATCACTCTTCTGCCTTCAAGCTCCGGTTTATTGGCAATCATCAGGATCACCTCGTCCTTTCATTATTCGCCGGATAAACTATCCGGCGTGATACTTATATCATATCACATGGGCATGGCAATAAACCCCATAATATGGAAGTCAAGGAGCGCTCTTCCCGCTCTAATGGGATGCCTTAAAAAGTATCGTGCTTTGTAAAGGGGTCATTTCTCGGGGTGAAGGGGTTTAACTCTCCTGGTGCAGACCCATTGAAACGGCGAAGAGGGCGGCCTGGGTGCGGTCTTCGAAAGACAGCTTGTGAAGGATAGCGCCGACATGTTTTTTCACCGTGTGTTCGCTGATAAACATCTTTTCAGAAATAACCTTGTTGGTCATGCCTATGCCCAGCATGCGGAGCACTTCCATTTCCCGCCTGGTCAGCTTGCTTAAATCCGGTTTTTTCTTGCTGCGCCCCTTGCCCATGGCATACTGGACCACGGAAGGATCATAGTAGTTTTTACCGTTTCCCACCGCCATTATCGCGGCGATCAGTTCTTCCGGCAGGGCCTCTTTCAAGATGTAACCTTCCACTTCTTCTTCCAGCGCCCCCAGAATCTCTTCCTCGTTTGCATAGGAAGTGAGGATCAGGTAGCGGCTGTTTTGGCAGAGATCCCTGCCGTTTCTGACTACATCCAACCCGTGTTCATTGTTCAGCTTCAAATCCACCAGGACCACGTCTGGCTGGTACATGGCAATTAGGTCAAGCGCCTCCTGGACGTTAGAGGAACTGCCCAGCAGTTTGATGCCGTCCACCAGGCGCAGGGAACCCTCGATGCCCTGGCGGACCAGGGGGTGATCGTCGACCATTACTACGCTTATATCCATTTTAAAACCTCCCTCAGGTGCTGTTGTATCTCTTTCATCAGACCAGGGATACCGGTGAGGTGGGAATCGAGCAGGTTACCGTTGTCCCCATCTCCGGGTTGCTGTCAATACTTAAAGTGCCTCTTAAAGCCATGGCCAGTTCGCGCATGTTGACCAGTCCCAGGCGGTTCCCGGCAGCGTAAAGATCAAGACTGCTTTCAGCGTTAAAGCCGTTTCCGTTGTCATACACGGTAAGCGTTGAATCGAAAGGCGTGATCTCCAGGCTCACCCTGATTTCGCCGCATTCACTGTGGCGAATCGCATTGCCTGTCGCTTCTTTCAGGATCCGGTAAAGGGTTTTACACATGGCCGGGTTTAAGTACTCGCTGTCGCCCTTGATCTCCTGGACCACTTTCAACTGGTACATCCTTGCCACCTGTTTCAGGTAAGCGCTTACTTCGCTGATAAAAGTATCGTTCTTTTCCTGTTTTGGATTCAGGCCGTAAATTAAGGCTCTCAGCTCCCGCCCCGTTTCGGCCGATACGTTTTTTATATCGGCCAGGCAGTTGAAGCTTTTTTCATCGAGGGAGCTTCCCTGTTCCCGCATCAGGCTGTCGATGCTGTAAACTATGCTGAACAGGTTCTGGGAAATGGTGTCGTGGATTTCATTGGCGATCCTCTTTTGTTCGTCAATAACCAGCGCCCTTTCTGCAAAAGCTTCAGCCCTGTTCCTTGCCACAGCGATAGCTCCCAGATCGCCCAGGATGTTTAACGTCTGGCTTATTTCCTGGACGCTGTAAGTATTGCTGGTTTGAATACCCGCCAGCATGCCGATACAATGGCCGCCGGATTTTATCGGAACCGCGATCATCTGGGGGCTGCTGTCGTCGGCGCTTTTCAGGTTCAACACTACAGGCTGCCCTTGTTCCTGGATCTGCTGCCAGGCCAGCAGCAGTTCTTCCTGCCACCCTTCTTCCGGCAGGACATCTTTCGGGCCCTTAATCGTGTAGATGGGGCTGTAATCTTCTTTTTTCCCGTCTCCCGAATCTTCGATCCAGAAGATCGCCTTATCGCAGCCGGTCAGGGACATAGCGTACGAGGCGAACAATTTTGTAACCGTGTAGGGGTTGCTTGCCGAGGCGGCAGCCCCCACCGCTTCATAGATTGAGCTGATATGCTGCAGCACCCGCTCTTTTTGCTTGAACAGGGAAAGCCAGGCCGTGCTCTGCTCGGCAAACCTGATAAAAAGGGAGATATCATCGGCAAAGGCAACAGGGTTGACCTGGGGTTTTAAAATTCCGACGAACACCGCATCAATTACGCCTTTCTCCCGGAGCAGTGGTACGGCGATCCACTGCCGGTTTTCACTGATATAGATCCTCTTTTGCTTCAACACCAGCAGGTTCGCCCATTTACGCTCGATCTCTTCAATAATCTTGCGGTTCTGCTCCTGGTCGCTTTTTCTTTCCTGGTGGACAACCTGAAAAGAAGAGTTTTTGCTGGAACCGGCCTGCCAGTACCTGGGTGGAGGAATAATCATTAATGCCCTTTTAAGCGGAAAAAGGCGCACCAGGGAATCGATCAGGGCCGAGTAAAGGCCCATCTGGTTTTTGTACGAAACGGCCTGTTTCTGAAAATCTGTCAGCCCTT
>SLPH01000158.1 GCA_007132095.1 Syntrophomonadaceae bacterium | reverse complement strand
CTCCCGGCCTACGGCAGCAATGCCCGGCTCGGTTCAGGTCCGTACCTGGTTGCCGAGGCAGATGAAAGCGATCGCTCGTTTACCCGCTACTACCCCCGGCTCGCCCTTGTAACCGGAATTGAACCCGATCATCTTGAGCATTACGACAATGACTACGTTAAGCTGAAAGATGCATACCGGATCTTTCTGTCCCACCTTACCGCCGATGACACTGCAGTGCTCTGCGCCGATGATGCCGGCCTGATTGAACTGGCCGCCGGTCTTGACTGCCGGGTGGTCAGATATGCCTTAAATACCGGCCCCGGCGCTACAGACTTATACCATGCCGCCAATATCAGGGAAGAAGGAAATGGTTCCGGTTTCGATCTTTTCCTGCGGAATAAGCCAATTGCCCGGGGCATCAAGCTGCCTGTTCCCGGTGATCACAACATCAGCAACGCCGTAGGCGCTTACGCGCTTGCCCACCAGGTCGGTATCGACCCGGCAGCAGTTACCGGCGGGTTAGCCTCTTTTACCGGGGTGGGCCGCCGTTTTGAAATTATCGGCACAGTCAACGGTATTACCGTTGTTGACGATTACGCCCATCATCCGACAGAAATCAGGGCCACCCTTGAAGCGGCCCGCGGCCGGTTCCGGCGGTTGATCTGCCTTTTTCAGCCCCATCGCTACAGCCGCACCGCCGCCCTGTTCAAGGAATTTTCCGCCGCCTTTTCTGCCAGCGATTACCTGCTGCTGCACAGCATCTACCCTGCCGGGGAAGATCCTGTTCCGGGGATCAGCGCCCAAACCCTGGCCGGAGAAATCCGCCTTTCCAGCGGTATCCCTGTCGAGCAGGATGATGACATCAGCGTCCTCGAAGCCAGGGCCGCAGCTCTGGCCCAACCGGGAGACCTGATCTTTACCATGGGCGCCGGCAGTATCACCTATTCTGCTCCACAAATTGTAAAACGCCTGCTGGAGAGGAGCTGAACATGCCCGGAGCTGTTGATCTGCACAATCACATTCTCCACGATATAGATGACGGACCGCGCAGCATCAGGGAATCGCTCTTGCTCTGCCGTGCCATGGTCGAGGCCGGTTACGACACGGTGGCTGTAACGCCGCACACCTGTGAAGGCCGCCCGGCGCCCGCCCTGATCATGCAGCGGATGCGGGAACTGCAGAAAGAAATCGACCGGGAAGGACTGGCTTTAACCCTGCTGCCCGGCTCCGAACAGCATATTGAGCCGCTGACCCTGGAACGCCTGGAAAAAGGGGAAATCCAGACCCTGAACAACACTTCCTACCTGCTGCTGGAACTGCCCATGCTTCAGCCCCTGCCTGTGTATACCGAACAGCTGATTGTCAACCTCGTCTCAAACGGTTACCGGCCCATAATTCCGCACCCCGAACGGGTTTTGGTCCTGCAAAACAGGCTGGACCGCTTGAAGGCGCTGCATGAAATCGGCGCTCTTTTCCAGGTAACCTGGGGCGCCCTGAACGGCATCCTGGGCCGCAAGGTCGAACAGACTGCCCGGGCTATGGTCAGGGCCGGACTGGCCCACCTGTTTGCCAGTGATGCCCACAATGCCACCTCCAGGCTGCTTACAATCGAAAAGGCCGCCGCAGAGCTGGTGAAAATTAATGGCCCCGGCTCAGATGAAGAGATGCTGGTAACCCGTCCCCGCCGGGTAATCGAAGGGCTGGAGATTTCCTGAAAAACTTTGGTCCATAAAGGGCAAAATAGATTCATGCCCGGCTTGCCCAAACTGGAAAGAGCAAGCATCTGGGGGCAGGAAACAGGCGCATACAGGCTGAAATCTTAAAAAGCCCCGGGGAATAGGGTCTTATAACCCGGCCGGTCCCGCATAGAATAGCAAAGAGCCGGGGTGCCTGTAAGGATTGCAAAAGGGAAGGAAAATCTTCTGTATGGCCACTTTAAATATTGCCCACCGCGGCGGATCAGCCCTTGGCCCGGAGAACACCTTTGCCGCTTTCGAAAAAGCCCTGGCAGCCGGGGCCGACGGCTTCGAATTTGATCTCCATCTCTCCCGTGACGGTCATCCCGTAATTATCCACGATGAAACTTTGGAGCGAACCACAAACGGCAGCGGCCCCGTGGGCGAAGCAGTCCTGGAAGAGCTGCAGAAACTGGATGCCGGCTCCTGGTTCGGCAGCGAATTCACCGGCGCCAGGATCCCCGCCCTGGCCGAACTCTTTGAACGCTACAAAGATAAAAACCTGCTTTTCAACGCAGAGTTAAAAACAGATATTGTCTCTTATCCTCACCTGGCAGAAGCGGTGTTAAAGCTTGTATCGCGTTTCGGCCTGGAAGAGAGGGTGATCATCTCTTCGTTCAATTGGGAAACCCTTAAAGCCAGCCGCACAATCAACCCTAAAGTCCGCACCGGCCTGCTCTACGCCCTTGAGGTGGAAAACCCCTGGGACATGGCCCGTGAACTGAACTGCTACTCCGTGCACCCGCTCTTCTTCTACCTGCAGAACCCCGAAACCCTGGCCCGCTTCCGGCGCGAGTCGATCCCCCTTTACCCCTGGACAGTCAATGATCCTGAAATGATGGAAACATTTTTAAACGCCGGCCTTGAAGCAATTATCACCGATTACCCCGGTGAACTGGCCCAATTGATCCGGGCCCGGTCCGGACGTTAATAGCCCTAGACAGGGTTCATGGCCGCCCCTGCCTCGACCTGGCTTAGCACCTGTCTGCCTTACGGGGCTGCATCCCTTACGGGGCAGCTTTTTATGCCTCTTTAAAACCTGGGCCTAAAAATTAATAAAAATAATGTCTGACTTGGAAGGGTTTTTCTGAAGAGTGTAGAAGTTACCTATATAGGACATTAGTTCCGCATATAGGAACATATGTGTCGCCAAAAGCCCGCCTGCAGCAGCATCTAAGATCAGGGCAGCAGAGAAAAGTTGCAGGCGGGGCTATTAATACTATTCTTAGTCCTGAACTTTTGATCTCCTGGGCAAAGGGGGAAATATTTAATGACTCAAAACAGCTTACCTTTAGAGGGCATCCGGATTCTCGACATCGGAACAATGATTTCTGCGCCCTGGGCCGCTTCATTTATGGGCGACTACGGCGCAGAGGTAATTAAAGTGGAACACCCGAAAAAACCGGACGGATCAAGGAGTTTCGGCGCTGTTAAAGACGGCAGGGGGGTGTTCTGGAAATCCCTGTCGCGCAATAAGAAATGCATTACCCTTAACATCAACAGCGAAGAAGGATCAGAACTCTTCCTTGAACTGGTCGGGAAGAGCGATGTCCTGATCGAAAACTTCAGGCCGGGCACCATGGAAAAATGGGGCTATGACTGGGATAAACTCAGCGCGGCCAACCCGGGCCTGATCTGGCTGCGCTGCAGCGGTTTCGGCCAGGAAGGTCCGTATGCGAAAAAAGGCGGTTTTGGCACCATCGCTGAAGGGATGAGCGGCTTTGCCGCCATCAACGGCTACCCAGATTCACCGCCAACCGTGCCCCCCATTGCCCTTGCTGACGGAATCGCCGGTCTTACCGCCATGGGCATGATTCTTACCGCCCTGTATGAGCGCGATGCCAAAGGCAGCGGTAAAGGACAGGTGATCGATATTACCCTTTACGAACCGATCATGCGCCTGATGGAAGTGCAGCTGATGGAGTACCAGGTTCTGCAGAAAATTCCCGGCCGTCTCGGAAACCGCATTGCTGCCGCTGCGCCGCGCAATCTTTACCAGACCAGCGAAGGCAAGTGGATTGCTCTATCGGCCAGCAACCAGCCGGTTGTAGTAAAACTTTTCAAGGTTATGGGCCGCGAAGACCTGATCACCGATCCCCGCTTCGCCGACAACGAAAGCAGG